>NZ_LKDU01000001.1:0-464128 GCF_001401855.1 Pseudoalteromonas sp. P1-7a | reverse complement strand
ATTCACACACAGGCGGTGTTTCACCTGCTAAGTTTGAAGAAGCGTACTATTCTGAGTTAAAAACTGTCTAGTGAAAGCTGGGAAGTCCAATTATCATTTCAAACTAGTTACTTTCATAGACGTTTGTAAGCGATTTTACGTTGATTAAGAAATTTACCTAATAAAAAACATAATTATTTTTAGAGTGTAATTAAGTTAATAAATCTTAATTTAAGTGCCGCATTTTATTCTAAATCAATAACTTCTCAACGTGCCGTGAATTCTCGACTTAAGTGGCTCTGATCTAAATTTTTTGAAAAATAAGCTTTTCTACTGCGAAACAATTGATAACCATTACTGTTTAGATTAATATGCACCTACTAAATGAAATTGAGAGTAGTTTGTATTCATGTATATTTGTCTTTGTCACGGGGTGACTGATAAAAAAATTGAGCAAACAATTGACGATGGTGCAACTACCATGCGTGAATTAACTAAAGAGCTTAAAGTAGGCAGCCAATGCGGTAAGTGTTGTTGTTGTACTAAAAAGATCCTAAATCGCAAACTTATTGAGATTGCAGATATTACCGATCAAGTCGCTTAATTCATTATTACAAAATTCTGATACAAAAAAAGCAGCTTATAAAGCTGCTTTTTTTATGGCCTAAACTTACCTTACAGTTGAGACTGTAAGTAATTTTCAAGCCCCGTGTTTTGAATAAGTAATTGCTGGGTTTCTAGCCAGTCAATTTGTTCTTCCTGCTCGTTCAAAATATTATCAAGTGCTTCACGGCTAATATAATCTTTTTTGTTTTCAGCTAATTTAATGGCACTGCGCAAATCATCAATTGTATCGAGCTCAAAGCTCATATTTGCGGCAATCATTTCTTCGCTGTTTTCGCCAATGCGTAAACGGCCTAAGTCTTGTAAGTTAGGTAAGCCTTCTAAAAATAAAATACGCTCGATTAAACGGTCGGCATTTTTCATTTTTTGAATTGAAACTTTGTAGTCTGCTTTATCAAGCTGGCTAAAACCAAAATCTTTAAACATACGAGCATGCAAAAAGTATTGATTAATACCTACAAGCTCATTAGCGAGTACTTTGTTTAAAGCTGCTATAACGTCTTTATCGCCTTTCATACTTTATGCTCCTTACTCGCCCATTTGTGCTTGATGGTAGTTTTGTGTGCCAATTTTATCAATTAGACCAAGTTGTTGCTCTAACCAATAAACGTGATCTTCTTCGGTATCAAATAATAGCTTTTCTAATACTTCGCGCGACTGATAATCTTGTTGTTCTTCACAAATAGCAATTACGTCTTTAACACATGCAACCACTTCAAGCTCAAGTGTTAAGTCGTTCTGCATCATGCTTTTTACATCGTTACCAATCAAAAGATCACGGCGTTTAGTCATATTAGGCACACCTTCTAAAAACAAGATGCGTTTTATAAGCCAATCGGCGTGATCTTTTTCTTCTTCCATTTCATGGTTAAGGCGTACATATAATTTATCTAAACCCCAGTCATCATACATGCGTGAATGAATAAAATACTGGTCAATTGCGGCTAACTCATTGGCTAGCAAAGTATTAAATGCATCGATTACTTTTTGATTACCTTTCATGATAAATCACCTTAACTGTTTTAATTGTGCACAGTGTAGTTGAAATTATGTGTTTTGCAAGTTTTTCTATAAAAATCATTGCTTTACAATTGGTTTTGATTCTTATTTAAGTTTGCGTTACTGCTTGGTTTATGAACAGTTTTGCATTTTTGTTTAACTATGAAATGTGATTTATTTGTAGTATTTTCACCAAAAAATTTTCAAATGTAGCTTAGGGTTTATACGTGTAAACGCACAATTGTATATAAGCGCGAGCGGTGTTATACCAAAAAATTGAATAAATTTAAGCACATTTTAAGGTTCTAGATAAGTAAAAGTTCGTATAAATAGTGAGCTTTAGTTTTTAACAATAAAATATAAAAAAGAGAAAGGTTAAATTTGCCGTAATTTAAACGTTTAGTCTATTTGAGTAATTAATTTTTAATTGCAACTTACTGATGTTTAAACTGTAATTAAGTGGTGTATTTTTCCCACTTTGAGGGCTAAAACTTGCGTCTTTTAGGTTTTAGTGCATTAATGTAGGTAACAAATAATGCATTTACAGTTATTGGATATATAGCATGGTTGAAGGAAAAAAGTATGGGCTGCTAAGTGGCACAGCTCAGTCTGTGCGTAGTAAGCTGATCATTACTTTTTTGTTTATGGCTATTGTTCCTCTTTGCTTACTGACTTGGTTCAGCTTACAGCATGTAAATAGTACCTTAAAAAAAAATGCAGATGCAGAGCTTCACGAATTAAGCTCTATTGCATCTGAGTTTACTAATTTATGGTTTGATGATCATCTTACTGATTTATATACCTTTAAAAACCAGCTTGCTAATTACCCTCTTGAACAAAGCAAACTAATAAACCATTTTGTTACTCACTATGATTTTGTAAATAGTATTGAGGTTATAGCTGCATCTACATTCGGGCAGCCCATTATCTCGCCTTATGGGCAGATAGACAAAGGTGAACTGAGCCAGCTTATTAACTCTGTAAGTACCTCAGCGCAAGCCACTTTCGGCTCTGTTGAGTTTAAAGGTAAACAGTTTAATATTGTGGCTATACCTTGGCTTAGTGATGCGCAAAAACTAGGAGGGGTAATTTTAGCAGAAGTAAATATGCATGGTCTTTTAGAAGGCCTAAGCACCATTCATAGCACACATAATGATGTTAGTTTTTTTGTACTTCATAACAATAAAATAGAGCGTTCTTCAGTAACGAATGCAGAAGAGGCTCCCGTTCTTACGCAAACCACACTAACTAATAAACAAATGTTTGAGTACAGCAGTACTCAGGGTACCACTTATAATGCTCACGTTAGCGAGTTAGATTTTTTGGGCGTAGAAGGGTGGCAACTTTTAGCGGCAAAACCTTCACACATAATGCTCAAAGACTTTGGTTATTATAAACGTTTGGCAATTTTATCAAATGCAGTGTCTTTATTGCTTGTTTTATGTGCAGCTTGGTGGTTTAGTCGGCGCTTATCTAAACCTTTAATTCAGCTCACCTCAGTAATGACTAAAATTACCGATGGCGAGAAAGTAACTGTACCGACCTTAACTGATAGCCATGAGTTAAATAGGTTATCAGTCGATCTTCAAAAAATGGTGGCAGTGAAAGAAGAGCAGCAGAGTATACTGCAAAAGCAACGTTCAGCTTTGCAAACCGCGTTTAAACAATTAGATGAGCAAAAAAGTGCCCTTGATGAACATGCCATTGTTGCAGTAACCGATTTAGCGGGCACTATTACTTTTGTCAATAAGAAGTTTTGTGAAATAAGCGGCTATGAAGAACATGAGCTTATTGGCCAAAACCACCGCTTACTAAACTCAGGCAGGCACGACAAAGGTTTTTTTAAAAGCATGTATAAAACCCTTAAACGGGGTGAAGTATGGAACGGCCAAATATGTAATAAAGCAAAACATGGGGGGTTTTATTGGGTAGATACTACCATAGCGCCATTTTTTGATGAGCACGGTAAACCACAAAGCTACATTGCTATTCGCACCGATGTAACACCATTGAAACTACAAGAGCTTGAACTTGAACAGCATAAAACCCAGTTGCAGTTAGTTATAGATACCACCGCTGTAGGAATATGGGATTGGTTTATAGATACCAGCAAAGTGACGTTTAATAATCGCTGGGCAGAAATAATAGGCTATAAGCTCAGTGAGCTTGAGCCAACAACAATTGATACTTGGTATAAGTATGCACACCCTGATGATTTAGTTATTTCAGAGCAAAAATTAAAAGCGCATTTTAACGGTGATACAGACTACTATGTCAGCGAAGCGCGGATGAAACACAAAGATGGCCACTGGGTTTGGGTGCTCGACACTGCAAAAGTGGTCGAGTGGAACTTAGATGGTTCGCCTCGGCGTATGATCGGAACACATTTAGACATTACCGAGCGTAAGCAGATTGAATCTGAACTACAGTACAGCCGCGACCGCTTTGCTTCGTTAGTAGATAATATTCCAGGCGTGATTTATCGGTGTAAGTTTGATAAAGCATGGACCATGTTATATATGAGCGATCAGGTAAAAGGTATAACAGGTTATACGCCAGATGCGTTTATAAATAATAAAATACTGAGCTTTGCTTCAATGATTCACAAAGACGACAAAGAGGTTGAGCTACAAGTAAGTACTTGTATTGCTCAAAAACTACCTTGGTCGATTGAATACAGAATAAAAAGAAGTGATGGCCATATTCGTTGGGTACACGAAAAAGGTCAGGCCATTTATGGTGATGACAACCAAGTACTGTATTTAGATGGTTTTATTTCAGATATTACTGAGCGCCACAATACTCAAGCAGAAATTACCCGCCAGCAAAATTTGCTTGAGGCAATGAGTAAACAAGGCCAAATAGGTGCATGGGAAATAAACCTTGAAAACCAAACCATGTATTGGTCAGATGTAGTAAAAGTAATACACGAAGTACCAGAAGAGTTTGAGCCTAGCATCGAAACAGCTATAAATTTTTATAAGCCAGGAGAGCATCGAGAGAAAATCAGTACTTTATTTGAATGTGCAGTCACTTTAGGTGAAAGCTGGAGTGTTGAGCTGATCATTTTAACTTATACCGGTAAAGAGCGCTGGGTTAAGTCGATGGGGCAGGCGGAATTTAAAGACGGCAAATGTGTGCGTGTTTTTGGGTCATTCCAAAGTATTGATACACATAAACGCCTAGAGTTAGAAAGCGAAAAAGCAAACGCCTATAACAAAAATTTAGCGTCATTAACGGTTTCGCCTGAGGTACAAAATAGCGACGTTGCACAAGTCAAAAAGCTGGCGATAAAGTCAATGGTAGAGGTATTAAATGTTGAACGTGCCTCTATTTGGATACTTAATAAACAGCGCGACGAAATGGCATGCCATGGCTTATATACTCGGCAAAACGGATTTGTAGATTTTGACGGCGTGCTCAAAAAGGCTGATTTTCCAAGTTACTATGAGGCAATTTTTGATCAAAACCTAGTGGCAATTGACGATGTGTATTCGCACAAGGCAACGGTTGAATTTACCCAAAGCTATACTCAACCATTAAATATTGAGTCGATGCTGGATGCAGTTATTTCATCCGGAGATGGTAATTTAGGTATTTTATGTGCAGAGACCGTCGGAGAAAAGCACATTTGGACGCAAAGTGAGGAGACTTATTTGCGCTCTTTGGCTACGTTAGTGGGTAGCACATTGGTCTCGCAAAAGCGTAAAGAAACCGCTGAAAAGCTAAAAGTTGCTTTAGTACAAGCGCAAGAGGCTGCGGTGGCAAAAAGCCAATTTTTAGCCACAATGAGCCATGAAATTCGCACGCCGATGAATGGCGTATTAGGCATGTTAGAATTGGTTGAGTTAGAGTCATTAAGTAAACCGATAGAAAAAAAAGTCGCTATTGCTAAAAGTAGTGCTCATTCTTTACTTGGTGTTATTAACGATATACTCGACTTTTCAAAGGCGGAAGCAGGCAAAGTTGAGCTTGAGCATATACATTTTAATGCTCGCGACTTAATTGGCGAAATAGCTGAGGCACAAGCCTTTACCGCACAAGAAAAAGGCATTGAGATTATTTTAGATTTAGTTTCTTTGGAGCCTTCTCATTTAATGGGCGACCCTGGGCGCATACGTCAAGTGGTAACCAACTTAATTAGTAATGCGGTTAAATTTACCAGTCAGGGTGAGGTGGTGGTGAGTGCTTCTGTAGAAAAAACTGAGCAAGACCTACTGCTAAATATAAAAGTAAAAGACTCAGGAATAGGCATAACCGAGGCAAAACAACAGCAATTATTTACCCCTTTTTCGCAAGTGGATGCATCAACCACACGGGAGTACGGAGGCACGGGCTTAGGGCTTGCTATATGTAAACAGTTATGTGAGCTAATGAATGGCAAAATTTCACTGGTGAGCGCACCTGGCAAAGGCAGCGAATTTACTGCAACCATGCAAGTGGCTGAAGGGG
The DNA here is from genome assembly GCF_001401855.1 of Pseudoalteromonas sp. P1-7a. Taxonomy (NCBI): domain Bacteria; kingdom Pseudomonadati; phylum Pseudomonadota; class Gammaproteobacteria; order Alteromonadales; family Pseudoalteromonadaceae; genus Pseudoalteromonas; species Pseudoalteromonas sp. P1-7a. Next base: position 458,074 of record NZ_LKDU01000001.1, on the reverse strand, counting down.
AAGAAAAAGAACGCATTATCCCAAATATAAATATGAGTTCGTTAAATGTACTCGTAGTTGATGATAACGAGACTAACCGCTTAGTTATTTCTCAACAGTTAGGACATTGGGGGGCAAAAGTTACGCTTGCTAGTAGTGCTAAGCAGGCGCTTGAGCTATGTGCAAAGCGCATAGAAAACAAACAAACTATGTTTGATATTGCCGTGCTAGACATGCAAATGCCAGAAATGGATGGAATGGAGCTGTGTAAAGTACTTAAAGCACATGATGACTATAAAGCCATGCCACTGGTAATGATGACCAGTATTGCAGGTATGGAAGGCGCTCAGCGCTACTCAAAAATTGGTTTTCAAGCGTATTTTCCTAAACCAGTTACAACCGCCGATTTAATTTCTGCGTTATCGGTTATAACAAGTTCAGACAGCACCGACCCCCTTCCTCTGGTGACTCCAGGGTATATTTCGTCACTAAGAAAAGAAAAATCAGACACACCTGCAAAAATTTTATTAGTTGAGGATAACCCCGTTAATCAACATGTTTCTACACTAATGCTTAAAAAGCTAAATTGCGAGGTGATACTAGCGCAAAACGGGCAAGAAGCCATAAACACCTTAAGCGAGCACAACGAGGGGTATTTTGACTTAGTATTAATGGATTGCCAAATGCCGGTAATGGATGGCTTTGACGCCACGGCTAATATACGAGACGGTATGGCAGGGGATGAGCACAAAGCAATAAAAATAATTGCCCTAACCGCTAATGCAATGAACTCAGATAAAGAACGTTGTATTAATGCCGGTATGGACGACTACTTAACTAAACCCATTCAGCTTGATATTTTAAAAGAAAAAATAGAGCAGTACTTTTAGGATTAATAACATGAGTAAGCAAATACAAATACGCGACGCTAAAAAAAGCGATGCGCCAACCATTTTACAGTTTATTACCGAACTGGCCATTTACGAAAAAGAACCCGATGCAGTAAAAACAGATGAGCAGGCAATTATAAAAACGCTGTTTAGTGAGGGGGCAACAGCACACAGTGTTATTTGCCTTGAAGATGATGAGCCTATTGGCTTTGCGGTGTATTTTTATAATTACTCTACGTGGTTGGGTAAAAATGGATTGTATTTAGAGGATTTATATGTGAGCCCTGATAGCCGTGGCAATGGCGCGGGCAAACTAATAATGAAGCACTTGGCTAATAAAGCCATAAAAAACGACTGTGGTCGCTTTGAGTGGGTAGTACTTGATTGGAACAAACCCGCTATCGATTTTTATAATAGCATTGGGGCAAAAGCCCAAAACGAATGGATAATCTATCGTCTCGCAGGACAAGACTTGCTCGATTTTGCAGAGCAATAGTGATACTTACACGCTTAACTCACTAAGTGGGTTGGTATGATACTTTTAAAAGCAGATGAGTACCGAAAATGGCCAGTACTGGTTTAAAACATTGCTATGCTAAGGTACGTTTTATTGATTAAGACCCTTGATGAATAATCAGTATTGGCAAAAAGCGCGGCAAAGCCGTGATGCCCGATTTGACGGTTTATTTTACGTTGCCGTAAAAAGCACCGGCATTTATTGTCGGCCGATTTGTCCCGCACCTACTGCACATGAAAAAAACGTGTTGTACTATCAATACGCGCACAATGCCGCGCAAGCGGGCTTTAGGCCGTGTATACGCTGCCGGCCCGATAGTGCGCCAGGTAGCGCGGCTTGGCTGGGAGTAAAAACCACTGCACTAAGAGCTAAGCAATTAATTGACCTAGGTGAGAATGATAATTGCGAAATACTTGCTACTCGCTTGGGTATTACGAGCCGTTACTTGAGGCGTATATTTAACCAGCACTTTGGTGTGTCTATTACCCAATATCGTTTATTTAACCAATGTCAGTTTGCCAAAAAGCTTATTCAAGAAACCACATTACCAATAACCGATATTGCCTTTGCAGCTGGGTTTAAAAGTGTGCGCCGTTTTAATGATGCCTTTTTACAACAATTGCATTTAGCGCCATCAACGCTCAGAAAAACAAAAAAAGAGTCAAGCCCTGTGATTATATTAACGCTTCCCTTTAGGCCGCCCTACAATTGGCAAGCCTTACATAGCTTTTTATCAAAGCGACTAATATCGCCTATGGAGTGGATAACCCCGAATAGTTATGGGCGAACATTTAAGTTAAATGGGGCTGTAGGCCATTTTAACGCGCACTTTAAAGCGAAAAATAACCATTTTAAAGTTGAAATAGTGATAGACAATACCGAGCATTTACATAAAGTTATTAATAATATTCGTCGTGTGCTCGATGTAGATGCTGACATAAACCATATAGAAACTCACTTGAAGGGTAGTATAAATGGTGCATTTAATTTAAGTGAAGGATTAAGATTGCCTGGAATATGGTCGAGCTTTGAAGCGGGGATCCGCGCTGTGCTAGGTCAGCAAGTTAGTGTAGCAGCCGCACATACTTTAGTTACAAAGTTAGTCGCAGAACGTGGTGATCAACATGCTGATAAAATATATTTTCCACAGCCAGAAGACTTAGCTACCTGCGACTTTGAATTTTTTAAAATGCCGCAATCGCGCAAAAATGCATTAAAAAATTTATCTAAGTACTGCGCCGATAATCCTGAAAATAGCCTTTTAGATAATTGGCTTGAGATAAAAGGGATAGGCCCATGGACCGTTAACTACGCCAAACTGCGCGGGCAAAGTAACCCAGATATATTGTTAGCTGGCGATCTGGGCGTAAAAAAAGCGTTAGTAAATACGCAGCAATTTAACCCTGAACTGAGCGCCCCATTTCGCTCATACTTAACCTTTCAGCTATGGCAACAACTTTCATGATTATCCAAACCGCTATTTCGAGCCCAATTGACGACATTATCATTCAAGCAACCGAAAACGGCGTGAGCTATGTCGGTTTTTATCCAAAAACACACTACACACATACACCCATTGAGCAGGTGACGAATGAACCGGCTTTAATTTGCGCAAAGCAATTAAACGAATACTTTAATGGCAGGCGAATAACCTTTAATGTGCCATTAGATACGCATGGTACGCCTTTTCAAAACAGTGTGTGGCAAGCATTACTCAGTGTCCCTTTTGGTAAAACCAGTACTTATGGTGATATAGCCCGACTGTTAAACAATCCAAAGGCGGTAAGAGCTGTAGGGGCTGCAAACGGTAAAAACCCTATTAGTATTATTGTCCCGTGCCACCGGATCATAGGCGCAAACGCAAAGTTAACAGGCTACGCTGGTGGGCTTGCAAGAAAGCAATGGTTGTTAAAGCATGAAGGTTTAATATAGATTATAATCATTAACTTAGGCATTTATAAAACGACGCGCTACACTTTAGGTAACTCAGCTAAAATAAAAATATTATGAGAATATATAGACTTATCAGCTTGTTTTGTGCTTTTACATTTGCAGCCCCTGCGCTGGCTGACCCAACGAATTTAGTGTTTTGCTACGAAGACAAAGACGTAGCACCTATGTTTTTAGGGGTAGGGCAGGAAGTACCGATAGATAACCCTGGCGCTTCGATTGAAATTTTAAAGCAATTAGATGCCGGCATACCCAATGTGACTATTTCATTTGTTAGAAAACCATGGCGCAGGTGCCTAAACGATTTAGAACTTAACCGTGTTAATGCGGTTATTGCAAGTTATCGTGCTGGGCGTGAACGTTTTGCTGTGTACCCTACAAACGAAAAGGGCGTATTGCTAGAAAGATTTGCAGTGAGTCGATTTAGTAGCTGCTTAATAGGGCGAGCGCGTTTTCATAAACAATGGAAAACCCGCGAAGTATTCCAAAATAAAGCATTCACTATTGCCATTCCTAATGGCTATGGCTTGAACAGCGCGCTAAAAGAAGAGCCTTTTTACATTCATAATACGTTTTCTAAAGATAAAGCATTTGAATTACTTGATAAAGGCGTTGTGCAGGCAAGTGTTGACTTATGCCAAGTAGATGACTTAAAAGTGTCGAGCTATCAACATAAAGGGAGTGATGTAAAACCCCTTTACCCACCTTATGAAACAACGGACGGTTATTTAATTTTTTCAAAGCAGTTTTATCAGCAAAATAGCCAGCTTAGTAAAGAGATATGGCAATGGCTAGCGCACTTTGATAGTGCTGAAATTTACATAAAATACTTGCAAGCTGTTGAGTAATAAGAAAATCAAAGCGCTTATTAACTAAAATAGCGATATGAAATTGGTATTAATCGTATATTAAGGTAGCATAAGCGCACTTTTTATCTTAAGGCACGGCAATGGCTCAATTATACTTTTACTACTCTGCGATGAATGCGGGTAAATCAACCACCTTGTTACAATCTGCGTTTAACTATCGTGAGCGCGGCATGGAGCCCGTTATTTTAACGGCTGCCATTGATAACCGCTCTGGTGTAGGGAAAGTATCGTCTCGTATCGGTCTTCAAGCTGATGCACATATATTTGATGAATCTAAAAATGTATTTGATTTGATTCAAAACCTTCAAAACGAAAAAAAACGCCACTGTGTATTGGTCGACGAATGCCAGTTTTTATCTAAAGAGCAAGTTATGCAACTAACTGATGTGGTTGATGAACTTGGTATTCCAGTATTATGTTATGGCCTGCGAAGCGATTTTAGAGGCGAGTTATTTATAGGCTCTCAGTACTTGCTAGCATGGGCCGACAAGCTGGTTGAACTTAAAACAGTATGTCATTGCGGCCGTAAAGCCAATCATGTGTTGCGCACAGATGAAAACGGCAATGCGATTGCCGATGGTAACCAAGTAGAAATTGGCGGCAACGACCGATACGTTTCGGTGTGCCGCAAACATTATAAAGCAGAATTAAATATGGGCCGCTAAGGCATTTAAAAATGTATCAATATCTTCGCGCGTAATATCTAAATGCGTTACTAGCCTAAGCTGCTTGCTTGGGCTAAATAATATACCTTGCAGCTTAAGCGCTTGTGCAAGCTCTTCAATATTAATACTACTACTGTACGTTGCATACACCATGTTGGTGGTGTTACTCATATCTACAGTAAAACCGCTTAATTTATTTAACTTTTGAGCTAAATAACGCGCATTAGCGTGATCATCTTGCAAGCGATTTACATTGTGCTCAAGTGCATATTGACCAGCGGCTGCAAGCATTCCTGCTTGGCGCATGCCGCCACCGAGTACTTTTCTCCAGCGCCTAGCTTTGTCGATTAATGCTGGTGCGCCTAATAATAGCGAGCCGATTGGCGCACCTAAGCCTTTAGATAAACAAATTGAAACAGAATCAAAGTGCTTTGTAATTGCTGTTATATCTACATTTAGATCAACGGCTGCATTAAACGCGCGCGCACCATCTAAATGCAGTGCTAATTTATGCGTATTAACAAAGTCGTGAGCTTGGGCTAAGTACTCAAGCGGGAGCACTTTACCGCCAATGGTATTTTCAAGGCTAAGCAAGCGCGTGTTGGCAAAATGGCAGTCGTTAGGTTTTATAGCTTCGGCAATCTTGTTAAAACATAAGCTGCCGTCTTTTTCGTTTTCGATAGGTTGAGGTTGTATTGAGCCAAGCACGGCAGCGCCACCGCCTTCAAACTTATAGTTATGGGCATTTTGTCCACAAATATATTCGTCCCCGCGCTCACAATGCGCCATTAAAGCTAATAAATTGGCTTGCGTGCCAGAGCTACAATAAAGCGCAGCGTTAAAATTAAAGCGCTCACATGCATATGCCTCTAATTCGTTTACGCTAGGATCATCGCCGTATACATCATCGCCAACTGGGGCATTATGCATTGCATCGCGCATGGCTTTGGAAGGTCGAGTAACGGTGTCTGAGCGAAAATCTATCATTGTTGTTATTCCTTTATTAGCCTTATTATTTTATGGGTTTACATAAACTCTTCAAAAATGTGTTCTCGGGTAGCTTTATCAAAATAACTCCACGCAATAAAGCGACTTACTTTTTGCCCCTGCGCCATATCTATAATTTTATATTCAGCAATAGGGAGTGTACTGAGTTTTTTTTCTAACGTAGCAAGTGTTTCTTTTTTTGAAACAAGCGACGTAAACCATATTACCTGCTCCGCAAATTGCTCGCTTTCAGTAATCATATTACTGATAAACTGGGCTTCCCCCCCCTCGCACCATAGCTCATTATTTTGCCCGCTAAAATTAAGGGTGTTTTTAGGTGATTTTCCTAAGTTTTTCCACTTTCGCTCAGTGCCTTTGCTAGCCTCATCAGCACTTGCGTGAAACGGAGGGTTACACAGAGTTACGTGAAATAAATCTTTTTGATTAATAATGCCTTTAAAAATAGAAGAAGCATTTTTTTGATGTTTTAAAGTGATTTTTAAACCGTTAAACTGCGCTATTTGCTTTGCAATTTTTATTGAACTTGCATCTATATCACTCCCTGTAAAGTGCCAGTTATACTCGTGGCTACCTGTAAGAGGGTAAACTAAGTTAGCCCCTGTCCCAATATCAAGCGCTTTAATTTTACGTCCTGTCGGTATGTTTTGTTGGTTATCTGTGCTTAATAAATCGGCTAAGTGATGTATGTAATCTACTCGCCCTGGAATAGGGGGGCATAAGTTTTGATCGGGTATATCCCAAAATTCTATATTATAGTGCGCTTTTAATAGAGCTTGGTTAAGCGTTTTAACGGCTTTGTTATTGCTAAAATCGATGCTTTTACTGCCCGCAGGAGTTGTTATTATAAAAGGTGCTAACGCATTATGTTTTTCACATAACATGTCCAAATCGTAGCCATGTAAGTGTTGATTGCGAGGATGTAACTTGTTGCTGTTTGATTTTGATTTCATAGCTTAAATTTAGCAATTCAATAATAATGTAATTGTATCAAATGCCCCGCTAAAAAGTGCAACCATTTACTTTAGAATTAACCATGCTACTGGTAGGATGAGTAAGTAAAAATAACAAAGGAAAATTTGTGGCAATCACTCAGCAATCACATTTTGTTCAATTAAACAATCAACAAACTTTGCATCTACGCCGTATCGCGAACGATGATAAAGCAGGCCCCGTCGTGTTTTTAATGCATGGAGCAGTAGAAAACGGCAAAATTTTTTATACTCACAGTAATAAAGGTTTAGCGCCTTTTTTGGCGGAGCAAGGATATTGTTGTTATGTAGCAGACCTGCGTGGGCGTGGTGAAAGTAAGCCGCTGATTTCACGTCATGCTAAATATGGTCAAACGGAGGCGATAGTTGAAGATATTCCCGCCTTTATTAATTATATAGAGGAAGAGGAGGGCAAAAAGCCTGACTATTGGATCGCTCACTCTTGGGGAGGCGTTTTAATGAATAGCGTTTTTGCTCGTTTTCCTGAGTATGTAACAGACGTGAAGGCCTGTGCCTATTTTGGCTCAAAACGTTCATTATTTAATAACCACCCTAAAAAGTTACTGCAAGCGAATGTGATTTGGTACTTTATGGCGCCATTACTCGCTAAAAAGCATGGTTACTTAAATGCGAAAGGTTATAAGTGGGGCAGCGATAACGAATCGCAAAAGTCGCATTATCAAAGTATGCAATGGGCTAAAAAAAGGCCTTGGGTAGATAGCGATGATGGTTTTGATTACGCAAGTGCGTTAGCTAAGCTGCATGTCCCCCCTACACTTCATATTGGCGCAGTAAACGACAAAGCTCTGGCGCAGCCTATTGATATCAAAAAGTTTATGGCAGAGTCAGGGCCTGGAAAACAAACCCTCAAAATTTATGGCAAGCGCTATGGCCACAGTGTGGATTACGATCATATTAATATGCTTACGCACCCACAGGCACGAGATGAACAGTTTAAAGATGTTGTAAGCTGGTTTAACGAGCACAGTTAGGCAATTAGGCTCATTCAAATTGTTTTAAAAGCGGTGTTTTATAGCGCTCCCAATGCGCAAGTGCGTGTGTATTAATTGGCTGCCTAATGGCTTGCTTGCTTAATGTGCTAACAGCAGCTTTACGCTTATAAAATGCTAAGCATTCCGGTTCATACTCACACCCTAAAAACGAAAATAAAGCACTTAGCTGCGACTCAGGCTCGGCAACTATTTGCTCATAATGCATATCGTATAGCGGCAATGAGGGCAGACTGCGCCAATGATCCATTAATTTTGCATACAACGCATGGTAAAGTTTAAATTCTTTTAAATCACAAAAGTACGGTTCATTTTCGGCAAAGTAGTTACTGAATACCGAAAAAGCAGTGGCGTTAAAATCCCTACTTAAATTAATAAATTTAGCATTAGGAAACAGTAAATAAATTAAGCCTATAGATTGGTAGTTACTTGGTAGCTTATTAATAATAAAAGGGCGTATTGGCTGTGCTTTTTTTAATTCTTCAATATAAATATTGCGCGCTTTTGTAATTAAATCAGTATTTAATATATCTAAGCATTGGGGATAAGGCGTTTGTGTTTGTTGCTCTATAAAAGCCACTACTTGGTTACTTATACTGGTGTTTTCACCTAACGTGGCAAATTGTGAGTGGTTAGCCAACATCTGCTCAAGTAAGGTAGAGCCACTTCGGGGCATGCCTATAATAAACACGGGAGTAATAGTGCCGGTAAAAGTCTGATCGGCAGATGCAATTAGCTGTTGTGTATTATACGTTATAATTGCTTCATAAAAAGGCACTAAGTCACTGGTTTTAAAATGAGTAAGCTTTTTTTGAAGTTTATTGGCAAGCACATAATAGTTAAATGCTTGCTCTGTGTCGTCTAGTTTATCGTAGCTTTTGCCTAATGCGTAATAACACACCATTTTTAAGCGCAGGTTATTCGTTTGCGTTAAAAAGTGGTGTAGATTGCTCACATAGTTGTGTTCTTTATTAAAACGGCCCAATTGAACTAATTCAAATAATATATAAGCCGTTACAGGATAAATCCCCATACTTAGCGCATGCGCAAATGTAGTGTGCGCCTTGTCTAATTCACCGTAGTTTAAATAATGTTGGGCTAAGTAGTAGTGAGGCTCCGGGTTATGGCTTGCAAGGCTTCTAGCATATTCGAGTACTTTAAGCGCATCGTCAGGGGATTGAACACCATTAAAAGCATCGGCAAGGGCGTGTAAAGGTTCTAGCATATGAGGTAAACGTTCGCATGCTTTTTGTAATAAGTATACCGCTGCATCAAAGCGCTCTAGCCTAAGCGCTATTCTACCTAATCCAAAAAATGCCTCGCCGCTTTGTGGGTCACTATTTAAAATTGCTTTAAAATGAAACTCAGCTTCTTTGAGTTTATTTTGCTGTAATAATTGATTGGCTTTTTTAATTAGCATGATGAGACATTATTGTTTTTTTAATTAATATAAAATAAAAAAGGCGAAATGTCTTACCATTTCGCCTTGGTTTATCATGAAAAAATATTAGAACGTATAGGTTGCTTTCGCGTAGTAGAAGCCACCGTTAATACCGTATGGAGACGTTTCGTAGTATTGCCCGCCCCAGTTATTGTTAGGAATACCGGTACGGTCTTCAAAATCAAGTTTTTCAGCGTCTTGGTCAAAGATGTTTTGTGCACCTACCGAGAAACTAATAGATTCGTTTAAGAAGTACGTTATTTCAGCGTCAATGGTCACCGCTGCGTCAGCTGTTTTTGCTGTTGCATCGTAATCTACGTGAACACCTTGGTATTCGCCGTAGTAATTAGCACGGGTAAACATTGAAAAAGATTCCCACTGCTGTGCCCAAGTAAGCGTTGCACGGTGGTTAGGTAAATCTTCTTCTAAGCGCTTAACTTTAAACTCTCCGGTAATGTCGCTGAACTTAGTTACTTCAGTTTCATTCCAGTTGTAAGCAAGGCTAAATGTAGAGCTTCCGCCTAGCATGTCAGCTGTGTAGTTAGCTACTAAGTCAATACCTTGCGTTGTAGTATCAAAGTCATTAGTAAAGAAGCTTACTTGCGCATAGCTTTGTGCATTAGGTACACCTGCTGCTTCTAACGTGTCTTTATCAGCTTGGCTTAATACGATTTTTTCTGATTGGCTGATGCGATCTTCTACGTCAATGTTGTAGTAATCAAGCGTTAAGAATAAATCACCAATTGTGTATACTGCACCTAATGTGTAGCTTTGCGATTCTTCAGGTGTTAGCTCTGTACCACCTAGTTGCACAGCAATTGGGTTTGTAGGTGGTAAAAGTGCTGAATCTTGTAATACACCATCACTTAAGTTTGTTTGTACGTTACTTACGTTTGCTTGGCCAACAGTAGGCGCACGGAAACCTGTACTTACAGAACCACGAATATTTAAGTCTTCTGTAAGGTGGTACTGTGCCATTACTTTATAGTTGGTAGTTGAACCAAAGCTGTCGTAATCTTCAAAACGTACTGCAAGGCCCATTAAGAACTCTTCAGTAAAAGGTGCTTCTACATCAACATAGGCTGCGTAGTTACGGCGGGTGTATTCGCCCGCATCCGACGGTTTAAAACCAGGGAAGCCGTTAGAGCCAATGCCAAAACCTTGATCAGTTAAAGGCCCTGCTGTAAATGACGCTTCGTCACCAGAAATAACAGTAAATGTTTCTTCGTGCCATTCTAAACCACCGGCAATATTTACATCGTACGCTAGGTCAAAATCAAAGCCTTTTGAAAGGTCAAAGTTAAAGTTTTTCTCTAGTTGTTCGTATTTACCTGGGCTAAAATCACGCGGGCTGTCTGCCCCTAATGAGGCATTAACTGTATCGTAAATAAAGTAGCGTGATTCATTTAAGCCCACCGTACCACTTAAATCGTAAAAAGCATCTTTAAGGAAACCACCTGTAAACATACCTTTTGTACCAATAGTTAAAGAGGTATCTGTGATGTTGCCACCAAAATTAGGTGTAAAACCACCAGGAATGGTTTCGTTAAATGCAAAACAATCAGGGTTATTAGCAACACCGCTAATGTAATCTGGGTTATCTAAAACGTTATCGTCAATCGCGATAGTTGGACAGTTACCGCTCATGTCTTCTGTTAAATCGGCAACAAGCAGTGTTTCACCGCCATCGTTTGAGTAAACACCTGGGCGAGTATGCGGGTTACGGTAGTAAAAACCACCACGTACGTCACGCTCAGAGTAGTTACCAAACATATAAAATTCAGAGTCGTTTGTTAGCTCTAATCCGACATTACCAAAAATTGAAATGTCGTCATCAACTTCAGGTGCACCCCAAACTTGGGCAAGCGAAGAAACGTCAGGCACACCTGCAGCAGCGAGTCCTGCGGCATCTGGGCGTTGTACTGAGCGGCTTGTTGCATCTGCTGTTTTATATTGAAAACTTAAGTTAGCAAAGCCGTTATCGGTAAATGGTAAGCCCACATTACCCGAAATCTGTGTTGTGTCACCATCGCCTTCATAGTATTGGCCATGACGTACTTCGAACTTACCCCCTTCAGAGGCATCTTTTAGTTGGAAGTTCATTACACCTGCGATTGCATCAGAGCCATATTGTGCTGCTGCGCCATCGCGTAGTACTTCTACTTGCTTAAGTGCAATACTTGGGATTACTGAAATATCAGCACCTTGTGCACCATCGTTAATACCACCACCTAAAAATGCAATAACTGAAGCACGGTGACGGCGTTTACCATTTAAAAGAATTAACGTGCTATCTGAGGGCAGACCACGTAAGTTAGCTGGGCGTACTAGTGATGCTGCATCACTAATAGGGTTTTGGTGAACATTAAAAGAAGGAACAGAGCCTTTTAGTAGTTCAAGCATGTCAGTGTTACCTGACTTTTCAAGCTCTTCACCGCCAATAATATCAATAGGAACTGGTGAATCACCAATAGAGCGTGGCGCTGAACGCGTACCCACTACGGCAATTTTTTCAACATTTTTGTTTACTTTGGTTTCAGTTTCTTCTGCTGCAATAACAGACCCTGATATAAACAAACCAGCTGTGGTCGTTGTAGCTAAAGCAAATCTAATTGCTTGATTTAGCGTGTTGCTTTTAAGTTTCATTCTAATTTTCCCCAGTTAGAATATATTCTTTACGTAATGCAGTAATTAACACTACTTATTTATTATTTTGGACGTGTTCACATGGGGATAAAAAGTCAACCTACTCGACTTTTTAGAGCTAAAAGCTCACCTCATGTGAAGTCCTATGTACAGCCTATACATAAAAAACTTTGAGGGCAATTAATAATTAACGCTTTAATAACAAAAAGTTCAAAATAAAATATATTTGCAACAATGGTGCAGTATGTAACTAATTTGAACTAATAAAGTGCGGTTTTAGTGTTTTTTAGAAGATTTAATGCGTGAAGCAGGTAGGTAAATGTTATCAACTTGTTTATTTAAGTTAGTTTGAAGGTGGGTTTTGCGCTTGCCAGTCACGATACTTTTGCCTGTATTCGTCCCACACGCAAGGGCAGCAGCTACCTCCACCGCAACATTCATCAGGCTTAGGTTTTTGGGGTTTAGGGATGGCTACTTTTGGTTTGTTTTGCATAGAAATGAGTTTATAAGCACTGATATGGTGCAAAAGCATAAAGTATAGGGCGTATTAAGTAAATTATTCTTGTGTAAAACCCTTTATGTGTGAAAATACACGCTATGCGATTATATAAAGTTATTCACCGTGCGCCTTGGCGGGTAGTTAAAATTAGTAAAAAGCGCCAACAGCTTCGCTTTCGTCGTGCCATGGTGGCGCTTAAAATTGCGCTCGAGCAAGAAAAGCAAGAAACCATAGAAATGCTCACTATTTATAAGCGTTACACGCAAGGCCAAACCAGCAAAGAAGAGTTAAAACGTGCTAACGAGCAGTTTGTTGATATTTTAAAAGGGCTTGGTCTTGGTATATTTGCCGTACTGCCGTTTGCACCTATTACTATTCCTTTGGTGGTTAAGCTAGGCCATTTAGTAGGTGTTGATGTGTTGCCAAGCTCATTTAACATTAATAAACCCGTCAAAGATCTCGACGCCGAAATTATTAAAGAGGATTTAAAACAACATACTAAAGCACCTAATAAAGAATAAACTAGGTTAAATTAGCTATACCTTTTGGTCACTCTTATTGATATGCTTTGAGATACCATTTTTTATTTTATGAGCTTTTCAATGAGTGCATTACTTCGTCATACTTCTTCTGGTATTCCTTTATCTTTTATTCTCAAAAACGAGTTCACTGACTGGCAATCTCAACAACCGACTTTTATACAAACATGGTTAACTAATAGTGGCTTTGAAAAGCAAGGTTTAGCGCTTGTGCCAGATGCGCAAACCGGTGAGTTAAGCCACGTATATTGTTTATTACAAAGCAAAGATGATTTTTGGGCCGCAGGCGAGCTTGCCAATAAATTACCGCTGGGCACGTATCAAATTCAGGGCGATGATACTTTTGTAGAACAAGTAGCACTCGGTTTTGTGTTAGGCGGCTATGAATTTAGCGAATATAAAGAAAAACCAACTGCCAAGGCACAACTGGCCATCGCCGATGAAGCATTGTATCAACGTATCAAGCAACAAGCCGATGCTATTTATTTGGCGCGTGATTTAGTAAATACACCGGCGGTCGATATGATGCCGCAGCACTTATCGCAAGTAATGGAAGATTTAGCCAACAATTATAATGGCGAGTTTACTCAGTGGATTGGCGATGAGCTACTTGAGCAAAACTACCCAACTATACACATGGTAGGGCGCGCCAGCGAAAACAAACCGCGTTTACTTGATTTAAAATGGGGCGACAAAAACGCACCGCTTATTACCTTAGTCGGTAAAGGGGTATGTTTTGACTCTGGCGGGCTTGATTTAAAACCAAGCACAGGCATGCGTAACATGAAAAAAGACATGGGCGGTGCAGCGCATGTTATTGCATTAGCTCAGTTAATTATGGCGGCTAATTTACCAATTAGATTACGCGTTTTAGTGCCTGCGGTTGAAAACGCGGTATCACGAAATGCATTTCGTCCAGGTGATGTAATTAAAACGCGTAAAGGCATTATGGTAGAAATAGATAATACCGACGCAGAAGGGCGTTTAGTATTGTGTGATGCACTTAGCGAGGCACAAAACGATAACCCTGAACTAATTATTGACTTTGCGACATTAACAGGTGCTTGTCGTGTTGCTTTAGGGACTGAGTTACCGGGCTTTTTCTCAACAGAGCGTGATGTAGCAAATGGGATTATTGATGCAGGTATGGATGTAAACGATCCTGTATGGCAATTGCCTTTATTTGATCAGTACAAAAGCTTTTTAAAGAGCGATGTAGCCGATATGGCTAACTGTGCCAACACACCGTTTGGTGGGGCCATCACCGCAGCGCTTTATTTAAAAGAGTTTGTAGAGCCAACCACTCCATGGGTACATTTTGATGTAATGGCGTGGAATTTACGTGCATTACCTGGTCGCCCAACAGGTGGTGAAGCGTTAGGGATTCGTGCGGTATTTAATTACCTGCAAAGTCGCTTTAAATAAACCTTGTTATACGAGGGTTATACCTCGTATAACTCAAGTGGCAGGTTATCTGGATCGGCAAAAAAGGTGAATTTTTTGCCGGTTATTTCATCCACTCTTATCGCTTCCACTGTTATATTTTGTGACTCTAAATACTGCTTTGCTTGGGCAACGTTTTTAACTTTAAATGCTAGATGCCTTAAGCCCTGCGCTTCTGGGTAGCTTGGTCTTGCAGGGGCTGCGTCAAACGAAAAGAGCTCTATTTGGCTGCCATCAGGCATGGCTAAATCTAACTTATACGAATTACGTGCCGCTCTAAAGTGCTCGTTAATAACGTCAAGTTTAAGTATGTTGCTATAAAAGTGTTTAGAACGAGCGTAGTCACTGCAAATAATAGCAGCATGATGAATACCTAATAGTTCCAAGTTAGTTCCTTAATTTTATTGTCCTTAAAAACAAAAACGCACCAAAAAGTGCGTTTATGTATAGCTTGTTACATGTGTTTTTAGTTTGGCTCAGCTTCCTGGCATGCTTTAACGGCTGGAGCTACAAGCTCAAGGCCTGTTAGCTCACAAGGTGGCAAGGTTGCATCGCTTACTTTGATAGGCGTTACACGCTCGCCCCATTTTATGTAGCTTGCGGCCCATGTTAAACCGGCCCCAAAGGCTGCCGACATAATATTTGAATGTGGCTTGATCAACCCTTGTTCTACGGCCTCACACAATGCAATAGCAATTGTAGCGGCTGAGGTATTACCGTAGTCAGCAATGTTAACCATGACTTTTTCATCCGGCACTTTCAAACGCTGCTGAATCGCTTGGATTATACGTAAGTTAGCTTGGTGCGGGACAAGTACGTTTATGTCATCAAGGCTTAAATTAGCTTGCGTTAATACATCATCACACGCTTCACTCATGCCTTTAACGGCACGTTTGAAAATTTCACGGCCTTCAAAGAGTAAGTCTGATGGACCAATTGGCTCATATTTATTTAAATCACTACCAAAGTTGGTGATGTGTAAAATGTCTCTGTCTTCACTGTCACAACCGGTTTTAGTGCCAAGTAGGCCTGCAGGTGTTTCTGCGGCTTCTAGTACTACGGCGCCAGCGCCATCCCCAAATAATACAGCACTGTCACGGCGTGCCCAGTTTACATACCAAGTCATACGCTCAGCAGCAATAACCACGGCCTTTTTTATCATTCCCGCTTGAATTTGTGCGGTAGCAGCCTGAAGGGCATATAAAAAGCCAGAACACGCAGCATTGGTATCCATCGCTGCAGCGCCCGTAGCGCCAATGTTTTTTTGTACTAAAGAGGCGGTATTGGCCACAACTGTTGAAGGGGTACACGTCGCTAAAATAACTAAATCAATATCCTTTGCATCAATACCAGCACAATCAATGGCGTGTTTAGCTGCAACGGTTGCAAGTTCTGCGGTGCTTACATGGCTAACCCTACGAGATTTAATTCCGGTACGTGTGGTGATCCACTCATCGTTGGTATCAACTATTTCGCTAATTTCATCGTTGCTAATGCTTGCTGGGGGAATGCATTTACCCCAACCTGTGATATGTGCGTAGGCCATAATGTGTTCTCTTAAATGGTGGTCTGACGTGTATTGCTAAAGGATGAGTTATATCAAAAATTGCCCTTTAAGAGAAGTTATTACCCTGTTTTGTCTCTTAAAGTTTAAATTTACTGTAATTTTAAATGCCCGTTGCTGCATTTATAAATATAACCGTTCGAATTTAAAGCAAATAAAGGTATTATTATCTTAGGTCTGTACTGATAAAAGGGAAGTGTATGGGTAATAAAATTAAAGCATCACTATTTAATCACTTAATTGAGTCTGAACGGCAATTATTAGACCCAGAAGTACGCCAATCAAACGATGCATTAAATGCCTTGCTTGATGATGAATTTATTGAGATTTCAGCTAATGGCACCGTATTTGATAAGCAGCACGTACTGACTCGTTTACCTACTGAGGTTGTTCCACAGTTTTATAACCAGCACTTCAAGGGGCGAATGCTAAGCGAAGACATCGCGCAAATTAGTTACCAAGCAGCTTACAGGCGCTCAGCCCGAAGCGAGTTCAACTACTCCTTACGTATGTCGCTTTGGCGCAAAAGTAATGAACAATGGAAAATGGTGTTTCATCAAGGAACACCGTGCGCGCTTTTTACTATATCAATGGATGATTGACTGCTTTTATTAACGTATTAAATTTTATAGGTAAACCGTACCTTGTTTATGCAAACCGACCCGACCATTAGCCGTCTTTTAATGCTGCGAAGTGGTGCCATTGCCGTGCAGCTAATTGCTGTACTAAGCGTGTATTTTTTATTAGAGCATCAAATAGCGTTATTGCCTTTATTAGTGGTAATAGCGTTAGAGGCTATATTTCAATTAGTGAGCGTATTTGCTTATCGCAATGTAAGTCGAGCGCGCCCCGTTGGTATGTTGATGCAACTCACTGCGGATGTGCTGTTTTTAACTATTTTGCTCTCATTAAGTGGCGGCGCAACCAATGCGTTTGTATCGCTATTATTGCTACCTATCATGATTGCAGCGGTAACACTTCGTGAAAAAGGACTCGCTTATATCGCCGTACTGGCAATTGCCGCTTATAGCTTTTTACTCATTAGGATGCCCGATCACAGTATGCATCAAATGAATATGAGCGGGCATTTTATAGGCATGTGGGTTAACTTTGTTTTAAGTGCAAGCGTTATCGCTTTGGTTATTGGTGCTATGAGTAGAGCATTAAAAGAGCGCGAACGCACAATAGCTAAAGCTCGCGAGCAACAACTGCGTAACGAGCAACTGGTGACCCTAGATGGCGCAGCGGCGCAAATTACCCATCAACTAGCCAGTCCTATTGCTAACTTACAGTTACTATTTGAAGAGCTTTTAGAAGAGGAGCCAAATAACCCTGTCGTGGTGCAAATGCAAACGCCGCTTAAGCAGTGTGCGTCGCAGTTAAACGACTTTAGAAAACTCTCTGCTCAGCTTCGTAATAAAAATACCATCGAGGACATTACAGTAAAGCAGCTGCAAACACAGATCACTGATACATTATTACTGCAATACCCAGATCAGCACATTAATTGGTTAAGTGAGCCAATTGCAGCGACCTTAAAAAGTGATGCAATGCTATTACCTGCTATTCTCAATTTGCTACAAAATGCATGCATTGCAAATCAAAAAAATAACCAAACCGAGTTAGAGCTAAGCTGGCAGCAAAATAATCAGCATAGTGAATGTGTATATTTGCTAATTCGTGATTTTGGCAGCGGTTTTAGCCAATCACAATTAGCAGAGCTTGGCGGGCAACTTATGCCTAGCAGCCAAGGTATGGGGCTTGCGGTTTTGCTTTCTAATGTAACGTTTGAGCGCCTAAACGGATCGTTAACTTTGTATAATCATGCTGGTGGTGGGGCGGTTGCTAAAGTAAAATTAGCCACAGTAAATAATGAGCAGTCACATACATGAAATTACTTATAATTGAAGACGATATAAACCTAGCCAGTACACTTGCTCGGCGTTTAACAAAACAAGGCTTTAGATGTGAAGTTGCGCATAATCAAAGTGATGCATTACTAAATGCACATAAACATTTACCAGATTGTATTTTGCTCGATATGAAATTGGGTGACGATAACGGCCTTGCCTTAATTAAGCCACTTCGCAGCTTATTACCGCAGGCGTATATTGTATTACTAACAGGCTTTGCAAGCATAGCCACCGCTGTAGAGGCCATGCGTTTAGGTGCTAACGACTACCTTACTAAACCCGTTGATATGGCCACGCTATTAAAGGCCCTAAACGCAGATTTAAATACACAAAATGTCAGTGATGTTGCCACACCAGTTATGTCTCCAGAGCGTTTAGAGTGGGAGCACATTCAGCAAGTACTGCATAGTAATAATGGTAATGTATCGGCCACAGCGCGGCAACTCAACATGCATAGGCGCACATTGCAGCGTAAGTTACAAAAAAAGCCGGTTCAGCAGTAACCGCTTAGGGGTATAAAATGAGTGATGATGCGGCTACATTAATGCGTAATCAAAAAATTATATTATTCGATGCGCAGTGTAAATTATGTAGTGCGTGGTGTAGTAACGATGCCAATGTCATTTTTAAACTATGCAGCGTGCAATCTCCAAAAGGTGCACTGCTATTAACTCACTTTCGTTTTTCAACCACACAATACGCCTCGATGGTGTACTTACAAAACGGCAAAGTATTCACGCAAAGCCACGCTTTTTTTGAAGTAGTAAAGCAGCTAGGTTACCCCTACAAACTAGCCACTGTATTTAGTGTTTTACCCAATACCTTTAATAATTGGCTGTACGATAAAATTGCTTTAAACCGCTATACCTTATTTGGCAAATATCAGTATTGCAGAGTACCCAACCCAGGTGACGCAAAACATTATTTATAAATTAGTCGTTCACACATTGCAGCATAAGTAGATGCCAGGTTTATGTGGCTGTGCTAAAATCGCCGCGTTTTAAATTATCAGGGCTTTGAAATGGCAAGTACAGCGCACGCACTCCACATATTGGTTAAACACAAAGAAATAGCAGAAGACATTATTAAGCAATTAGGTAAAGGTGCCAAGTTTCAAACCTTAGCTAAAAAATACTCGTCGTGCCCATCGGGTAAAAAAGGTGGTGACCTTGGCGAATTTAGACGCGGGCAAATGGTTCCGCAGTTTGACAAAATAGCCTTTAATGGCGCTATTTTAGAGCCACATTTAGTTAAAACTAAATTCGGCTGGCATGTTATTAAAGTGCTTTATCGTACTTAATAAGCTTGCAAACAAATACTAAAAAGGCTGCACACTGCAGCCTTTAAGATATAACCTTACCCGATTATTAATTATCCAAATTAAACTCAATTGTCATTTCTAAGTTTTTGTCAGGTACAGCAACACCATTAACAACTTTAGGTGAGTATTGCCATTTAGATAGTGCGCGTTTGGCTTCGTTATTAAACACTTGCTCAGGTTTAGCGTTAATAACGTTAATATTATTAGGGCGCCCATAACTATCTACATCATAAGACATGGTAACAAAACCTTCTGTTTTATTACGTACCTCTGCAATAGGGTATTTAGGTGGAACTGTTGATTTTACCGTTGCTGCAGGCCTGTCTTGAAGTGGAGTTGAAGTACAGCCAGTAATGATTAGAGCGGCAATGATAGACAGTAAGTATTTCATTTTAAATCCATTTATTATTTAGTTAGTCCCCTTTTTTACACTAAATGACCAGCTGTGTAAAATAAACCGTTTAGTTATTAAGCTCATGATTTAACCTTAATTAAGATTACTTAATAAACATCCAGACACCTGCGGCAATCATAAACAGGTTTTCAGTCAGAGAGATAAACCCCAGCGGTACATTACTATCTCCGCCAACGCAGGCACACTTAAGCTCTCGTTTGTCTATGTAAACAGCCTTAATCACCGACACGGCGCCAATACCCCCAATAAATAAAGAAATGGGTGCAACAATATAAGCAGAGAGACCCGCAATCATGCCAATACTTACAAATGCTTCTAAAAATGGGTACACATAAGTATATCTCACGACTTTCATTGCAAATAAATCATAGGTTATAAAAGAATTACTAAAGCTGTATAAGTCACGTAATTTTTGTATAGCCAGTACGCCCATTGTTAACGCGACAAACAGCATAATTGTATGCATAGAAAAAAGTGCAAAGCCAGTGGAGTAGCTAAATGCAAAGGCAAGTAATAAGGTAACAGCAAAAATGGCCGTTACGGGAGTGTAAGTAGTACCTTGTTGACCAGGCTCCGATTTATTAAAGTAAGCGCGCAGGTCGTCATACCCGCCAATGCGTTTGTTATCGATAAATGTTTGTGGTGTGGTATCAACATTGTGCTTTTGTTGAAATGCATCGGTTTCTTCGCGCGATGTCAGCGGCTTATCATCTACCTTATAGCCTTTTCGCTTAAGTAAATCTTTTGATTTGAGTCCAAATGGGCAAATATGCTCATTGGTTACCATTCTGTATAATGTTGCTGACTTAGCCATGCTTGCTCCTTATGCGTATTTAATCGCTCGTTAGTCCTTAATAAATAGAGAGTGAATCGCGGTATGAAAGAAGTTAATGGCACATTGTAATATTTACGTGCCCTTTGAAATAAAATAGCGCGCAGCACACTCATTAAGAACACAAAATAGCTAATGCACGTATAGTGCCAGCACTTTTATAAAAGCGCAGAAGGTGAAGTTTGAGTAGCAGAGGGTTTTTGTTAAAAGCTTATAGAAATATCGGCTCACGTAGACAGCAAAGTCATGCTGCACCTTTAAAACCGTATAAGACTGCATTGCGCAGCCTTATATATGTTAAACAGCAGCTTACTTGCTAAACTTCTTGCTTGGCTTCTTCTTCACTAATTTGTTTTAGTGCTTGAATAAATGAATCACTTGGTTGTCCGCCACTGATAGCATATTTATCGTTTATGATAAACGTAGGGACCGAGGTAATACCTAATTGCTTAAAGCGCTCTTGCTCTTGGCGCACTGTTTGTACGTATTTATCTGAGTGCAAAATACTACGCGCCTGTTCTTTATCAAGGCCAACACTTTCTACTACATCAAGCAGTGCGTCTTCTTGATTTAAGTATTTTAAATCGGTGAAGTGCGCTTCAAAAAAGGCGAGTTTTAACTGTGTTTGTTTGCCTTGTTCGCGCGCCCATGTAAGTAAGCGGTGCAAATCAAAGCTATTTATCATGATACGTTTGCCATCAAAATTAAACGTAAAGCCAGCACGCTTTCCAGCTTCAAACATGTTTTTACGATTTTCATCGCCTTGCTCTTCAGTCAGGTTGTACTTTTGCATTAAGTGTTCGTTTAAATCTTGACCCTCAAGTGGCATATCAGGGTTTAGCTCAAAAGGATGCCACGTAATATCTGCACTCATTTCGTCTTTAAGTTGGCCAAGCGCTGTCTCTAGGTTTTTATAACCTATTACGCACCATGGGCACATTACGTCTGACACGATATCAATTTTAAAGTTTTTCATATTCATCCTTTTGCGGATTGCTTGGTATAAAAGGGATATTGGGATGAAGTATGTATTATCAATCCTTAAACTAAAAAGAGCAGCTAATGGCTGCTCTTTATTAAAGGGTTTAAGCGTTAAGCCCAAACGGGTCGTCAATACTATAACTTGGTTGTGTAAACCAATGTGGACCGTTGTCGGTCATATAAAAATGATCTTCTAAACGTACGCCAAACTCATCGGGTATAACTAGCATTGGCTCATTACTAAAACACATGCCAGGGGCAAGTGGGGTTTTATCACCACCAACTAAGTATGGCCATTCATGAATATCTAAGCCAATACCATGACCAGTACGATGTGGGCAGCCGGGTGTTTGATACTGTGGCCCCAATCCTTGAGCCGCTAAATAGTTACGAGCCCCTGCATCAACCTCTTCACACGTAACACCAATCTTGGCTGCATTAAACGCGGCGAGTTGCGCTGCTTTTTCGTGATCCCAAAACATTCGTTGGCGCATTGTTGGTTCGCCATATACATAAGTACGGGTAATATCCGATAGGTAATCGTGTACTTTACAGCCGGTATCAATTAGTACCATATCGCCTTTTTTAAGGACTTGAGGGTCTTTAACACCGTGCGGAAAAGACGTTGCAACACCAAATAAAACAATACAAAAATAGTTACCTGGTGCGCCTACCTTTTGATGCGCTTTTTTTATAAAAGCCTCTACTTCTGTGGTGGTAATACCTTCGTAAAGCATACTTGCGGTTGCTTGATGTACAGCTAAAGTCATGTCCATTGCACATTGCATAAGCGCTAATTCATTTACCGACTTATGCATTCTACAATGTGCAGTAACGCTTTGTGCATTGATTAGATTAAAGCCTTTTTGCGCTTTGTTAATACCGTCAAATATAAAAAACTGCGCGCTTTCATCAATGCCTATAGTGGCGGTGTCGCTTACGTTAAGCTGCTTTAATACATTTACAAAAAGCGAGTAGGGGCTCTCGTGCTCTTGCCAACCATGAATAGGCCCCTCAACCACTTTAAACCCATTTAGGGTGCCAATTTCAAAATACGGGGCAATGTATTGTACTTCACCAATAGCAGGTAAAATGGCACCAACCATGCGCTCACTTGCGTACCATTTCATACCTGTAAAGTAGGTGAGATTAGTGCCTGCATTTAAGTATATGGCATCAATATTATTAGCTTGCATGTATGCTTGTGCTTTAGCAATACGCTGCAAATATTCATCTACTTGTATGGGGGTCACTTTGCATGTCATATTACTTAAACTTGCCAGTGCTTGTTCACTTGTTTGCGTACCAACGCCTACTGTGGCCATAAATGTCTCCTTGGTTTTTAGGCATTGTGTTTAATCTAAAACAGTAATTCAACATTATGCGACGACATACATATTAAGGCTTTTTAGCATAAGGTAAACGAGATAGTTTGTTGCCTGTATGGTAGCTATCAAGCCCCGTCACAGCAACTGTTTCAATAGCCTGTAAATCTAAAAAGCCATCGCTTTGCAAGACAACTTCATCTAAGTAAACATCGGTAATTTCACCTATAACCAGCTCAGTGCCATTTACGGCTAAGTGTTGGTGCTCAACATAATTTACCGCATATTTTAATCGTGACTCTTGCACAAATGGCGCTGTAAAGTCATTTAGGTATTCTGGCGTTAAACCGGTCGCATTGAACTCTGATTCGCCTTTAGGGTAACGGGCCGATGTTTGATGCGCTTGTTTATAAATAGCTTTGTTAACTTGGTTAATGGTGTAGCTACCCGTTTCGATTATGTTTTCGAATGTATGGCGTGGCACACTGTTTGGGCGCATTATCATGCCAACCAGCGGCGGGTGTGCACCAAGGTGAATGACAGAGCTAACAATGGCGAGATTGGTATTGCCTTGCTTATCTTGGGTGCCAATTAAATTGGCGCTTTTATAACCCGAAAGCGAGTTAATTAAATGAGTACGGGTGTGTTTTTCAAGTGCGTTTATTCGCTCTTTAGTAAAATGCATTAAAGTTCCTTACCACGGTATGGTTTCACCTTGCCAGTCTAAATAGGCAGGCGCACCATTGAGTTCTAAATGAGGGTTATTAAATGTAAGTGTAAAAAGCTGTTTTGCCACAAATTCGGTACTAAAAAGCTTACCCGCAGGTACATTTTTTTGAAATGGCTTAGAAAGGGCTGTATCGGTAGTACCTGGATGGAATAATACTAATTTGGTATTTTTGGCGCGCCGTGCAAGCTCAATCGCAGCGGTTTTGAAAAGCATATTTAAAGCAGCTTTGGAGGCGCGATACGTATACCAACCGCCTAACTTGTTGTCGTTAATGCTGCCTACACGCGCACTAAGTGCGGTAATATTGCACTGCGTTTTGTGTGTTAAAAGTGGCAAAATACTTTGCAGGCAAAGCAGAGGGGTTAGCGTGTTTGAGTTTAGAAGTTGGCTGAAATACTCAGCGTCTATATCTTCAAGTTTTTTTTCGGGCATATGAGATGTGCTATGCAGCATACCGTTAAATATAACAACCTGTTCAATTTCAGCGCTTTGCTCTTTTAAGTAAGCACTAACGCGCGCTAGGCAAGGTGTTGTGTAATCAGTTTTAAAATGTACAACACTCCCCTCAAAATCAATACTCTTTGAGCTAACACAAACAATTTGATGAGTGGGTGTATTTATTTGTAGCTGCTCTATATAAGCTTTTGCAATGGCACTACTTGCGCCAAATAATACAATTGTTTTCATTTAGCACCTTTTGATTTAACACGGCATTGTCCGTTGGTGCACTGTGTATTTGGCATTAACAGTCGGCTTAGCGTTTGTCTGTATTTGGCAAAAAGTAAATAACCACAGTCAGCGAAAAAACTAATTATAGGCAAGCGAAAAATTTTCAACCAGGTGTGTTTTCCAACGGTTTTCCATGCGTGATAAGTCACATCTAACCCGTAAATCATTTCACCGGAAAATGTTTGTGCATGTAAATGATTCATTGCTTTATTTTTATCAATATATGAATAGCGGTCACTAAAATCGGGCGCATTTAAATCTTCAAGCTGGATTTTATTGCCGGTGTCAGCCTGTTTTAATTTTGTCATCTCAGTGCTACATAATGGACAATTGCCGTCATAAAAAATGATCATAAAATAACTTAACGTTTATTTTTCATATACTTTTTTACGACATACCATTGCAAATGGATCTATTAAATATGCGCTCATAATGATATTAATAGCATTCCATGAAACAAAGGAGACTGAGAAATGAGTGAACAATATGCCGCCTTGCGAGGAAATGTTAATTTACTAGGGCAGTTATTAGGACAAACTATTAAGGATGCCCAAGGACAAGCGATTTTAGATAAGGTAGAAGAAATTCGTGCTTTATCAAAGTCATCTCGCAGTGGTAACGAAGACGACAGACAAGCGCTAATTGAGGTACTACATGCGCTTAGTGATGAAGAGCTTTTACCGGTTGCCCGTTCATTTAATCATTTTTTAAATTTAGCTAATGTAGCAGAGCAGTTCCACACTGTTTCGCGTTTTAATGATGTTGGCTTTTGCCAACTAAACCCTCTCACTCAAACATTAAAAACGTTAACTGCAAAAGCAAAAGAAGGCCAATTAGACAGTAATCACCTGGCCGAAACACTCTCAAAACTCCACATAAACTTAGTATTAACGGCTCACCCAACCGAGGTGACACGCCGAACAATGATCAACAAACAGGTTGAACTCAGTGAATGTTTAGCATCACTTGAACGCAAAGATAATTTAGAGCAAGAACGCACTGCTATTTTAAACCGTATTGCACAGCTTATTAGCCAAGCGTGGCACACGGACGACATTCGTCGTTCGCGCCCGACGCCAATTGATGAGGCTAAATGGGGCTATGCGGTAATTGAAAATAGCTTGTGGCACGCTGTGCCGCGTTTTTTACGTGAGTTTTCAGAACAAGTAAAAGAGCATTTAAGTTTAGAATTACCCATCGATTACAGCCCTATTGAGTTTACTTCTTGGATGGGGGGAGACCGCGATGGTAACCCATTTGTGACTGCGCAAGTGACTTCTGAAGTACTTGATCACGGTCGCTGGATGGCGCTTAATTTATATATTCAAGACTTAAAAACATTGTGCGCTGAGCTTTCTATGTCTGATGCAAGCGATGAGCTCATTGAACTTGCGGGGCAAGAGTTTGAACCATACCGTGCAGTAATTAAAAAACTTAAAACGCAAGTTGCTGAAACCGTGGCTCATTTAGGCGCTAAAATTAAAAACAAGCGCAGTGATTCACAAGACTTAATTACTGATATTAATCAAATTAAACACCCGATAGAAGTGTGTTACCGCTCATTATTAAAGTGCAACATGAAAGTAGTCGCCGATGGCTTATTACTTGATTTATTGCACCGTATTAATAGCTTTGGACTGCGTTTGGCAAAACTTGATGTACGCCAAGATTCAGACCGTCACAGCGACGTATTTTCAGAGCTAACACGCCACTTAGGCTTAGGTGATTACAACCAATGGCAAGAGCAAGACAAGCAAGCATTTTTGCTTACCGAGCTTAATTCTCGTCGCCCGCTAATCCCTAAAAATTGGCAACCTAGCCCAGAAGTGCAAGAGGTACTCGATACCTTTGATGTTATTGCACAGCAAGATGAAAATACATTTGGCTTATACATTATTTCAATGGCGCGTACTGCCTCTGATATTTTAGCGGTACAACTACTGTTAAAAGAAAGTGGCTGTCAGTTTGATTTACCTGTTGCGCCATTGTTTGAAACACTTGACGATTTAAATGCAGGTAGCGATGTAATTACTACACTGCTTGATAATGTGTGGTACCGCGGGCATATTAAAAATACCCAAAATGTGATGATTGGTTATTCAGATTCTGCCAAAGATGCCGGCATGATGGCTGCAGGTTGGGCGCAGTACGAGGCAATGGATAAATTAGTACAGCTTGCCGATGAGCGTGGCATAGAGCTTGTTTTATTCCATGGTCGTGGTGGTACAGTCGGGCGCGGTGGCGCACCTGCCGCACAGGCACTGCATTCACAACCACCGGGTTCGTTAAAAGGCGGCTTGCGTGTAACTGAGCAGGGCGAGATGATCCGCTTTAAGTTTGGTTTACCCGATGTTGCACTGCAAAGCTTAAATATTTACGCAGGTGCAGTACTGCAAAGTAACTTATTACCACCGCCAGAGCCAAAACCGCAGTGGCGTGAAGTAATGAAGTTAATAAGTGAGCAATCGTGTGAGCACTACCGTAATGTGGTTCGTCATGATGAAAACTTTGTACCTTACTTTAGAATGGCCACTCCCGAGCTTGAGCTGTCTAAATTACCATTAGGCTCACGTCCTGCTAAGCGTAATCCAAATGGCGGCGTTGAAAGCTTACGTGCTATCCCTTGGATTTTTGCATGGAGTCAAAACCGTTTAATGTTACCTGCATGGCTAGGTGCATTAACAGGCTTAAAAGCAGCGCTTGATAAGTATGGCTTAGAAACACTTCATGAAATGAGCTTGCAATGGCCGTTTTTCAGAGCGCGTCTAGAAATGCTAGAAATGGTATTTAGTAAAGCTGATAGCTGGTTAAGTGAGCATTACGATAACGCGCTGGTGGAAGATATGTACAAACCACTGGGTGTGTCACTGCGTAAAGAGCTTGAAGAGGCAATTAGCCTTGTACAGTCTCTTAGTCCTCAAAATAGCTTACTAGCGGACCAACCATGGATAAAGGAATCGATTGCGCTTCGTAATCCGTACACGGATCCGCTTAATGTACTGCAAGTTGAGTTACTACGACGTGCGCGTTCAAGTGAAAAAGGCAGCGAAGGTGACATTGATAACGCCTTAATGATCACTATGACAGGTATTGCTGCAGGTATGCGTAATACAGGTTAATAAGTAATTTTATGACGTGATAGTAAATCACTAATTTAATGTAATCGGTATTTTAAAAGGGAACACGCTGTGTTCCCTTTTTTATTTAATAACCTAAGGATTAACTTTTACGGCCTATATGAGGCTTGATAAGGTGTGGATGCATTGTTTAGCTTTACTGAACGTAAGTCATTAAAATAGCACAGGAGCAGTTATCGAACACGCTAGGCATCAAAGTTTAAGACGCGCATAAAACACATCTAGTCTGAACAAATGTTAACCACAAAGGTCAATAGTCCTAGTAATTCTAACCTTAACCTTTTAAACTACTTGGCCATTAAATAATTATAATATGTTATGGCTTCAGCAACTTTTACTGTGCAACAAGACACAGCCCTTACAAATTCACATATCTCTTTAAGCGTAGCGCAAACTCACGCTTTACGTGGTCAGCTAAAAACCCAACGCGGCATATTAAATTCTAATAATATAAAACAGCTATGTACGCAATTTAATGTATCCGATGATGCGTTATTACAAGGTTTGGTACCGCTTGCCTCAGAATTTTCAGTGGCTCCCGTTTCACACTTTCATGTGGGTGCTATTGTTAAAGCGCTTGATGAGCAAGGCGATGTAAATTTTTATTTTGGTGCTAATGTAGAGTTTGATCATCAAGCACTTAGCTTAGTAGTTCATGCAGAGCAGTCGGCGATTAATAATGCGTGGTTAAATGGCGCTAAAAAAATAGTTAAAATCGCTATAAGTGATGCGCCATGCGGTTACTGTAGACAGTTTATGAATGAACTGGCCGATGCTAAAGAGTTTGATATTTTATTGCCAAAGCAACACTTTAAACTAGCCGATTTATTACCGCATTCATTTGGGCCTACCGATTTAGGTAACGAATTCAGTTTGTTTAATCCTAAGCCTCACCAGCAAACGTTTGCCAATACTGAGCTTGATGAAAAATTAGCATCAATTGCACTTAGTGCATATGTACCCTATAGCCAAAATTTTAGTGCGGTAAAGATTAGTACATTTGAGAATGGTGACTTTTATGGCAGTTACGCAGAAAATGCAGCATACAGCCCAAGCCTTTCGCCACTACAAAGTGCGCTTAGCCAGCTGTTTTTGGCGGGACTTAGTTTTAATGGTAATACGGTTAAATCAATCACCCTGTTAGAAACACAAGGCCGTGAAAACCAAGGGGGAGTAGCGCGTGCTGTACTTGCAAGCTTTGACAACCTACCTGAAATAAAATTGATTAGCGCACCGCTGGGTAACCAGAGTTTAGGTTAAGCTAAAAACAATAAAGCACAGCCATTGCTGTGCTTTATACGTTTAATTAAAGTGCTAAAAAGGATTAGCCTAATAGTACTTTTGCAGCTTCTAATACCACTGCTACAGATTTTTTCTCAATTTCACCGTGGTCAACATTTGGAATTTCTTGACGAGTACGGTTTACCAACACACCGGCAACACACGCAGCTTTAAGGCCAAGGGCTGCACACATGGTAAATAATGTAGCCGACTCCATTTCGTAGTTCATTACGCCTAGGTTTTGCCATTCTTCACAGCTACCTTGTAATGACTTTGGTACATAGCCAGAGTGCGTATCGTAACGCTCTTGACCTGGGTAGAACGTATCGCTTGATGCTGTAATACCAATATGAAAATCAATGTTTAGGTTTTTACATGCTTGCACCATAGCTTGCGTAGCAAAAAAGTCTGATACCGCAGGGTAGCTAAGCGGCGCAAAGTGCTGGCTTGCACCATCTAAACGCACTGATGCTTGGCTTACTAAAATATCACCTTCGTTAATATGTGGCTGAATCGCACCTGTAGTACCAATACGTAAAAAAGTACGTACACCAAGTTGCGCTAATTCTTCTACTGCAATTGATGTAGACGGGCCGCCAATACCGGTTGAACAAATCACTACAGAGTGACCATTCAACTGACCTAAATAAACATGAAACTCACGTGTTTGAGCAAGGCAGGTTGGGTTGTCTAGGAATTGAGAAATGCGTGCAGCACGATCAGGATCGCCCGGGACAATAGCAAGTTGCGCCCCTTTTAAATCGTCAATACATAATCCTAAGTGAAATACCTTTTCCATAACTAAGCCTTTTTATAAAATTTGTTGTCAATCTAGCATCATTGCGACAAATGTAAACTATGTACAGGACGTATGTCCGATGTTGAAAAATACACGTATATGCTGGCTTTATTCATCCACATTGAATATTAAACCATAGACTTAAAGGGTGTTAAAACAAGAGGAGTTGACTTGTTAATTTAGAGTCTATATGTATTGGTTATGGTGATAATTTCAATTTATCAGTATGTGGTTTAAAACGTTTTTAATTGTTTTATAACAAATGGTTATGTATTGATTTTGGCTTTATTTAAACATCGATTTTTCAAGCGTGTATTAATTGCTAGTTCAATAAGTGAGCGCGCAGAGTGTTTTAGGTAATTAAGCCGATAATTTTAATATTTGCATAACTAATCAAAACCGCATGAATAAAAACACAAGTATAGGATTTATTATGAGCACACAATTTGACGCGTTTAAACGTAAAGTAGAGCACTGTTTATGTGCCCCAGGCGACGGTGTATTTACCGTGAATACCGCCAAAGAGCGTAAAGCGGCATTACGTAATAAATTATATGGGCAAAGCGAGAATGTTGATGTTTTGTGGCGAAACTCTTTAACACAGCTGCCTGAGTCTCCTCATAAAGCGGTTATGTTAGGTATTAGCTCAGATTGTGGCGGTGGCATTCTACGTGGAGCAAACTGGGGGCCATTATTTTTGCGCTCTGCGCTGATAGATCAACAACCGCAGTGTCACTCATTCGATTTAGGCGATGTGAGGGTAATTCCTCACTTATTGCACGATAAATACTTAAACGATGCAACCATTTCTAATTGTCAAAAAGCCCTTTACGGTGATGAAAATGATGACTATTACGTAAGCCCGCTTTCAATTACTGAAGACGTGTGCGATAGCTTTTATGCAACGTTTAAAGACAAGGGTATTTTTGGCATTGGTGGCGATCATTCAATTAGCTACCCACTAACTAAAGCGTATTTAAAAGCAAAGCGTGAGCAAGGTAAGCGAACTGCTATAATTCATTTTGACGCACATACTGACTTATTAGTAGAGCGTTTAGGTATAGATTTATGCTTTGGTTCGTGGTGTACACATATTTTAGAATTTTTACCAGCGCCGCATCATTTAATTCAATTTGGTATACGCTCAAGCGGTAAACCAAAAGCGCATTGGGAAAGCACCTTTGGCGTTAAACAGCATTGGGCTGCTGAAATAATAGAACGTGGTGCTAAAGCGGTTGCTGCTGAAACCATTGCACAGTTAAAAGCTGATAACGTAGATGAAGTGTATGTAAGCTTTGATATAGATGCACTTGATGCGGAGTTTGCCTCAGCAACGGGCACACCAGAAGACAATGGCTTAACGCCGCAACACGCTTTGGATATTTTACAAGCCATTGCTGATGAGTTTCCTATTACGGGCGCTGATATGATGGAAATTGCGCCGTTCACCGACAGCTCGTTGGTAGGGCAAGCAAGCTCGGAAACTACATTACGTGAAGGCGCAAAAATCTCAGCGTTTTTAATCGGCGCAATGAATAAATAGTTATAAAAAATCTAGTCCTATCAGCGTATAGGGCTAGATTAAAAACTAGCGGTTCAGCTACTCTCAGCTATAGTTTGTTAATATCTGTTTAGTTTTGAGGCGAAGCTGAATGAAGTTGTATGTACTTTTGTTGTGCTTTGTATGCATAAGGCTCAATGCAGCTGAAATTACAATAGTGACCGAGGTATTCCCCGATTTTCAGTATATTGATGAGAACAATCGGCTAGCAGGGCGTTCTGTAGACAAAGTAAGAAACGCACTTGCCAACACAGATATAAAATACACTATGCTAGCGCAAAGTTGGGCTGTGTCTTATAACGCAGTGTTAAGAGACACAAATACCTGTATATTTTCTATTGTAAGGCTGCCTAAACGCGAAGATAAATTTAGCTGGGTGGCTGAACTTGAAAGTTTTGACTCTGCTATTTATGCGCTCAAATCGCGCAATATTCGTTTAAAAACGCTTAACGATGCTAAACAATATAAAACAGCGGTGCTTAGGGACAATTTTAGCCACCATTATTTGTTAGAGCGTGGCTTCAGTGAGTCTAAAAACTTACTTATAATTGATAGCTTAGACAAAATAGATAAATTAATAAGCACACGGCACGATATTCTCGACTTTGTTATTTTAAGTAAAAAACAATTTAACTACCGAGCACAATTTGAGCCAAAGCTAAAGTTATTAGAACCTATATTAACCCTCAATACACAAAACTCCCCTTTGTACTTTGCCTGTAATAAAAACATGCCACAAAGCCTACAAGATAGACTCTCGCTCGCTTTTGATGAAGCTAAATATAAAAATAAGTAATTGCTAATCAAAGGCTTACTGGTTTTTGTTGTAAAGTCGCAAATATTAATTGCCGCGTTTAAAAAAGCGTCTATAATCAGCTGCTTTTTATTGAAAAAAGCGCTAACTTTTTGGAGCGTTAAATGGGTGATTTGATCGGGATTAGCTTATTGATCTTGATGAGTGCGTTATTTGCTATGTCGGAAATCGCCATTGCAGCGTCGCGTAAAATTAAGCTACGTGTGATGGCCGATGAAGGCAGTGATAACGCGCGTGCAGTATTAAAGTTGCAAGAAAATTCGGGGGCGTTTTTTGCAATGATTCAAATTTCCCTAAACGCCATTGCTATTTTAGGTGGGATTGTTGGTGAGCAAGCTTTATCGCCCTATGTAAAAAATGTATTGATGCTTTTTTATCAAGGCGCCCACCTTGATAAAATCAGTTTTATATTTTCGTTTTTTACTATTACTTCTTTGTTTATCTTATTTGCTGATTTAATGCCGAAGCGCTTAGCTATGATCATGCCCGAAGCAGTTGCAGTGCGTGTGGTAATCATTATGCGTTGGGTTACGTTTGCACTTACACCGTTAGTTATGTTTTTTAATGGTTTAACTAATTGTGTGCTGCGCCTATTTAAAGTACCTGCAGAGCGAGAAGATAGTGTGACTACAGAAGACATTGTGGCGATGATGGAGGCAGGTGCAGAATACGGTAGCTTACAACAGCAAGAGTACGAGCTAATTGGCAATGTGTTTGAACTAGAGGCGCGCTTTTTATCGAGTGTGATGACTCCGCGAGACCAAATAGTGTATTTTGATTTAGATGAAAGCAGCCACGATATAGCCACTAAAATTATTGAAAGCCCCCACAATCATTTTTTAGTGGTATCAGGGAATTTAGATAAATTACGCGGCTCTATTGAGTCAAAAGATATATTACGCCAAGTGCTTAAAGGTGAGCTTGCAACCATTAAACAAGAGCTAGTAGAGACGGATATTTTTTACCTGCCCGAAACTTTGAGCCTATCTGAGGCGTTAAATGCATTCAAAAGTGCCGCTAAACCGTTTGCGGTAGTGGTAAATGAGTATGCGTTATTGGTTGGCATTGTAACTGTAAAAGATTTAATGAAAGGCTTTATGGGCGATTTAATTACCCACCAAGGCGATGAACTTATTGTAAAGCGTGATGATTGCTCATGGTTGGTAGATGGCTTAACCCCCATTACTGATTTAGCAAAAGTATTAGATATTGAAGAGTTTCCTGAGCAAATGCATTATGAAACGGTGGCGGGGTTTTTAATATACACAATGAAGCGTATTCCTAAACGGGCTGAACATGTAAGCTTTAACGGGTTTAAGTTTGAAGTAGTTGATGTTGAGGGGATTAGAGTAGAGCAATTACTGGTGTCCCGAATCAAGAACTAGACCTAAATTTACGTTTAAAGCCAAGCTTAGCTTGGCTTTTTTGTTGCGCGTAGGTAATTAGCGAATCGCTTTTAAGTTTATTTTTCATACTGTTTTATTTAATTTTCATCTAATTAACACCAACTACAACCTATGGCGTAGTTTAATTATGCAACTGTAAGTTAGTGTAAATTTGAAGCTGTTTTAATTTATTATCCTTTAGATTTACTTTAGAATGATCGTTCACTCTAGACATAAATAGATTAAAAGGTATTTATCATGCAGCGTTCTCGCACCGCTTTATTTGTATTAACAGCTCTTATTGGGTCTGTTGCTTTAACAGGTTGCGATCAAGCAGCTGAGTCGCAACAAGCTTCAGCGCCACAAGCAGTACCTGTTGGTGTTATTACTTTAAAAAGCCAAGCGCTTACACTAAAAAAGGAACTTCCTGGTCGCGTTAGTGCTTTTCAAATTGCACAGATTCGCCCGCAAGTAAGCGGCATTGTGCAGTCTCGGTTATTTAAAGAGGGGGCTCAAGTAGAAAAAGGCCAAGCGCTATACCAAATTGACCCCGCGACCTTTGAAGCAGATCTTGCAGCAAGCGAGGCGGCTGTAGCTCGCGCTGAGGCAAGTATTGCGAGCACTAAATCTAAAGCGTCACGTTATAGCGAGCTTTTAAAAATTAAAGCCGTAAGTCAACAAGACTATGACGAGGCCGATGCCGCGCAAAAACAAGCAAAAGCCGAACTATTAACAGCAAAGGCCCAGCTTAAGTCTGCACAAATTAATCTCGATTACAGCCACGTATCTTCACCAATCAGCGGTCAAATTAGTAAATCGAGTGTTACCGTTGGTGCACTTGTAAGTGCAAACCAATCGACAGCACTTGCAACAGTGACTCAGCTTGACCCTATTTATGTCGATTTAACGCAATCAAGTAACGAGCTAACCCAACTAAAAAAAGCCATTGCATCAGGCACTTTAAGTGTTGATTCACAATCACAAACTGATGTTGAACTGCAAATGGAAGATGGTTCAGCTTACCCGCTCAAAGGCACATTACAGTTTTCAGAAGTGACTGTAGACCCAAGCACGGGATCGGTTACTTTAAGAGCTAAATTCCCAAACCCTGACAAATTATTATTACCTGGCATGTACGTGCGTGCCTCAGTTGTTGAAGGCGTTAAACAAAATGCTATTTTAGTGCCGCAACGTGGAGTTAGCCGTAATACAAAAGGCGAGCCAACAGCTATGGTGGTAAGCAAAGAAAACACCGTTGAAAGCCGCGTGTTAAAAGTAGATAGAACGATTGGCTCTAACTGGTTAGTAACCGACGGGTTAGCTGATGGCGATAAAGTAATTGTTGAAGGCTTACAAAAAATTCGCCCAGGTGCACCAGTTAGCCCTTCAGAAGTTCCACCGTCTGCAACAGCCGACAAAGCGTAATAACGGAGAGTTTTAATGTCACGATTTTTTATCGACAGACCCATCTTTGCGTGGGTACTTGCCATCGTGGTTATGCTTGCAGGTGTGTTGGCTATTCAAAGCTTACCCATAGCACAATACCCGTCAATTGCACCGCCAGCAATTAGTATTACCGCTACTTACCCTGGGGCATCAGCTCGTACTTTAGAAGATACGGTTACTCAGGTTATAGAGCAAAAAATGAAAGGACTTGATGGCTTGTTGTATATGTCATCTACGTCTGAGTCGAGCGGTTCAGCTACGCTTACGCTTTCATTTAGTGCCGACACAGACCCAGACATTGCACAGGTACAAGTGCAAAACAAGTTAGCCACAGCGACCCCTTTACTCCCTGAAGAAGTACAAAGACAGGGCGTATCGGTGGCAAAATCTGCACGTAACTTTTTAATGGTTTTAGGTTTTGTATCAAAAGACGGCAGTATGACGAATATCGACATTGGTGATTATGTCTCATCGAATGTGCAAGATATTGTCTCGCGTGTTGAAGGGGTAGGTGAAGTTCAGTTATTTGGCTCTCAATATGCTATGCGTATTTGGTTAGATCCAGCTAAGCTGCAAAATTATAAATTAACACCTGCGGATATTAGCACTTCAATTAGTGCCCAAAATGCGCAAGTATCTGCTGGTCAATTAGGCGGCATGCCAGCGGTTGAAGGCCAGCAGCTCAATGCAACGGTGACAGCGCAAAGCCGTTTGCAAACCGCAGCAGAGTTTGAACAAATTATAGTAAAAGCAAACGCTGATGGCTCGTTTGTACGCCTTGAAGATGTAGCGCGTGTAGAGCTCGGCGGCGAGAGCTACCGTGTTGTAGCACGTTACGATGGAAAACCTGCATCGGGCTTAGGTATTAAGCTTGCCAGTGGTGCAAATGCCCTTGATACAGCCGAAGGTGTAAAAGCTGCAATTGCAGAGCTTAAGGCGTTCTTCCCTGAAGGATTAGACGTTGTTGTACCATACGACACTACACCGTTTGTGTCGCTATCGATTGAAAAAGTGGTTCATACGTTAATAGAAGCAGTGGTACTGGTTTTTGTGGTTATGTATCTGTTTCTACAAAACTTCCGCGCTACGCTTATTCCAACGATTGCTGTGCCAGTGGTGTTGCTAGGTACTTTTGGTATTTTGTACACGTTTGGTTATTCAATAAATACATTAACCATGTTTGCTATGGTACTTGCC
This sequence comes from Pseudoalteromonas sp. P1-7a, assembly GCF_001401855.1. Lineage (NCBI taxonomy): Bacteria > Pseudomonadati > Pseudomonadota > Gammaproteobacteria > Alteromonadales > Pseudoalteromonadaceae > Pseudoalteromonas > Pseudoalteromonas sp. P1-7a. The sequence goes on along the minus strand of NZ_LKDU01000001.1, from coordinate 422,199 downwards.
ATAGGCCTACTGGTAGATGATGCCATTGTTGTAGTAGAAAACGTTGAACGTGTAATGAGCGAAGAAAAGCTTTCTGCGCTTGAGGCAACACGTAAATCGATGGATGAAATTAAAGGCGCGCTTGTAGGTATTGCCATGGTGCTGTCGGCGGTATTTATTCCGATGGCGTTTTTTAGTGGCTCAACCGGTGTTATTTATCGTCAGTTTTCTATTACGCTGGTATCAGCAATGGGGTTATCGGTATTGGTGGCGCTTATTTTAACACCAGCATTGTGTGCAACGCTTTTAAAACCAAGCCATGTTCATGATAACAGCTCGTTATTCGGTCGTTTTTTCAGTGGCTTTAATCGCGGGTTTGATAAAACTAATTCAGGCGCACAAAGCTTTGTGAGTCGCATGATCCGTTTATCTAAGCGCTATCTTTTATGTTATGGCCTTATTGTCGCGGGTATGGTGTATATCTTTTCAAGCTTACCAACGGCATTTTTACCAGATGAAGACCAAGGTATTTTGTTTAATCAGGTATCACTGCCAGCAGGCTCAACGACGGAAGAAACGCTAGAAGTTGTTAAAAAAGTAGAAAAGCACTTTTTGAACGATCAATCGGATGCTGTAAATGGTATTTTCACGGTAACTGGATTTAGTTTTGCCGGCTCGGGTCAAAACTCAGCAATTGCTTTTGTGAACTTTAAGCACTGGGATGAGCGTCAAGGCGAAGGTTTATCTGTACAAGCAGTGGCAGGTAAAGCAATGGGCTATTTTTCGACCATTAAAGAAGCGTTTGTGTTTGCCTTTCCGCCACCTGCCATTGTTGAGCTAGGCACGGCTAATGGCTTTAATATTTTCTTACAAGACCGTGTTGGACTTGGACACGATGCATTACTGGCCGCGCGTAACCAGCTATTAGGATTAGCAAGCCAAAGCCCAATTCTTGCGGGCGTACGCCCTAATGGTCAAGAAGATATGCCAGAGCTACAACTTGATGTAGACCTTGCTAAAGCTCAGGCACTGGGCGTTTCGCAAGCTAATATTAACAGCACCCTAGCAACTGCGTGGGGTAGTAGTTATGTAAATGACTTTATTGACCGCGGCCGTGTTAAAAAGGTTTACCTACAAGGCGATGCCGATTCGCGTATGGTGCCAGAGGATTTAAATAAGTGGTATGTACGTAATGATAGCGGTGATATGGTGCCATTTTCGGCCTTTGCAAGTTCGCATTGGACCTATGGCTCGCCGCGTCTTGAGCGTTACAATGGTTTTTCAGCAATGGAAATTCAAGGTACTGCTGCGCCAGGTTACAGTACAGGCCAAGCAATGGATGAAATGGAGCGCTTAGTAAAGCAATTACCTAATGGTATTGCCTCTGAGTGGACCGGTATTTCGTTTCAAGAGCGCTCAAGTAGCGGCCAAGCGCCATTGCTATATGGTTTATCGCTGTTGTTTGTATTTTTATGTTTAGCAGCGCTTTATGAAAGTTGGTCGGTACCATTTGCTGTAATGCTTATTGTGCCACTGGGTATATTTGGCGCTATGGTTGCTGCACTAACGGCTGGATTATCTAACGATATATACTTACAGGTTGGTTTGTTAACCACCATAGGTCTTGCCTCTAAAAATGCAATATTAATTGTAGAGTTTGCGATTCATAAAATGCAAGAAGGCTTAAGCTTAGTCGATGCGGCTGTTGCTGCCGTACGCTTGCGTTTACGCCCAATACTTATGACATCTATGGCCTTTATTTGTGGTGTTATTCCACTTGCTATTGCCTCAAGTGCTGGCTCAGGCGCACAAAATGCACTGGGTATTTCAATTATTGGTGGTACGCTTGCCTCTTCTATTTTAGTCGTGGTATTTGTGCCGTTATTCTTTGTATTAGTTCGTCGTTTATTCCCTATGGCAAATAGCGAAGACAAAAAGGAGCGCGCGCAATGAGCAAAAAACGTCTAAGTTTAAGCGCTATTACGCTTGTTATTTTAAGTGGTTGCCAATTAGCGCCAGAGCAAAAAGAGCTTACTTTACCAGTGCCAGATGCATATGCATCTGACACTGAGCAAGCATCAGCACAGCAATTACATTGGCAGCAATTTTTTAACGATGAAAAATTAAAAACCCTGATTGGCTTAAGCCTTGAGCATAATAAGGATATGCAAATTGCAGCGCTTAATGTACAGCGCGTTCGTGGCTTATACCAAATTGAAGACTCGGCTTTATACCCATCGTTAGATTTTAACGCCAGTGGTACACGCCAGCGTTTGCCTGCTGAGTTGTCAGGTAGTGGCGAAGCCACAATTAGCTCACAATACAGTGCTACAGTGGGTATTACTTCTTATGAGTTGGATATTTGGGGCAAGGTACGTAATCAATCAGAGCAAGCCCTGCAAAACCTTTATAACACTGAGCTTACTCAGTACAGCACGCAAATTTCACTTATTGCTGAACTTGCTAATGCGTGGCTAAACTACGCCACCGACTTACAGTTATTAGAACTCGCTAAAGAAACATTAAGCTCGCAACAAGAGTCACTTTCGCTTACGCAAAAAAGCTTTGATTTAGGCGCTACATCGGCCATTACGCTTGAGCAGCTTAAAAGTACTGTCGCTACTGCAAAAGTGGATATAGCAACGTATAAACGCTTGTTAAAACGTGATAAAAGCGCATTAGATTTACTGGTAGGGCAGCCTGTATCGAGTGATTTATTGCCAACTAATTCGTTAACCAATTTATTGGATTTACCAGAAGTACCGGTTGGTTTACCCTCTGATTTACTTACGCAGCGCCCTGATATTAAAGCCGCTGAACATGCTTTATTAGCCGCGAATGCGAATATTGGTATAGCGCGTGCGGCTTTTTATCCTAGCATTAGTTTAACGGCTAATGCGGGCTCTGCCTCAAGTGATTTAAGTGGCTTGTTCGATTCAGGCTCGGGCACGTGGAGCTTTGTACCGTCGATAAACTTACCTATTTTTACTATGGGGCGTAATCAGGCAAACCTTGATGTAGCAAAGGCCGAACAAAAAATTGCAGTGGCGACGTACCAACAAAAAATTCAAAATGCGTTTCGTGAAACCGCTGATGCATTAGCAGATAGAGAAGGCTACAAAGAGCAACTTGATGCCCTTGATATGCTAATTAGTTCGCGTCGGCTTACTTACGATTTATCAAAAATGCGTTACGAAAAAGGCGCTGATAGCTACCTACAGGTACTTGATGCCCAACGCACGTGGTACTCGGCTCAACAGCAGTTAATAACGGGTCAGCAGGCATACCTTGCCAGCCAAATCAACTTGTATAAAGCCTTAGGTGGTGGTTGGAATGTAGCTAAAACTTCTGTGCAAGAGCAGTAAAATGAAAGGTGCTATTAAATTAAGCTGTGCAATTAGCTTATCGAATATTATGTATGCCTTTAATACTGGAGTCGGGTTATGAGCACTAAGGCTAAAAGACATTTAGACCCAGCCTTAGCTCAAGCTAGGCGTGAACAGGTGCTCAGTGCTGCCGCAGAGTGTTTTAGACGCAAGGGATACCACGGCGCGGGTATGGCCGAAATTTCCCGAACTGCGGGTATGAGCGCTGGGCATATATATAACTACTTTGAAAGCAAAGAGGCAATAATTGAAAGTATTATTGCTAAAGACATGGAAGAAATGTTCTCTATCTTTCAGGAGTTTGAAGATCACCCGGGTGATGTTTTACAAGCGCTTATAGATGGCCTAAACATTGGTGTGCAAAGGCATATGGATACCGGTGCTTGTGTGATTGACTTAGACATGATGGCGGAAGCAGGTCGCAATAATAAGGTGGCCTCGCTTTTGCGCGATATGGATACTCAAGCACGCTCTCGCATGCGCCAACTGCTCACCAGTGAGCGTAGTGCGCTTAAAAACACGGATGAACAAGAGCTTGAGAGCCGTATTAATGTTATTTTTTCGATGATGGCAGGGTTACTGCTTCGTAAGATGCTCTACCCAGAACTCACTGAAGAAACGGTGTTAATTGCACTGAGGCCTGCAATGAAAACTCTGTTATTGCCGTTTGATAAAACCAAGTAATAGAAAATTAAAAGCGAGTCATCGCACTCGCTTTTTAGCATTAAATTCGCTCTATACACCACAGTAAAGCCATTGCTGCTATTGCAAGCGAACCTATGGGCATTATCCATTTTATGTAGATAGGCTTATCTCGCACTATAAGTAACAGAGGTAGCGCTATACACAAAATACTCAACTGCCCCAGTTCAACCCCTAAATTAAATGCTAAAATGCTCAATAGCTGATAATCACTCGATAACCCAAGCTCACCCAGCACACTGGCAAAGCCCATACCGTGTAATAAACCAAATGCAAAAGTTAGCCAGCCAAGGCGCAATATAACTGGCCATACGTTATTTAAAGCTGCAAATAATACTGAAATTGCAATACCAAGCTCTACCCAGCGGCTATTTGGCGACACCATATTAAGTGCTGTCGCTGTTAAAGTAAGTGAATGGGCAAGGGTAAATGCCGTTACAATCCAGGCTGTGTGCTTAATTATTTGTTTTTTAGAAGCGATTGCCTGCCATTTTTTGTTAGTGCGATACAATACACAGGTTAAAAGTAAGGCAATTAAAAATAAAATATGGTCAATACCAATCCAAATATGTAATACACCTTGGTAAACATATTGGTTAAATGTACTTAGGTAACTTGCTTGCTGTGTAGAAAACGTCTGTTGTTGCTCGGCTTTGGTAAATACGCGCGATATGTGGTTTACGTTAACAATCACCTTGTGATTAGCATCGTGCTCAAAAAAAGCACTGTAGTTAAGGGTGATATCGGCATTATTGGCACAGCTAAATAGCAGCGGTAAAACTAAATAAGCCTCATTAAAATGGTTATCTAATTGGTAGTTATCAGCAATTGTTAGCGGGCAATTTTGCAAGTTTTGTAAAACAGTAAAATTAGTTTTTGCATAGCGATTAATGGCTTCGCTTTGTGACTTAAGCTCGCCCCAGCTTATTTGTTGGTCTTGGTTTAAATCAAGCGCAACGCTTTGTTCTAAGTCGTTAATATTTATTTGCCATGTACCTGTATATTGCTGCGGATTTTGCGCGTTATCTAATGTGATGTAACTGGTACTTAGTTGGTGTGCTTGTGCACTAAAAGTGCAAATTAGTGTAACAAGTAAAATGGTTAAAAAAGAGCTTACTGTTTTCATAAGGTGTCCCTAGCCATGGCATTAGCTTGGTGTAATAGGTGTTGATCTGTGCTCATTTTTGCTTGCTGCCAATTTATGTTTGCCCAATATTGTGCCTTGGCTTTATCTACTTGTACATGAATATAATAGTTAGCTAAATCATTGGCATGAAAAGTATCTTGTCGTTGTTCTCGTAAGTTAACGCGTTGCTGCATACGCGTTTGCCACTGATCACTAACTTTATGTGTGCTGCGTTTTTCAGCTATGGCGAGCCTAAGTAAAACAGCATCTTCAAGTTGACTCTTTAAATTGCTAAATTGACTTAAGGTATTAAGTACCTGCTCAGGATTGTTTTGGCTTAGCTGTATATCAGCCCACAACACAATAAGGCTCACAGGTGCTTTGCTTAAATCAATATTGTTAATGTGCTCAAGCGCTTCATTGAGCTTGTTAAGCCTAAACGCCATCTCACTAAGTACCTGCTTGGTTGTTAAGCTTATCTCTTTATTTTGAGTAATATTAAGTAATGATTGATAGCTTTGCTGTAATTGCCCTTGCTGACTTTGAATATCAAGCACACAAGTTGTTGCGGTGATAACGCTTGCTGCACCAATAAGAGACACACAGTGTCGCTTGGCTTGTTCAAACTTACCTTGTGTCATTAACATATTTGCCAGTAAAAGGTGGGTATTGACGTGGTGTGGGTGTTTTTTTATTACAGTACTTGCAACTTCAATAGCGTGAGTAAATTGATGCTCTTTTTGTAACACTCTTGCATATAAATAGCCTATTTGTGCCGTGGGCTGTTGTTTATAAAGTGCCGCTAAGCGGTTTTTTAGCACGCCTTGATACAGCTCGGTTTGCCCTATGTATTGGCTATTTAAGACCAAAGTGCTGAGTTGCTCTATTGTTAAATCAGCGCTAATTGATGAATTACTGGTTGCAATAATATCGTTATCTTCTGGAATTATGGGCTCTGCATCAGCATTACTTACATACAGTGCAGCGCAAAAAACAAAGAGCATTTTTTTATAATAACCGCGCATCGTTTTATCCTCTTAAAAAAGCCATCCATGGCCATCAGCTTAAATTATTTACTCTGTTAGTTACCTGATGAAATAGTACTTACATCGGTATCTGTATTGGTAAAAACACGTCCGTTGGTCGATAGTGGCTCATCGTTAGGGCTTTGATTAAATGCATCACTGGCAAATTGTGCAAAATCTACTTGCAAAGCCTCAATGGTAATATCAACCATAGCTGTCACTTGCTGGTTTACCCCATCAGATACGCCAAACATAAAGCTGTCACTGCCTGTTGCTTCTTTATTGGGTGTATAGGTAAAGCTGCCATCACTATTAACTACTACATTGCCCAGTGTAGGCTCTGTTGTGAGTTCATAGGTGAGTGAGTCGCCATCGGCATCACTCGCTACTAACGTGTCGTTAATTTCAACTTCTGTTTGTGTGGTTAACATTACATCGCTTGCACTGGGGGCTGTATTTACCACCGGTGTAGGCTGCTTATTGTCATCATCGTTGCTACATGCGCTAAGCGTTAGTACGCCAAGTAGTACACCGATGTGAGTAAGAGTTAAATTACGCATACGTTACTCCTTATTTAGACCCTGCAAGTGGGGTAGCTAAGTATGGGAAAGCGGCATCCATCATGCTTGCATCAACAGGCGCACCATCAGTGAATGGCACTGTACCTACATCAGCATCTTCTGGTGTACACAGCCCTAAGTCGGTGTCTTCACCATTTACTGGGATAGGGTGACACAAACGACCCATTACCACGCGAAGTGCAATATCTACTACATCATCACCTGGACGACGGCCATTTGGAAAGCCCGCTAAATCATCACCAGCAACACCAAATGCAGATTGATCAGCCTGTGCTGTGGCTGCAATTGCGGTATTTAAACGTAACATTTCTGAAGGCGTTACCGTTGCTTGTTGGTTTACTCCAGCAAAACCGGTTAAAAATGCGGTGATTAAATCGGTACGCGGAAAATTAGTGGGGGCGAGGGTTTCTAAGTTAGCGCCAAGTGTGGTATTGACTGCATCTTTAAATAAAATATTTAAAAGCTCAGGTAAAGAGGGGTGCGAAACATAATCTAAAAATTGCGCATCATCTTTAGGGTGAGCTGTTGAGAAGGTATCTTTGTCTTTAATACCAATAACAAGCTCGTTAACTAAAGGGTTACCTAAGCGTGAAACCTGTGTTAATGCACCGCCATTTACTGCGTTATCTGCAAACTTAGCGTTCGGGTTTAAAATGCGTGCTTGCGGTAGGCTTGCTGTTGTCCAAGAGCCAATTACGCCGTTGCCATCACCCACAATACAGCTTTTAGGCATTTCAATGGCAATTGATGTCACATTTTTATCAATAAGGTCATCATTATCAGCCGATTGTGTAATTCCCCCAGGAAAACCACCACCATCGCCCGCACCTGGCGCACTATCACCTTCTACAGGCACATAGTTAACTAAATCAAAAGTTTTACCTAAGTTAACAACAAATGGGTCTTTGCGCTGACCAACAAACACTTTGGCCATATTGTCACAGCCCGGTACAGACACTTGGTAAACAAACTGATCGGCATAAGTTTGGTAATCAGCCATTGAACCAAATGTTTTATCGCCTACATAATCTAGCGGTTTGTTGAACGTGGTTGAGCTGGTGGTTGTATTGCTTAGTGTGGTACTGGTACCTGTGCGTTGTGGGCCGTTAATCATGCTTAGTGTATATGACTCACTAAAATTTGCAGCGCTATCATCACCAGCTGCAACGGCACCAACATTTTTAAGCGGTACAGATACAGTGCGTTGATTACCTTCTGGGCCAACAGTTAACTGAACACCCTGGTTATCGTTTGGCAGCATACTGGTAAAATTAAAGGCAAAAGTAATATCTTCTACTGCATCACCATCATTATCAATATGAATACTGTAGGTTGCATCTGGGTCCATAGCGAAGTAGTTAGGGCCGCCATAGGCATCTTGTAATGGAATATAATTGGCAATAAACGTAACGTAATCGTTTCTGCCTGCTTCATAACTATTAAATACGTAAAAGTCGGTAGAGTCTAAGGTTGGAAAGCGGCTAATATTTGGCGCTTCACGATGACTTGATGCCTCGCTAGAGGTGCTTACTAAGGTACTGCATACTACTACTGCGAGTATAGATGGAGTTAAAGCTTTCATGACTTTTTCCTTTAGTTTTGATTGGAGTCATAACTAATAACGAAGCAAAAAGCACATTAGATGCAAAAAAAGTTAAAATATTTTTAAATTTGTTAAAAAAGTAGGGTGGATTGGCCTAAATAGATAAGCCAACCTAATGCGATTATTGAGTTATAAAACCACTAAATCTGTAGTATATAACACTTGGGTTGGTAGGCCGTTGGGCGAGCCACCTAACGGCTCTAAACTTACTGCAAGTAGAGCAATATTTAGGGCATTAAAACGAGCGTCTTTTATTAAAAGCTTTTCACCTTGTTTAGGTAATAAACCAAGCGAAATAGGCGTGTCCTGTCCTTGTAAAATCATCCACAGCTCGTAGTCTTTATCTGTTTGCGCAACCAATTTGGAACTAGCTTTAATTGATAATGCTTGCTCGTCCACATTAATAATCCACAGTGATTGCTTATCTTGGTTTTGTACAAGCGCAATCTGCTGGCTATCTTGCAGTTGTGTTACTGGTTTAATAACTACAAATGCTAAAATAATACAGGCCGCTGTGGCTATAAACGACCAAGTACGCCATACCGATGGCGCCGGTTTTATAACTGTTTTAATAGGCTGAGCATTGCTTTCTATTTTATCTAAAATGTGCTGCCAAACATGCTCATCGGGTGCTTGTGGTGTAATTGCACTGGCTAAGCCATTTAAATTTTGCTCCCACATCATAGTGGCTTCTCGGGCTTGCGGTAAACTGAGCATTAAGCGTTGAAAACGCTTTCGTGCAAGGCCATTTAGAGTACCTAGCACATATTGCCCTGCTAAAGCATCAAGTAGTTCTGGTTTGTTATAGTTCATAATGTTAAACACCTCTGCAATTGCTGCAAACCACGCCTTATCCAGCTTTTAACTGTGCCTAAAGGCGTTTCTATATGATTGACCAACTCACCATGGCTTAAGCCTTTGTAATACGCTAGGTGAATGGCTTGTTTTTGCTGTGGGTCGAGTTGCTCAATGCAATTTACAAGTTTGGTTTGATCATCGTAGTTAATGTCTAAGTCTTGTTCATCATATTCCTCATCGCCTATGGCTTGTTCTTTTCTGACCTTATGATAGCGCAGCGCATCTAAGCTTCTGTACCGTACTATGCTTATCATCCAACTGATTACGGTGCCTTTAGTCGGGTTGTATTCTGACGCGTTATGCCAAATTTTTATAAATGCTTCTTGCAATACCTCTTCAGCGTGCGCTCGATTTGAGAGCATATTTAAACTTATTGCAAATAACTTAGCGCTTGTTTGCCGGTATAAATCGGCAAACGCAGCTTTATTACCTTGTGCTGTTTTACACAAAAGAGGAAGTAGATTGTCGTTTTCCATAGGGTTCCTGTTATTTTTATTATTATTGAGGCGCATTGCGCTGTATTAATTAAATTTTTACCTAGAAACATATTAATTCTCGCGTGATAAACACTTATCGACTAGATATAAATGTAACTAAAATATAAACACACTCTCAATAAACGTGTGAGAAGGGCGATTGGATGCAAAATGTTGAACTGTTATTTATCTTAGCTGCTCTTAACTAAGAGACAAGTTTTAGCCATAAAACAAACGCATAGGGCGAGTGAGAAAAAATGACCCAGAACTGTGTAAAAAGCGGCTAATATGGCCAATTTCTTTAAAGTTGAAGATTTTAACCTGTTTAATATCAATCAGTTATATTTATTTTCAAGTTCTAAATACAATTTTTGTTGGCCTGTAAATTGCAACTACACTTATAAACAGCTGTAAAAATTTGCCAAAACAGTAAAAATAAAGGAGAAAATATGTGGGCTGCAACGAGTTATTTAATTTTAGCGTTAATTTTTATATGGATAGGCTGGGAGGTTAACTCGGTTTACTTTGCAGTGGTGTTTTATTGGAGTGCCTTGTCGTTAATACTTGTCAGTGGCGCTTATATTTTTAATTTGGCAAAAATTTTTAGAAAGCGCGAAAATGGCATCATTCCTTTTTATATTCGTTGGGCTTTTGTGCCCTTTTTATTAGGTGCCCAAATTTACAATGCGTATTCTCGCAAGCACGATAAAGTCCCTCCCATTCAAAAAATTAACGAGCATTTATTTTTAGCATGTCGATTGTTTCCCTCTGATATTGATACGTTAAAAGAAAACGACATAACAGCAATATTAGATGTAACGTGTGAGTTTGATGGCTTGGAGTGGAGCTCAACCCAAGAAAATATTAGCTATTTAAATATCCCGGTGCTTGATCATAGTGTGCCTACTCATTCGCAATTAAACCAAGCCATTAACTGGATACATCATCATATTAAAGAAGACCGCCGAGTGGTCGTTCATTGCGCACTAGGAAGAGGGCGCTCAGTATTTGTGATGGCTGCGTATTTGTTGAGCCAAGATAAAAATGCAGAAGTACATCAAATACTTGCACAAATTAAAGAGACACGTGAAACCGCAAACCTTAATAAACACCAACTTCGCCATTTGGCTAAACGACATAAAAAGGGGGAGCTTGTTATAAAAAACAAAGCGGTATTAATAGCAAACCCAGTGTCGGGCACCAAAATGTGGCAAGATAAAGAGCCCTTAATAGTGGCTAGGCTGTCGGAATATTATGATTTAAACGTTTTAACTACCTCTAAAGAAGTAAATGGAATTGAACTTGCTAAACAAGCTATTAAAAATAAGCCAGACATAATAATTGCCTGTGGCGGTGATGGAACCGTGACAGAAGTAGCTAGTGTGTTGGTAAACACTCAGTGCAAGCTGGGTATTATCCCAATGGGTACAGCCAATGCTTTAGCCCATGTGCTTATGGGTATTAGCTCTAAAATAATTCCTGTTGAACAGGCCTGCGAATTAATTATAGATGGGCAAACTCATACAATAGATACCGCCTACTGTAATGACGAGCTCATGCTGTTGTTAGCGGGAATTGGTTATGAGCAATCGATGATTGAAAAAGCCGACAGAGATTCAAAAAATAAATCGGGTCAGCTTGCTTACTTAAACGGCTTTTTTCAGGCATTTAGTGAGCAAAAAGCGCAAACACTCTATGTAACTCTTGATGATAACCAAACCCAAGAGGTGCACACAAATAGCTTTATTGTTGCTAACGCAGCCCCTTTTACCACGTTGTTAGCGCAAGGGGGAGGACAGCCTAATCACGAAGATGGTTTATTGGACATAAATTGGCTGATACCGAGCGAAGAAAACACAACCAGTGTGCTTAGTATTGCTGAGTTGATGTTTAGTAGTATTACACAAACGCAATTAGCTATTAGTTCGCATCATACCAACGCTAAAAAAGTAACGATTACTGCAGATGAAGAAATCAAGTATGTATTAGATGGTGAAATAAAAACAGCTGATACGCTTACTATTACAGTTGACCCTGCCTCATTAAATGTAATTAGTAAGGAATTATAAAATACAAAATGCACGTATTTAACGTGCATTTTTGTGTATTACTTTTTAATGCTTGGCCAAACAAAACCGCTGCTATTGCTTGAGCTAGTAGGCTTAGAGCGCTGAGCGCTTTTGGGTTTACGCAGCGGTTTGTTACTTAGCGTATGTAAGTAGAGAGCTTCAACTTTATCGCGTGCCCAAGGGGTTTTACGTAAAAATTTTAAGCTTGATTTAATGCTTGGCGAGTCGGTAAAACATTTAATGTTTACTTGCTCGCCCATGGCTTTAAAACCTAAACGTTGTTCAAGCTCTACTAAAATTTGTTCTAATGTTACCCCGTGAAGAGGATTCTTTGGTTGATTATCCATAGCCATACTACTTATTTAAACTGTGCGCATTGTAGCGTAAATCCGCATATAGCGCTAATTGACCCTAATGGTTTTAGGTTTTATGGGGTAAACAAGATTGCCTTTTTTATCTAATTTTAACCAAATGAGCTTACTGTTATTATGCTGAGGGTTACTAGCCGCACATACTAAGGTAAAAGAATGTACTTGTATCAGCGCACCTTCACTATAACGTTTGTTATCGTACCAACAAATATTACCAGCGTTAATAACCTCGTTAGCGTCAATAATAGAATGTGTTTTAACTGTTTTAGCATCGCTACTAGGGGAAAGAGTTAACGCAATTGTAAAAATAAATAAAACCATAATATGGCGCATGAGCCACCTCGAATTTTGATAGTTTAAAAATAGTACACACGATTAAAAAACATGCTAGGGTAAGTAATAGCGTTATACAACACTGACTTAAACACACAACTATAAAAAGGTGAAGACATGCGATTTAATCAAATAATGATAGATGAATTTACGTTATTAGCTAAGTTTCCTAGGGATAGCAAAATGCAGGGGATAAAGTTACATTCTGACGCAGAGCCTAATTTATTAAGTGCGGCGCAACGCTTATTTGATAAAGGCGTAATAGATAGCCCAGATGGTGGCTATTTGACCGATCTGGGCTTAGATTTAATAGAGCATGTAAGTGTTATTCACAGCGCTTTAAAAAGTTAAACTGCATCGCGTTGATTTTGCGGCGCTGCTTCATTAAAAGCGGGCAGTGCATTACAGCGTGCATAAATGGCTGCAATTTTTGGATACGCAGCCATATCTACATTAAAACGCAACGCATTAAATACCTGTGGCACTAGACAAATATCAGCCAGTGATGGTTTATCGCCTACACAAAAATCACAGTCTTCGCTTAGCATTGATTCAATTTTTTCAAACCCGACCTCAACCCAATGTCTGTACCATTTATTTTTCGCCTCGTCATTAACGTTCAGTTCATTTGATAAATACTTTAAAACACGTAAATTATTTACAGGGTGAATATCACACGCTACGGCATAACTTATGTTACGAATCTGCGCTTTTTGCCATGCATTCCCATAAACCAGAGGCGTTTGCGGATAACTTTCATCTAACCATTCTAATATAGCAAGTGATTGCGCTAATACACCGTCCTCTGTTTCAATAGCGGGTAATAAACCTTGCACGTTTTTATCTAAGTAAGGCTGAGCTAACTGCTCAGATTTAAGTAAATTAACAAATTGTATATCGTGTTCAATGCCTTTTAAATTAAGTGCTATGCGAACACGGTATGCAGCAGATGAGCGAAAGTAGCTGTAGAGTTTCATTGTCATTATTCCTCGCCTGTAAAGTGTTTAGTGATACTACGCCAACATTGAGTGTAATTAGATTGGCGCTCTTTTCCTTCAAGGGCATATTTAGTGGGCGATATTATGTAACGAGACTCAAACATAAAGGCCAGCGTGTTCTCGTATTTTTGTGGTGTGAGCTCAGCATTAGATGCTTTTTCGAATACCTCGGCTTCAGGCCCATGTGGCGACATACAATTATGCAAACTAGCGCCTCCTGGTACAAACCCGTGCTCTTTTGCATCGTAAACCCCTTCTATTAAGCCCATAAACTCACTCATAATATTGCGATGATAATAAGGAGGCCTAAACGTATTCTCTGCTACCATCCAACGTGGTGGAAAAATTACAAAATCCACATTTGCCATGCCCTCAGTGGCTGAGGGAGAGGTAAGTACAGTAAATATTGAGGGATCTGGGTGATCAAAACTTACAGTGTTAATAACATTAAAGCGGGCTAAATCGTATTTGTACGGGGCGCTGTTACCAGTCCATGCAACCACATCAAAAGGCGAATGAGTGATTGGGCAGCTAAAGAGATTACCATTAAATTTAGTCACTAATTCAAAGTCACCTTCTTTGTCTTCAAATGACGCAACGGGGTATTTAAAGTCTCTGTCGTTGGCGTAGCCATTTGCACCAACGGGGCCGCGCTCGGCAAGCTCAAACGCATGGCCATAGTTTTCACAAATGTAACCACGTGCAGTTTCATCTATTAAATCAACCGAGAATTTAATCCCGCGAGGAATGACGGCAATTTCCCCCGGTTTTACAGTCAGCTTTCCGCACTCAGTGTGTAATAGCAACTCGCCATGCTGAGGCACAAACAACATCTCACCATCGGCATTACAAAAGTAGCGCCCTTGCATAGAATTATTAGCCACATAAACATGAATACCAATACCCGATTGACCATTGGCATTGCCATTTGCAGCCATTGTAATTAACCCATCAATAAAATCAGTAGGCTTTGAGGGAATATCAATCGGGCTCCAGCGCATCATCGTAGGGGGCGTAATTGCTTCAGTTATAGGTGCTGTTCTGATTAGTGCATTATCTATTGCAGTATAGTCACCTTGTACCACCGATGGACGAAGGCGGTACAGCCACGTACGACGATTAGCGGCACGCGGCGCCGTAAAGGCCGTGCTGCTAAATTGCTCGGTGTATAAATTATATTTAACTTTTTGTGGGGTAAATTGCCCAACAGGCAGTGCGCCGGGAAGCGCTTCGGTTTCAAACTCATTGCCAAAACCGCTCATGTAGTTTATTTCGCTGGCCATAATATGATCCTGTAAAAGTGACAGTGTTTTATCTTTCTAGGGCCGTTTATCTTTCGAGGTTGAATTTGCAGCAGTCTGTTTGGTAATTAGGCAAGGCAGAGCCTATGCAGTGTGGTTGTTCCCCATAAATAGGCGATAATGTAGCATAAATGCCAAACAGGCGCTGCCCGAAGGGTTCTGCCTAGGGGTCATTTACTCTTTGTTGCTCGGTTTTTACTTAGCCCACTAGGTTACAAACCTCGCGCCGCGATTAAATGGCCCCTAGATTGAACAAATTTCAATCCTGAAAGGTCAACAGACCCTAATTAGTTTAAAGTACTCTCATGTGAGAGTAATTTCAAATGGGCGCATGTTTTAGCCTGTAAATTAAAATGCACAGTTTTCATGGTGTGTAAATGTGATGAGAAAGCAATAATGAAAATAGATTTAGAGCACTTTTTGCCCTATCAGTTAAACCAAATGGCAAATCACATAAGCGATGATTTTGCGCGTGTTTATCAGCAAAAATACGACTTAACGATTCCTCAATGGCGGGTGTTGGCAAACTTGGCGCAATATGGCAAAAGTAGTGCTAAAGATTTATGTACACAAGCCAATATGGACAAGTCAACGGTTTCGCGAGCTATTAAATCATTGCTACAAAGAGGGTATATAGAAGCTGAATTAAATCAGCAAGATAAGCGAGTAACTCAGGTTATGTTAAATGAGCAAGGCAATGCAATTTACAAGCTGATAGCGCATGATGCACAAAACTGGGAAGCGCAATTAGCTAAAAAATTTACCAAGCAACAACAAGCACAATTGCTAAATTTACTAAAAGAGCTAAAAGGGGCTTTATAATCCCAACCCTTAAATTCGATCAGTTAATTAGGCGGATTGGTATAAAAAAAGCCCATCAGTTGATGGGCTTTAATAAACATTTAGTCTTTATACTAATGAGATTAGAAGGTGTAACGTACACCTACACGCATTTGCCATAAAGACGCATCAGTTTGTACTGATGTATTTGCATTGTTTTCGTTAAAGCCAGAGTATACGTAACGGCCTTGCTCATCAATTGATGTTGAAATCATGCTAGCGCCAACGAAAGGACCTTTTTTAAGTACGCCCCAATCATCGTTTAATAGGTTAGTTAAGTTATCAATTACGAAGAACGCTTCACCTTTATGGCCATCCATAAAGCCTGGTAATTCTTGAGTAACTTTAAAGTTAAATTTAACAAACCAATCTGAGTTTTCAGCATTACGGCCAGTGATTTCACCGCGCTCTAAACCGTTAGACGCGATAAAGTCGTTAAACGCGTTAATTTCATCAGCGCTCATGTCGTAAACAACGTTAGGATCGTTTTCAAGTGGTACGTAAAGTAATTGACGATCGCCATTCCAGTTAGCATCGCCCCATACATTTTCGTCGCTCCCATCAAATGTGTAGCTGTATGGTAAGCCTTTGTATGCTTCACCGTATAGGTTAAAGCGAGTAGCAAAACCATCAACAAACTCATGCGTGTAGCCAAGCGTCATAGTAAAACGATGTGGGATTTCGTAATCTGATGATGCAACACCAGGGTTACCAGGATCCGTTAGCGCAATATTACCGTAGTTTGAGCCCGCAACAGAGCTTGTCATTGGGTTAACATCGTCTGAATCTGTGTACGCGTAACCAAAGTTAACGCTTACGCCATTGTCAAACATTTTGCTTACAGCTAATGAAATAACCGATGAATCACCGCTATCACCACTTACATTTGTAAGAAGGTATTCACCATCACGGCCTTCGATTGACTCGTAAATAGGACGACCATCAAATGTAGTTTCGCCCGAATCCTGAAGTGCGATGTCGCGCATTAAGGCAGCATCTTTCTTCTTAGAGTATAAGTAATCAAGTGAAATTACATACTCGTTTTCAGTTGTGTATGTTGCACCGATTGAGTATTTCCACTCAGAAGGGATTTCAAAGTCTGGGTCAACTGCATTTACTGTAGCATCACCTGAGCCAATTACAGTGTTAGCAACTTCATCAAACATCTCTTGCGGTACTTCAAAACCAGGCGTGCCGCCATTTACGTTTGGCGTGTTGAATAAATCAACCGAGCTGCGGAATGTACCGATGTTTGTAATACCATCGTTAGAGTAAGAGTTAGATAACCACACATTTGGGTTACCACCAGAGAATAAGCCAACACCAGCACGAACTTCTAACTCGTCTGTTGCATACCACTGGAAGCCAACACGTGGTTGAAGTAAATCAATACCATCAAACGTGCTTTGGTTACTAAAACCATAGCGGTCAGTATAGTTTTGGTTAAAGTTTGGTACGTCATCACTTGTGTATTTATCGTAGCGTAAACCAAACGTGATGTTTGCATCTAAGTCTGTAAATGCGTATTCGTCTTGAACATAAAACGTATGCTGAGCGTATGAGAAACTTGCAGCCGCATCGTTAGGATCATTAGTACCGGCAGCATTGTTGTAGTAAACAGCGTTTGCGATACCTTGCTCAAATAAATCAATACCCGTTACGTCTGAATCTCTTTCGTTATAGAAACGGTACTCGCCTTCAGTATGCTGTACGAATAAGTTAAATACTTCTAACTCTTCAAACTCATAGCCAGCTGTAATGGTATGTTGGTCAAGGTAGTAAGTACCCGCTACTTTAAATGTAGTGGTATCGTAATCTAGATCATTTGATTGACGAGAGTCATCTGGGCCAATGTAAACTGTACCACCGTTACCTGTGCTTATTTGCATTTCACCAAAGCTGCTTGCAGCATCAAGTGATTGTACCGTTGCATCTAGTTCTGATTTACCAATACGAACTTCAGTTGAAAAATCATCTGACCAATCTGAGTATACTGAAGCAATGATTGAAGTAAATTCTGCACTTTGGTCGTAAAAGTGGTTTGATAGTGAAACACGGCTAGAACCAGTGTCTGACTGTGAAACTGTATTACCGTCGTTGTAGTTGTAGATTAAGTTTGCACGGTGATCTTCGTTGATGTTCCAATCTAATTTAACTAAGATTTTTTCATCTTCAACAGGCATACTTGAAGGCATACCGCCTACGTCATAGCCATATACAGTTTGAGCAATGTTTGTAATACGAGCAATATCATCTGCAGTTACACTGCCGCTGCTTAAACCGTCGTAGTTAAACTGTTGTACACCTTCAAGCTTTTCGTATGAAGTGAATAAAAACAGTTTATCTTCGATTAACGGTAAACCAACGTTAAAGCCGTAACGTTTTTCGGTGTAGTTACCGTTATCAACGTCTTCGCCTTCGATTTTATCGCCTTTTAATGAATCGCTTGTGTAATCATAGAAGATGCCACCGTGAACTTCATTTCCACCTGACTTAGTTACCGCATTGATGTTACACGAAGTAAAGCCACCGTACTGTACGTCAAATGGTGCTAGCTCAGCTGAAACCTGTTCAATTGAATCAAAAGAGAAAGGTGCACGAATAGTTGGGTAACCGTTAGAGCTTAAACCAAAGTTATCGTTCATACGAACGCCATCAAGCGTTAAGCTGTTGTAACGAGGGTTACCACCACCACAGTTAATTGAACCACGGCTATCGTCAATTGTGATACGCGGGTCAATACGAATGATATCTTTTAAATCACGGTTAATAGCAGGCGTGTTTTCAAGATCAGTTAATGTAAATGTAGATGCTGGACCAGTTCCACCAGACATAGAGCTGATAGGCGCGCCAGTAACAACAATTTGCTCCATGCTTGATTGTGGCTCAAGTGAAGCATTTACTGGGTAATCGTTACCGATATTAAGGATAATGTTATTGAATTCTTGGTCAGCATAGACATCAGAATCAACAATTACCTTGTACGGACCACCAACACGAAGGCCTTTAGCAGTAAAGTAACCCGCATCATTCGCTTCAGTTGTTTTAACTGAACCAGACGGTACGTGTAAAATTGTTATTTTAGTACCTGGAGCAGGGTTACCATTTGGACCAGTAATTTGCCCTTTAATCGCAGAGGTGGTTTCGTTGGCGAATGCAGCGCCACTTACACTAACACATGCAGCGATAGCAAGTGAGAGTGCTGTTTTTTGAAGTTTAGTCTTCATTTTCATTTCCCGTGAAAGTTATAATTAAATTGTTATTTTAAGTCGTATAACCCCAGCGTTTTTCACTAAGGGTATACTCTTGTAATATGCAAAATTAATTTGCACAATTTATACTTGTATACTTAACTAAATATGGATTAATTACTTATTGTTATGTTACCGACATTATATGACAGTATTATGAAATGTAACTTATATAACTCCCTCTATAGTTAATTACACTTTGTAATCAATGCATTTTCAGCTTTATTATTTTAGCTATACTCTAAACCGTGTATAAACATAAATTAATTCCCGTGTGTAGGTTTTTATTTATAGGTTGATTGTTATTTTATCGTTATTTTTAAGTTTTTATTATCTTCTGATGAATCAAATAAATAGTTTAATACACCCGCAAGTCTAATGCCTGCTTTTTGTAAACGCTGCTTAACAAGAGGATTGTATTTGAAAACATAACTATAGCTCACTTCGTCATCGGTTGAGTTATAAATTTCTTCAGCCAGTTTGTGAGACTCCATAAGCCACGTAGTAGGGCTACTCTGCAAGTAGGTTTTAATGAGTGATGTATCGTTTGTATCTATAAATTTAGCGTATTCAGTATAAGCTAGATTCTCATTTTCTATTAATCCAGTGTCCCAAAGGCTATGCAAATTGGTCTCGTTATCAAAAAAATCGACCTTAATTAAATTGCCGCCTCTATCTTCACTTCGCCCAGCATGAAATGGTTGATGGCTGTCGCCAACCAAGTGAACTAAAAACTTTAAAGCAAACTGTTTTTCTTGAAGTGAAGTAGTCGATGACTGGAGTGTATTAATAGAGAAGTAGATACCTTCTAGAATGTTTGTAACATCATCTTTGCTGTGTGTGTGTGCGTGATTTAGGGAAAGCGTTTTATTTTTGGGAAGATTTATGTAATGCCAGCGAGAAGATTTTTTACGCCAAAATAGCTCAGGGTTAGATCGCATTTCATCAGCCCAAGTCGCTATTTTAGCTAATGATTGACCTTCCAAAAGTGGTGCTAAATTATGAACGGCTTGGTTGGTTAAGTGTTGCTCAGCAATATAACCAACGATACGGTGGCCATTTTGGCCCCATGCATACGATTTACTTGTTGTAAAAACAGCACTAATTATTAACGTTGTTGCTACGAGAGTAGCAATTTTAATGCGCATTAATGTTTTCTGCATTTATTTTTATTCACCTATATAGCTGGTATGAGCATTGTGATTGTTTTTACTTAATATAGGAAGGAGTCAAGAGTATTCATTATTTCTTATTCATAACCCTTTAATTTCAGCTAGTTATGATATATGGGTAAAATTACCTATTGTAATAAGTAAGAAATATTGTTCAAATATAGCCTTTGCATTGTTAGGTACACCTTATTGGTGGGGTTTATAGAGGTCATGTTACATAAACTGTCGTTTGTTACACTTTTGTTTCTGGTTATGGTTGCTGCGTGGTCTGTAGGAAATGTAAGCGTAAACAGTGACGAAATTACTTTTCCAGAATTAATAAAAACGTCAACACAATGTTATACCACGGCAAGTGAGAACAAAAATCAGCTCATTGTATTTACGCCCTCGCAAAGTGTTGCAGAGCGACTTACTGAGTCGCTTTGCGTTGATTCAGTAGTAACTAAGCAATATGGTTCTGTTAAAGGTTATTGGGGCGATAGCACAACAGAAAGCTTTGACTTTGTGGGTAAAGGGATAGCGGATCTGGTACTTGCAAAAAATAATATAATGAACGCTTTTAATGCTGAGCTTACCTACAACTACCAAGCCGTTGTGGGCTTTTCTGATTATACAGCGTACTTTATTTCTTCAAAGGAAAAACCTCGCTTAACAAAACAGTACTTTTTAGATAAGCGCATAGGCTTGTTGGATTACCCTACAAGCCGCTCTGGCCATATATTACCCAAAAAGGTGTTTAAAGATTTAAATATAAACCAAGGCAACTTAGACATTACTTATGCAAGTTCACACAGCGAGCTTCGTGATTTATTAGCTAATGGGCAGGTAGATATTATTGCATCTTTTTGGAAAGAGAGTGACGCCGAGCGTTTTTCAAAAAATTATATAACGCCCTTAAGTAACAAAATTTCAGGTTCACGTTGGTATTTAAAAATGCAGCAAAATAATACTGACCTATTATGCGCTGTGCAGCGTCATATTCTTGATATGTCTAAAGAACAAACATTAAGCTATTACAAAGAAGCACAATCATACTGGGATTGCACCTCAGAACACGTAACAGCAAAAGATGAGAGCATTAAAAATGGATAAGTATAAATATGTTGTTTTTGGCTGTGCTGTTTTTTTTATTAATTGCTTTGTATTCTATGTCTCTGTCATTAGCGAGCAGAATCACGTCATTAAACACCAGGTTATCGAAACGGAAAAACAAGTAGCCCTAGACTTGCCGTTAATTGCGCTTTCTAACGCTCTTTTAAAGCACTCGGGTAATCAGCATGCAGTGCAAGACTATTTAATAAAGCTTAACGATTATTTAGGCAACAACTTACGTTTAGTTAAAATTGTGCCAAAGTCTGCAAAGCCTTTAGTTTTAAAACCAAATCAATTTGTAAGAACACTTAAGTCGAGTACCACGCATGTCTCTTTAGTATTCGAGAAAAACGCACAATTTTGGTCAGAAACTCGGTTTTTGATTTGTTTGTTATTCTTAGTCTTGAGTGTTTTATTCAGTAAATGGTTAAAATCTATTACGGAAATGCCTGCTGAGGTAAAAGGTACGCCACAAAACGCCAATACAGAGGTAAGCACGCCTAAAGAGCTTGTACTGATTATTGATTTAAACACTAAAACGCTCAGCAATAATTACTTTCCAGAAAATACGGTGTGTTTAGCAAACAAGCCGCTATGCTTTTATTTAGCCTTGATAGAGTTTTGCAGAGATAACCGTGATGTTGTGCTAAATCAAAATAAATATGTGCCAGATGAGCTTATAGAGTTGGCTAATAAGTACTTTTACAGGTTGATTGAGCTTGGGCACACTATACGCAAGCGCCCAAATTTTAATAGCAGTTTAGAAAAAACATTAAGCGAGATACGTGCAGCTTTAGATGAGGTATTATCAGAGCACCCTGATATGAAAGATATTTACTATCCGCCTAAAGCCTATGGCGAAGGTTCGAGGTCTCGATTACATAGCTATGCGTTAATAAATATTGCAAAGGGAAATATCGAAATAAAAGGAAAGTAGCCAGCTACTTTCCTTTTTAAAAACTTTTTTATTTAGGTGCAAACTCCGCAGCTTTAAGTGGGCTATGTTGCATGATAAACGTTTTAAGTGCCTGTGCATCGGTTTCGTCTGTGCTCACAAAGCCTTTAAGTTTATTTATTGCGGGGTAACCATCACCACCTGATGCGTTATAACTATTCAAACTCATTCGATAGGTTTTATTTTTATCAAGCGGTTTACCGTTAATAAATACACTGACTAATTTGCCATTTTTACGAGTGAATGCCAATTTGTGATATTGCAAATAGGCCCCCGCATCAACAGGGAAGCCAGTGACTGTCTCTAAGTAATCCCATAGATCATTTCCTTGCCAGTCCATATAGGTAATGCGATTTTTAAACGGGTGCACTTTTAAAATATCTTTATAGCTAATATCACCGGCTTCAATTGAACTTCTGATCCCGCCACCACTAATAAGGCCGAAATCGGCACCGACTACATTCATTTGTGCTTGAATTATCACGCGTGCCAAGTTGGTTTGTTGGTAACGTACTTTGTTTCTATCGCCCTCTAAGCGCGCATCAACACTGCCAATTTTTCCAGCAATTTGTTTTGCGCCTTTGGCTTGGTACGTAGCCAAAAAAGCTTTTAAAGTAGGATCAGGCTCAATGTATTGATTTGCTAATACTTGTTTACTTGACCCATCGGCTTGAACTTCATCTACATATAAATTAACTGGCATTAATTTGTAATCTAGTAAGGTCAGCGTGCCATTTTCTAGTTTGAACTCTGCTTTACCTACATATTTACCCCATTCATGCGCTTGCATAATCCATGTGCCGTTTTGCTGATCAGGCTTACATGCAAGTCCAGGTTTAAAATTGTCGTCATTTTTATTTTTTCCAGCCATACAAACAGGCTCTTGCGAATGACCGCCAATAATCATATCTAAAGTATTTGTAGGTAGAGAGCGCGCAAGCGTCACATCACCTGGCGCATTAATACCAAAGTTTGCATCTACATAATGGCCCATGTGTGTCACTGCAATCATAATATCGGGGTTATATTGCGCCTTAATTTTTTTAGCAAGGGATGCGGTGACCTCAGCAGGGTCTTTAAATTCTAAATGCCCAATATATTGAGGGTTAGCTATTTTAGCTGTGTCTGTGGTAGTAAGCCCAATAACCGCGATTTTTAAGCCATTTTTTTCGAAAATTTGATAAGCTTGAAAAGCGTTTTCTCCGGTTGCTTTATCAAAAATATTTGCAGACAGTAATGGAAAGTTAGCCCATTGTTGCTGCTTAGCTAAAACGCTAAGCGGGTTGTCAAATTCATGGTTACCAATAGCCATAGCATCGTATCCCAGTAATGACATACCCTTAAAATCAGGCTCAGCATGCTGCAAGTCTGACTCAGGTATACCGGTGTTTATATCACCCCCTGATAGCAGTAGAACTGCATGGCCTTGCTGTTGTGCTTTGTTGCGTAAAGCGTCAATTAACGTTTTACGCGCTGCCATACCGTACTCGCCTTTTTCGTTATGCCAAAAGCGCCCATGATTATCGTTAGTATGTAATACAGTAATATACTGTGGGGAAGGGGCTGTGTTTAAAGGCGCGCTTGTACAACCTATGACAGATAAAATAACTGAAAATAAAATAATTATACGCATGAAATACCCGTTTATTATGCTGTGCTTAATTTATTAGACGGTTAGTTTAAACTAATTTTACGATAAATAACGTACTTATTTTATCCTTTTTTATTTGCAGCTAATAAAAGTAATATTAAATTATTAATAACTTTTTATTAAGCAAATAAAGTGAGTGTTATTTAAAATAATATGTAATGAAATGTAACTAAAGCGGTGCTATTTGTAGTTGCGCTCCATTAATGCTCTAGCATGGCGTATAGTGTTGTTTAGTATTAACACTTACTTTAAATAACAATAACAAAAGGACTCATAATGAAAAAGTGCTTGATTGGCTCGCTACTTGCGTTTTCGTGCTTTACTAGCCAAGCCACCATTGTTGAAATGCAAACCTCGCACGGTGTAATACAAATTAACTTGTTTGATCAACAAGCCCCCAATACGGTTGCTAACTTTTTAAGTTATATTGAAGATGACGCATATAACCAAACTGTTATACACCGCTCAGCCAGCGACTTTGTAATACAAGGCGGTGGCTTTACATTTACCGACGAATTAGTGCCAATAACCACTAAACCTGCTGTTGTTAATGAGCCTGTTTTATCTAATGTGAAGGGCACAATCGCGATGGCTAAATTAGCCAACGATGAAAACAGCGCAACGAGCCAGTGGTTCTTTAATATGGTTGATAATAGCGAAGCGCTTGATACTCAAAATGGCGGTTTTACAGTATTTGGACAAATTACAGCGCAAGGCCAAGCGACGCTCGATAGTATTGCAGGGTTGGTACACTGTGGTGATATTCCGTTAGTTGATATAACCAGTGAGCAATGCTCAAGTAGCGATGTCGCTCTGAGCAGCGCTAACTTTGTAACTATTAATAGTGTGGTGGTATTAGATGACGACCCGCTTTCATCTGCCGGCTTAAACCCAATAGCTAATACATTAATAAGCCAAGAGGATTCACCCTCTGAGGCTGGTTCGGTAAGTAGCTCGGGTGGGAGTATGGGGGTTGGCTTTTGCTTAATTGCACTGCTTGGAGTGGGTACACGCTTAAATCGCGCCAAATATTAGGGCCTGTTGACCTTTCAGGATTAAAGTTTGTTCAATCTAGGGGCGTTTAATCGCGGCGCGAGGTTTGTAACCTAGTGGGCTAAGTAAAAACCGAGCAACAAAGAGTAAATGCCCCCTAGGCAGAACCCTTTCGGGCAGCGCCTGTTTGGCATTTATGCTACGTTATCGCCTATTTATGGGGAGCAACCACACTACATAGGCTCTGCTTTGCCTAATTACCAAACAGACTGCTGCAAATTTAACCTCGAAAGATAAACAGGCCCTAACAATGCATTAAACAATAAATAAAAAGCGGCTAATAAAGCCGCTTTTGCTAAAATGCTAAAATTCGCCAAACAATCGCAAGCCATAAAGCAAACACGCTGGCGCAGCCAAGTAAAAAAACATTAAAGCGCATTCTTACATTATTACTGCCAATATGAATAACCGTATGCACAACACGCGAAATAACAAATAAGCACGCAAGCGCAGTTATTAAATAGCTGGCGCTGTTAAGTTGCAGTGCAACAATACAACCGATATAAAAAAGCACAGGTATTTCAAACTGATTAGTAAAGTTTCTATCGGCTACGCGTACGGTATCGCCTGCGTTATCAAGGCGCATGGTTTTAAAATCACTCAACTGTAATTGTTTGTTTTTTGCAGCCGCAAAGCGTCGTTTGCCCATAATTAACATTACAATTAGCGATAACGTTACTTGTGCAAACATGGCGAGTATTATTATTTTTTCCATCCTATTTCCTTCGTTATTATTTTACTGACTTTAAGTATGCAGGTGTTTTTCACAATGTGTTACATAAATTAGTATTATTTTGTGGTAAACCCTTAATTGTTAGTGTTAATTTAGTCCTGTTATGTTGTTTTTAGCGCATCCTAAGCGCAATTTTAATGGAAAAACAAAATGAAAAAAATTCTTGGTTTTAGCGCCATCGCTTTAGCAGTTTTAAGTGGCTGTACAAATACATCATCTACCTCACCGGTTGCTAGTTCTTCGCAAAGCACCTTACTCTCAGACACATTAGTTGTAAGCCCAAATGACACGCGTGAATATAAAACCCTAAAGCTTGAAAACGAAATAGAAGTTATTTTAGTCTCTGATCCAAGCGCTGAAAAATCAGCTGCATCGTTAAGTGTAGGTGTAGGTTTACTGCACGACCCTATGATGCAGCAAGGTATGGCACATTACTTAGAGCATATGCTTTTTTTAGGCACAGAGCGCTACCCAGATACCAAAGGCTACTCCGACTTTATGACTAAAAATGGCGGGGTAAATAATGCGTATACTTGGCTGGATATTACCAACTACATGTTTAAAATTAATAACGACGCTTTTGATGAAGCGCTAGACCGTTTTGCTGACTTTTTTAAAGCCCCTAAGCTTTACCCAGAGTATGCAGATAAAGAAAAAAACGCTGTGAATGCCGAGTGGTCTATGCGCCGAGAAATGGACTTTTTTGGCCAATTTAAACTCGCCCGTAAAATGATGGGGGATCACCCAGCTAACCGCTTTTTAATTGGTAATCTAGAAACGTTAGGAGACAAAGAAGGTAGCAAATTACACAAAGAAACAGTCGATTTTTACAATAAATACTATTCATCTAACATTATGAAAGTGGCGCTTATCTCAAACTTGCCAATTGAGCAAATGGAGCAAAAAGCGAGAACTTATTTTGCCGATATTGAAAATAAACACATTGAAAAACCATCTGTTACCGCAGAGCTTGATTTTGATAAAGCCGGTGGCAAAAAAGTGTACTATTCACCAAATGAAGATGTAAAACAGCTGCAACTTGAGTTTACTATTAATAACAATAGCAGCGACTTTGCGGTTAAACCTAATCGTTATGTTACTTATTTATTGAGTAATGAAATGCCAGGTAGCCCTGCACAATTACTGCGTGACAAAGGCTGGGTATCGCAATTAACCGCGTCACCGTCGCCTAGTCAGTATGGCAATTACGGCGCGCTGACTATTTCGCTAGAATTAACCGATGAAGGCATGAAAAACCGCGAAACAATTGTCGCAACTATTATGCAATACATTGAACTGATTAAAAAAGAAGGTGTAGACGCTAAGTACTTTAACGAAATTCGTACATCGCTTAGCAATCAATTTAAGTTTTTAGAAAAAGGCGATGAGTTTAGCTATGTCAGCGCGCTTACTGGCAGCATGCAAGATTATCCATTAAATCATGCCATTGATGCGCCTTATTATTATGCCAAATTTGACGCAGAGGCGATAAACGCAGTACTTAAACAATTAAATCCCGATACGCTGCGCGTATGGTATATTTCGCAACAAGAAGAAACCGACTCGCAACTGCATTTTTATGACGGTAAATACCGTATTGAAGATATTAGCGATGCCGAAATTGCCAGTTGGAAAACATCAAGCGAGTTTAAGCTTGCTTTACCCAGTGTAAATAACTTACTACCAGAAAGCTTTGCCATTAAAACAGCCAAGTTTAAAGAGCAAGAACACCCTGAATTGGCTTACGACAAAAACGGCGTAAAAGTATGGCGCCAAGCAAGCCAAAAATTTGCAGCCCAGCCCAAGGGGCTGGTTGAGGTATATATTAATACTCAACCTGGCTTAAACGATATTAAGGCTGAAGTACTATACGCAGTATGGGCTGACTTATATAACATGCAACAAAGCCAATTAAGCACCGAAGCCGCCATTGCCGGCATGAGCGTAAACCTTGCGCCAAGTAATGGTTTAGTTTTATCAATGAGTGGCTTTACCGATAAGCAAGATGTACTTTTAAAACAAGCGCTAAGCGGGTTAAAAGCCGAGGTAACAGCACAAGCATTTAACCAAGCAATTGATCGCTACAAACGTGGCTTGTTAAATCAGCAAAAGCAATTTCCGTATGCACAGGCATTTGGCGCTTACTCTAAACTTACCCGCACAGGCAGCTTTGATACAGAGGCACTGATAAAAGCGGCAGAAGCGTTAAGCGTTGCCGATTTAAACAAGCTAAAAACAGCCACGTTTGCCACCAACGATTTACGTGTATTTAGCTACGGTAATTACAACCAACAAGATATAGAATCGATAGCCAATGAATTAAGTGCCACTTTACCAAGCAATCATACATCGAGTGAGTTTGCGCGCAGTAAAGCATGGTTACCGCAGCCTGGCGAAACATGGGTACTTCAAAAAGATATTGATGTAGCTGATGTAGCTGTTGTAGATATGAGCGTACACCCAATAGCCGGCTATAAACAAAAAGCACAAGCTGCAGTACTACAAAGTCACTTTAGAACGGTTGCGTTTGACAAAATGCGTACCGAAGAGCAACTTGCATATGCTGTAGGTGCGTTGGCTCGCCCAATAGAGGATTACTCGGCAATCGGCTTGTTCATACAAACGCCGGTTAAAGGGCCAAAAGAAATTCAGGCACGTTTTGATCAATTCAAAAAAGAGTACGCGGTAGAGCTTGATAATATGAGTTTAGATACCTTTACCCAACTTAAAAACGCTACGCTTGTATCTCTCAAAGAGCAACCTAAAAACTTAAGCGATGAGATGGGGCCTCTCATTACAGATTGGTACCGCGAAAACTTTAATTTTGACTCCAAACAAAAACTAATTGATGAAGTCGAAAAAGTAACGCTTGAAGATATTAAGCAGTATTACAAACAAACTATGTTAAACCCGCAAGCTGCACGTTTAAATGTGCAACTACGTGGTACTAAGTTTACAGAAAGCGACTTTGCAGATTTGCCAAATCAAACGAAAATTAAATCGCTGGAAACCTATTACAAAGGAATAAAATTACAAAAATAATTTTGTATAGATTATGTATTTAACGCAAAACCCAGTGCAAATATGTACTGGGTTTTTTATATTTTCTTTAGGCTATACGCATCAATTAGCTGATAACTTATACCCATGCGCAATAATACGTAATCATTTTATGGGGCTAAACATGTCGCTATATGCGTTATTAATTCTCTTTTATCACAAATGATTAGAATTTTTGGCCAGCTACCAATACGTTCTAAACGCTTCAAAATGGTTCACTTAATTAAGCAAATTGGCATTAATACGAATGTTAGAATGATAATAGCTTGAGCATCGGTAGCAAAATTGGCTGCATTTTGCTCTGTTTAAATAAATAGGGGAGGAGGGCGATTTTTAGTGACCATAAAACCGCCCTATAGTTAGTGTTTAAATACGTGCTTTCTCTATCGCTTTTGCCACATCTAAATTTATGTTGTACCAGGTTTGCTCAAGGGTGGCCACTAAACCATCGTAACCGTCGTCATCTATAGGCACTATATGTGAAAAATTATGTACGCTAATCAAGCTGCGGCCGGTTTCTGGATGGGTGTAATACAAGCGCCATAACCCTGAGATATCAGCGTTGCCTTGCATATCTCCATTAAAGTGGTGTACTTCATACTCAAGCTCGTAAAACGTTTGCTGATCAAGCTCGGTAATTACCGGTAAGCCCTTGATGACCATCCAATTAGGCATGGCATTGAAAAGGGTTTGTTGCGCTGTAGCGGTAAGCATAACATCAGGCGATTCCCCCCACAGATTGTAATTTGCTGCGTGAATTTGATTGTTATCTATTTTCATCGCTATGCCTAAATTATTTAATGCGCCTCTAAGTGCCACAGTTTGTACTCTAAGCTGCGCATCTGTTTCTTTAACATGACGGGATGATGAAGCAATGGGTTGTTCAAACTGATAATACTGCGTTGCTGTTTGAATTGACGCACTGCACCCTGCAAGAGTGATTAACACAGTGATGGCTAAAAATAAGTGTTTCATTATTGCTTCCTTGGTTGTGGATCAGCAGGGAGTGATTTATCAAAAATAAACATATTTGGTTGTTCATTTAAGCCACGTGTCAGCGGCTGAATTTCCTCACTTAAACGTTTAAATTCAAGTAATGTTTGCTGTAATTGATGGTGAAACTCAGAGCCTGCCTGATAGCTAGCCATGGTTTTATCAAATTGACGCATGGTCACTTCAAACTGCTCCATACTTTTAGTCATTTTATCAAAGTTACGATTAAAGTCGCCGGGCAAATTTTGTGTCTCTTTTTGGCTTAATAACGCACGCATTTCGTTAGCGAGGGCTTGGTAGTCACTAAATGTAGCCTGCATTTGCGCGAGACTGTCTTCGATTTTTAAGCTGTTTACCTTGTTAAGCACATCCGAGACCTGATCGGCAAGCACGGTAATGCCGCTGGATATACTTGGAAAAACATCATACTTCGCAAGCTTTGCTAAATGCGCTTTAGGGGCGTCGGGGTATATATCAAAATCAACATACACTGCGCCAGTTAAAAGGTTGCCGGGCTTTAAAGAGGCACGCATACCACTTTTTATCCAACCTGTTAGGCTGCTTTGCCAAAATTCTCTGGCCGCTGCGCTATCGTGATATAAACGGCCATACTCTATTTTAATCAGTACAGGCACCGCTGTATTGTGGTTTTTAAAGTGCGCGGGTTTACCATCAATAATAACGTTAGCGGGCGCTTCTACCACTGTACCAATTCGAGTGCCACGATATTCCACCGGGGCACCGGGGCGTAGGCCTCGTATTGATTGTTCAAAGTCAATAATGTAGTAATCAAAATCGTAAAAGCGCTCTTCCAAGGCTTCTTTGTAGCTTTGACTCAACGAGAAGTTGTGGCCGTTTTGTGCAATATCGCCAGGTGCTTGTTGATCGGGTAAGCCAACCGAAATACCGCCTTTGAGAAGCTTGCTCAGTGAGCCAGTACTTATATTAATACCATCGGCTGATAAGTCGATTTCAATCCCTGCATTAACCCAAAAAATAGAGTTTAATGTTATGAGGTTTTGATACGGCTCATTAATAAAAATGCCGTACTTCATTGCTTGGTTTTTCCAGTCAAAGGTAGCGGTTTCTATTTGGCCTATTTTATAATTTTTAAAAAATATGCCTGTACTAACTTCGAGTACCTCAGCATTGTAGCTGAGTAATTGAAAACGCCCACCTTTCACATCTTTACCAATAAGGGCGGGCTCGTCTTGTAATACAAAACGCTCTTTAAGTTTTTTACTCTCCCCTGGGGAAAACTCTAAATAAACACCCGACAAAAGCGTACTCATGCCGCTAATGCCAGTCTCGTCTATACGGGGTTTAACAACCCAAATTTTGGCATCTTCGGTGAGTAGTTCGTTATAATTTCTGTCTATTTGTGCGCGGGCAATTACGCTATCTTGCGAGTCAGATAGGCGTATAGCGTCAATTTGACCAATTTTAACACTGCGCACCTTTATTTCTGTTTTACCTGCAATAATGCCCTCTGCATGGGGCATTTTTATATAAATAGTAGGGCCTACATTTGCTTGATATTGATACAACATCCAAATACCAACTAATAAGGCTATTAGCGGTATAATCCAAATAGCTGAGATTTTTGGTTTGTTTGTTACATTAGCCGTTTCGGTCATGCTTTATTCTCTGAATGTTTGTTTTTTGGTGTATCCCACAACAAGCGTGGATCAAACGCATGTGCAGCCATCATTTGGCATATTACCATAACAGTAAAAAATACAATGCCTAGCCCAGGCGTAATTGACATTAAATTACCTAATTGCACTAAGGCGACGAGTATAGCAACAACAAATACATCAATCATTGACCATTTGCCAATAAATTCAGTAAGTTGATAAATTTTAGTATAGCCTTTTGTATGCTTGTTAGCAGGTTTTGCCACCATAAAACATAAAAAACTTAGCACAAGGGCTTTGGCTAAAGGCACCACCACACTGGCTAAAAATATAATGGCGGCAATGGGGTAGGAGCCACTTTTCCAAAGTGTCAGTACGCCGCCAATTAAGGTTGACGGTGATGTATCGCCAAGACTGGTGGTATGCATTATTGGTAATAAGTTTGCAGGTATATAACAAAGCACTGAGGTGACTAACCAAGCCGCTGCTTTTTGAACACTGTTGGGGTTTCTTATGTGAGTTTTAGTGTGGCAACGCGGACAATAGTCATCTTTACAAAGTTGGTGGCATACATGGCAGGCTTTTATGTTGCGATCAATAGCGCGTTTAGCATGTGATGTGTCATCAAGTGTTATGGCGGGCTTAATTTGTGCCCATAGACGAGGCTTGTTTACATGAGCAAGCGCGGCAATGTACATAACAACAAAGCCAATATAAGCCCAGAAGCTGGTCCCAAAACTAATGTCGGCAAGCGACATAATCTTAACCATGCTGACCAGTACACCAATTAAAAATATTTCAGACATGATCCACGGCTCAAGAGCCAAGGTAAATTTGAGTAAACGTCTAGCAATACCATTTGGCAAAGATTGTAAAAGCCCAAGGTGCATAGGAATAAGAATGAGCAGTAAGCTCATTGGTAGCGCAATAATACTTAAGTCAATAAATAAACCAAGTAACTCACTATCGTAATTAAATAAAATTCGGGCGGCATCGGGTAGGGTGATGGTTTGCGTAATACCGCTACTACTAAACGAAATAAACGGGTAAAACATGCTACTTAATAGCATAAGTAATGAGCCAATACTGAGTGCGACCACTTTAGTGTCGTTATTTACATCGCTTTCGCACAACTTATGGTGACAATGCGGACACACAGCCATTTGCTTATTGGCTATTGCAGGTATATCAATTATTAAATCGCAGCACGGGCAAATCGTTTGCAAGTTATAACCATCAAAGAAGAATGTTTAGGCAATTTTGCTATATTTGGGTTATTAATACAACGCGATTCATCATTAGGCGCAATAACACTTTGTTAAGGGTAGGTATGAGGCTGTTATAACTTAGCTTTAATAGCTATTTTTTATAAACCCGGCAATGGATGCTGCTCAGTGAAAAGCCTGCTGTGATTGCTGCCAGCGCGACAATTCCGCCATAAGAAAACAGGGTAGATGTAATTATCTCCAATGAGCGCATATTCCATTACTATAACAATACACACTCATTACCCGTTAATATTCACCCAATTTACTAAAAGCCCAGTGCCTTGCTTATTTTAGCAACTTAGTACTCAAAAAAAGCATTTAATAATGGCGGCCAAATATAAAAGTAAAGGGTAAATATCAACAAATAATAAGTGGTTAACAGCAAGCCAAGCGGTGTTTAATCAAATAAAGCAACGGTTTGACGTGTTAATGCAATCAACTCCCCTGACTGCGACCAAATACAGCCATCTTCTAATCCGTAGCCACCTTTTGCATGATGTGTGATTGCTTCAAAGCCTAACCACTCTCCAGGTGTAAGTGTTGGCTCTTGCACAAATTCTAAATACCACGACATGCTACTTGCTGGCGCAGGTTGCTTAAACATTTGCAGTAATGTGGGTGGCCAAGCATCTGTTAGTGCAATGATATGCGCTTCTGTAATGGTTTCGGGAGTGTGTTTAAAACGCATCCAACCACCTAAATGCGAAGTCTCAGCAGCACTAAATGGCATAGCGCCTTGCTGCGGGCATAAATCAACATGCTGGAAAAACTCAGGCATTTGCCCTTGAATAAATGGCAATGTATGTCGTGCATCTACAGGCTTTAATCCCATTTCTTTACTTACTGGTACGTTAACACCTGATTGCCTATCAATAGCGAAGCACGCTTGGACAATTACACACACTTGCTCACTTTGAATCACTTTAGCTAATACTTGAGTACTGCTTTTACCTTGGCGTAAAATTTCAACTGACATCGAAAAAGGCGTATCAGCAAGCAATGGCCCCACAAAATTAGTACTCAAAGAAAGTAATCGTCTACTTGGGTCAATGTGTTTTCTGATTGCTTGATAAAGTAGTGCAGCAGAAAGGCCACCAAAGGCGGTTCTACCTTGGCACCAATTAGCCGGAAATTCCATTGTGTTGCTGTGAGCGGTGAGCGCAGCCGAAGACGTGCTAGAAATAGCAGAGGCTTGTTTTAATAAGTCATCAAAATGCATCGTTAATATCCTTGAAATTATCATTATTAAACATATATAACACATATCAACTGGTCAGACTAGTTGAGTTGAAGGGGTGTATTTGGCGCAAAAAACATCAAACCCTACTTTTATTAAGGTTTTTTGTTAAATAAATTACAAAAAATGAATTTTTTTTCATTTTTACAGTTGAATTCACTTTGTGGCATCCCTATTTACTAGTCATCGAACGTATTAACGAATTTGAAGTTGGAGAAGATTCATGGGTAAAATTATTGGAATCGATTTAGGTACTACAAACTCTTGTGTTGCAGTACTTGATGGTGATAAAGCACGTGTTATTGAAAATGCGGAAGGCGATCGCACAACCCCGTCTATTATTGCTTACACGCAAGACGGCGAAACACTAGTAGGTCAGCCTGCTAAGCGTCAAGCGGTTACTAACCCAACTAACACGTTATTTGCAATTAAGCGTTTAATCGGTCGTCGTTTTGAAGACGAAGAAGTACAACGCGATATCGGCATTATGCCGTTTAAAATCATTAAAGCTGATAACGGCGATGCATGGGTAGAAGCAGGCGGTGAAAAACGCGCTGCACCACAAATTTCTGCAGAAGTACTTAAAAAAATGAAGAAAACGGCAGAAGACTTCTTAGGTGAAGAAGTAACTGAAGCTGTAATCACAGTACCTGCATACTTTAACGATTCACAACGTCAAGCAACAAAAGATGCTGGTCGTATTGCGGGTCTTGAAGTTAAACGTATCATCAATGAGCCAACAGCTGCTGCCCTTGCTTACGGCATGGACAAAAACAAAGGTGAAAACGTTGTTGCAGTATACGACTTAGGTGGTGGTACTTTCGATTTATCTATCATTGAAATTGATGAAGTTGAAGGCGAGCACACATTTGAAGTACTTGCTACAAACGGTGACACTCACTTAGGTGGTGAAGATTTCGATAACCGTGTAATCAACTACCTAGTAGCTGAGTTCAAGAAAGACCAAGGTATCGATTTAGAAAACGATCCGCTTGCTATGCAACGTGTTAAAGAAGCGGCTGAAAAAGCGAAAATCGAATTATCATCTGCACAATCTACAGAAGTTAACCTTCCGTACGTAACTGCCGATGCAACAGGTCCTAAGCACATGAACGTTAAACTAACGCGTGCTAAACTTGAGTCATTAGTTGAAGACTTAGTAACTAAGTCAATTGAGCCACTTAAACGTGCACTAGCGGATGCTGATTTATCTGTAAATGATATTAACGATATCATTTTAGTAGGTGGTCAAACACGTATGCCACTAGTACAAAAAACTGTTGCTGAGTTCTTTGGTAAAGAGCCACGTAAAGATGTTAACCCTGATGAAGCTGTAGCAGTAGGCGCGGCAATTCAAGGTGGTGTATTAGCAGGCGACGTTAAAGACGTACTACTATTAGACGTGTCTCCATTATCGCTAGGTATTGAGACAATGGGCTCTGTAATGACACCGCTAATTGAGAAAAATACAACGATTCCAACTAAGAAATCGCAAACTTTCTCTACAGCAGAAGATAACCAGTCTGCGGTTACGATTCATGTACTACAAGGTGAGCGTAAACGTGCTAGCGACAACAAATCTTTAGGTCAATTTAACCTAGAAGGTATTCGTCCAGCACAACGTGGTACGCCACAAATCGAAGTAACTTTTGATGTAGATGCGGATGGTATCTTACATGTATCAGCGAAAGATAAAGATACAGGTAAAGAGCAAAAGATCACGATTCAAGCGTCTTCAGGCTTAAGCGATGAAGAAGTAGAAAAAATGGTTCGTGATGCAGAAGCGAATGCTGAAGAAGACAAAAAGTTTGAAGAGCTAGTAGCAACTCGTAACCAAGCTGATGCAATGGTACACGGCACTCGCAAGCAAATTGAAGAAGCGGGTGATGCACTACCAAGCGAAGACAAAGAGGCAATTGAAGCCGCTGTTGTTGACCTTGAAGCAGCTATTAAGAGCGATGACAAAGCTGAAATTGAAGCTAAAACGCAAGCACTTGCTGAAAAGTCTCAAAAGCTAATGGAAATTGCTCAAGCTAAAGCGCAACAAGGTGGCGCAGATGCAGGCGAGCAACCACAACAGTCTGCTAAGCAAGACGATGATGTAGTTGATGCTGAGTTTGAAGAAGTAAAAGACGACAAGTAATTGTCAGCTAAGCTTCTAACTAGCCTAAACAACATGATTTGCTCACGTTTTTAGGGTAGGATGAACTTTTGAGGCGCGCAGGCTACAGCTTGTCGCGCCTTTTGTATGTATTTAAGGTTTAAAATTTTCATGATAAATCGATGTGATTTATCGGTTTATCCCGCAGCTTAGCTGCAAATAGAAAAGAGTAGTGTGATAGATATGTCAAAACGCGATTATTACGAAGTTCTCGGCGTAAGCAAAGATGCAAGCGAGAGAGACATAAAAAAAGCGTATAAACGCTTAGCGATGAAATATCACCCAGATCGTACCGCCGGTGATAAAGATCTCGAATCAAAGTTTAAAGAAGTAAAAGAAGCATACGAGATATTAACCGACGATCAAAAACGTCAAATGTATGACCAATACGGCCATGCTGCCTTTGAACAAGGCGGTGGCGGCGGTCACGGTGGCTTTGGCGGTGGTGGTCAAGGCGATTTTGGTGATATTTTTGGTGATGTGTTCGGTGACATTTTTGGTGGCGGTGGTGGCCGTCGTCAATCGCGCCAGCAACGTGGTTCGGACTTACGTTACAACATGGATCTAAGCTTAGAAGAAGCGGTTCGTGGTAAAGAAGTAGAAATAAAAGTACCGACATGGGTTAGCTGTAAGCCCTGTGATGGCAGTGGTGCTAAAGCAGGCTCTAAGCCTAAAACATGTACTACGTGTCATGGCGCTGGGCAAGTACAAATGCGCCAAGGTTTCTTTGCTGTGCAACAAACGTGTCCAACATGTCAGGGACAAGGTCAGATTATTTCAGACCCTTGTAACAAGTGTCATGGGCAAGGGCGCGTTGAAAAAACAAAAACGTTGTCAGTCAAAATTCCAGCAGGCGTAGACACGGGCGATCGCATTCGTTTAAGTGGTGAAGGCGAAGCGGGCATGCACGGAGCGCCAGCAGGCGATTTATACGTACAAGTATCGGTTCGCGAACACCCAATATTTGTTCGTGAAGCAAATAACTTATACTGCGAAGTGCCTATTAGCTTTACTACTGCCGGTTTGGGTGGCGAAATTGAAGTACCTACACTTGATGGCCGTGCAAAACTTAAAATACCGTCTGAAACACAAACGGGCAAAATGTTCCGTATGCGTGGCAAAGGTGTTAAATCTGTACGTAGTGGTGCTCAAGGTGACTTAATTTGTAAAGTCGTGATTGAAACGCCAGTTAATTTAAACGAGCGTCAACGCGAGTTACTTAAAGAGTTAGACGAGAGCATGGGCAAAGATAGCTCAAAAAACCGTCCTAAAGAGCAAGGCTTTTTTGACGGTGTTAAAAAGTTTTTTGACGATTTAACTAAGTAATTAGTTATCGTAAAAACTAAATAACGGTGCTTGATGCACCGTTTTTTTTGGCTCAAATTCATGTAATTTATACCTATCACTGGGCACTACCTAACACTCTTATAAAGTGCGTATACCCAATCGATTAATTCACTGAGCTTATTTTGTTGTCTTAGGTAATTCCCCTGCGCGTCTTTACCCTTTGCACCTATATCCTCGTCAATAAGCGGCTATTAACGTATCTGCTATTAAGTAACCCTTCAAAATGATTAGCCCTTATTGTAGATTAATAATGCGCTTAAATAACAGGGCTAACTTGAATGACCCCAGCAATAGAGTTACTGAAAAAACAAAATGTGCCTCACGATGTACTTAGTTATCAACACGATGCTAATACAACGCGTTATGGCCAAGAAGCCGTTGAAAAGTTAAACCTTAACAGTGAGCAGGTATTTAAAACCCTTGTGCTTGAAACCAGTGAAGGGAAGTTAATTGTTGCCGTTACACCGGTATCCCAGCAAGTAAATTTAAAGCAATTAGCCAAATTGAGTCATGCTAAAAAGGTCGCAATGGCAAGCGCACCAAAGGTACAAGCCGCCACGGGATACATTTTAGGAGGGGTTAGTCCGCTTGGGCAAAAAAAGCGCCTACCCACCTTTATTCATTCAAGCGCTATAGCCTTTAATACAGTGTATGTAAGTGCAGGTAAGCGAGGGCTTGAGCTAGCGCTTTCGCCAACTGATTTAAAAGAACAAACACGTGCCATTTATGGTGATTTTTAAAAAGATCCACGCAAACTAATATAGCCTAAGCCGCAAATTTTAAAGGCGATAATTTGCTGCTTAGGGTATTTTTAACTACAGTCAGAATACCCTTGTACACTATGTATTATGGCAGTATGTATGAATTTTACTGATGTTGATTTTTTTGCCGTGCTTGTGGCGGCACTTTCCTCTTTTATGCTTGGCGGTATTTGGTATTCAAGCGCTTTTTTTAAAAATGCCTGGTTAGAGTGCACAGGTCTTACTGAGCTTGATTTACAAACAGCAAAACCGACGTTAATTTTTGGCGGCAGTATGGTACTTGCACTTGTGTCGGCGGTAGTACTTTCATTATTTTTGGGTAAAGAAGCCGGTATGGGAGAGGGCGCATTTACAGGCTTTGCCATCGGTTTGTTTTGGGTAGGTAGCTCGCTTGGACTTAGTTATATTTATGAGCAGCGTCCAATCAAGCTATTTTTAATTAATGCAGGGTACTACACATTACAGTTTACATTAATGGGTTTCATTATAGGTGTATGGCCGTAAGCGCTTAATTCTGGCCCCCTTTGAGAGCTCAATACAGTAAAGATAATTATGAAAATATTAGTCGTAGGTGACGTGCCTCTCATGCGCCACGTATTAATTAATATGTTGAGGCAGCTAGATTATAAAAACGTGGTGGAGGCAACTGATGGCTACCAGGCGTTGAAAATACTGAATCAGCAAAAGTTTGATTTAGTTATAACCGACCTACATATGCCTAAAGTAGATGGTGTAAACCTACTCGATAAAATACGTCATGATGAAGCCTTAGTCGACTTACCCGTTATTATGATCACGTGCGAAGATAACGCAGATACAGTAAAGCGAGTTATAAAAGCAAAAGTGTCGGGGGTTATTATTAAGCCATTTAATATGAATGTGTTATCAGCGCAATTAAACCGTCTGTTTTTAGAGATTAATGTAAACGCTTGTAAGGCGTTTTATATTGCACCTATTATTTTAACCCCTGTGTTCTCTCCACCGCTTATTAGGCACTTTGCCAAGCGTCTATAACGTTTTTATTTATTAACTGCTAAAATGCCTGCTTTGCAATTACGTAGGTATGTTAAAGACGTATATGGCTAAGCCAAATAAAAAAGGTCCGACTAAAACAGTCGATATTTTTTGCTCTGCTTGCAAAGCGGCGCTATTTAGATATAGAAAAGGCGGCAAAGGCGCTTTAGTTAAATGTTTTATAGAGCGAATAACTCAGGACTACACAACAACACCGTGTATTTGCCCTAAATGCGAGCGCCCGTTTGCGCGCCCAGCAATCATACGTGGCACGCCAGCCTACAAAATAATTGGTGGTAAGGTTACCTTTAAATAACCTTATTTATCAAAAAACATTTAATTACAATAGATTAGCCCTGATATAGATTGGGGCGGACAATTGACCTTGTAGCAATAAATAAGGTTGATATACTCGCCCGGTTTTGCTGTTTCAATGATTGAAAAACACCCTCCCCAAGGATAGGGCCAGTTAGTTGGGTTTTTTAAGCAAAGGATAAACGTGTGATAGCACTGTTATTTGATATTGTAGGTATGGCGGGTACTTTCTTAGTTGTTGGTGCGTTTTTTTTATTACAACTGAATAAAGCATCCCCAACGGGGTTATTGTACAACACAATGAATTTGTCAGGAGCAATTTTGCTGCTAATCAGTTTGTGTTACAACTTTAACCTTGCAAGCTTTGTAATCGAGATTTTTTGGATTGCAGCTTCGCTGATCGGCTTATACAAGTACGTTAAAAATAAGCCTAAATTAGCCACTAACGCTTAATTTTAGTTTTGCTAATTGTGTTGACTGTTGCGAGTCAGTATAGACTTGCAGCAGTTTATAAATAATTTAAGATTTATTGTATTTGTTAACACAAAGTTTCTGTTGTTAGCGCTCATAACCCGTTAAACTAGCGCCCTTAAATTTTATAGCTATTATGTTGTGAGCTAGGGCATGTTCTCCTTTTCTAAAAAACTTCTTTTAATTTTTGTTGTACTGATAGTGCTATTATCGGTGGTGTTTTGCTATGGCCGAACTCATTACTATAATCAGGCCGAGCAAAAAGCAGCCCAACAAGCAACTCAGTTAAAGCACTACATTGATACCGAGCTTGCACGTTTTTCAAAAATCCCACAGCTTCTTACCTATAACAATGCGGTTATTAATTTTTTAGGTGCGCCGCAAAATAACGAAAAAAAAATTAATAACTATTTAGCCGATATACAACAAGCCAGTGGCGCTTCAGACATTTATATCCTTGATGAGCAAGGCGCTGTAATCGCAAGTAGTAACTGGCAGGCTGATCATAACTTTTTGGGTAGTGACTTGTCGTTTAGACCTTACTTTAAACGCGCATTTGCAGGCGAAAAAGTCGCGTACTTTGCCGTGGGCATGCGTACAAAAGAGCGAGGTATTTACTTTTCTCAAGCCATTTATAACAACAATAAGGCAGTAGGTGTTGTTGCGCTAAAAGTTAACGTAAATAAATTTGAAAGTGATCGCGAGCTATTAAATACCGCCAAAGGTAGTCACTTTTATGTGCAATTAGAAGATAGCGTGATTGCAATCTCAGATATGAAAGACTGGCGCCTTAATACGTTTTCCACTCTCGATATAACGGATCGTAGGGATATAGCTCAACGTCAAGCATATCTAGATTATCAACCTACGCTGATAGCGCATTCAAATTACACATCGCAAAGATTATTGTTTAACACAATTGGTGAGCACAAATATCTATCGGTAGAGCAAAAATTACGCTTTTTGAATGCATCGGTCACTGTATTAGTAAATGTATCTAACGCTAATATTGCTCAATTACCTGCGTTATTTGGCTTTTTGGTCATTTATGCACTTGTTATTGCGTTAGGGTATTTAGTTTTAAGACGCTTTGCAGGCGTAAAAAAGTTGGTGTATTCACATCACAGTGTTAGCCAAGAAATTGATGCGCGCACCAATGCGTTTAAAGCTCACCAAGAGGCACTAGTGCAATCAACGAAGCTTGCCACAATTGGCCAACTAAGTATGGGGTTTAACCATGAAATCAATCACCCACTTAATACTATAAACACTTACTTAGCCAGTGCTAGACGCTTGTTAGCTAAAGGGAAGTTTGAAGCCCTAAACGAAAATTTACAGTTTATTGAAGCTTTAGTTGCAAGGGTACAAAAAATAGTTGCACAGCTAAATTATTTTTCTGATTCTACGCAAACGACTATTAATGAAGTGCCATTAAGTGAATCAGTAGCCAGGGCACTTGATATAAATAAAAACCAGCTAAAGCAAGACAATATAAGTGTGTTATCCCCTAAAATTGACAGCCAATTAAACGTGTTAGCAGATAAAGCAGCCCTTGAAGAAGTGTTAGTTAACTTAATATCGAATGCCAGCCAAGCAATGCAAGGCTGTATCACCCGCGAGCTCAGCATTAGCGCGGGTTATGTTAACAAAGAGATTCAACTGTGTATTGAAGATACTGGGCCAGGCATAGAGGTGCACGATATAGATAAAATTTTTGAGCCTTTTTACAGTACTAAATCGGTCGATGGGCTAGGACTTGGGTTGTGTATATGTAAGCAAATTATTAGCGCACTTAAAGGAACGTTAAGTGCGCAGAACCGAGAGCAGGGCGGCGCTAAGTTTATTATTACACTGCCTAGTGGGAGCTAACACGCTAAATAAAAGTAATTTAAGGGGTAAATGATTGAGCAAGTAGTG
This sequence comes from Pseudoalteromonas sp. P1-7a, assembly GCF_001401855.1. NCBI lineage: Bacteria > Pseudomonadati > Pseudomonadota > Gammaproteobacteria > Alteromonadales > Pseudoalteromonadaceae > Pseudoalteromonas > Pseudoalteromonas sp. P1-7a. The sequence continues at coordinate 380,463 of NZ_LKDU01000001.1, read as the reverse complement.
GTTATTTGTGGCTATTTGTTCCTACAAAAACGGTAATTTTTAGAGAGTTAGTGTTATTGCTCGAAAATCAGAACGGCGTTATAGTCGTAGCAAAATGATACACGAGTAGCACCTTTGGATACTGATAACACATACACACCGTCACTCAGCGATACGTTTAATGAGCTGCAAAATAGCTTTTTAGCCCAGTCGTACCTCCCGATAGATAAGCGTATCGTATTATTAAAAACGCTGCACAAACGAATTGTTAGTCACGAACAAGCGCTTATAGATGCAGCATCAAAAGACTTTGGTTACAGAACCGCGTTCGATACGTTACTTGGCGATATCTTGCCAACGGTTCAGGGTTTAGCGCACATTATTAAAAAATTGCCAAAATGGGCAAAACCCAGTAAGCGCTCAGCGAGCTTAAGTTTGTGGCCATCAAAAGTGAGTGTGACATACCAGCCACTTGGTGTAGTTGGGGTGATTGCGCCTTGGAATTACCCCATACAATTGGCATTAGTGCCTGTTATTACCGCTATTGCCGCGGGCAATAGGGTCATGCTTAAGCTCAGCGAATTTACCCCGCATACTAATGCTGTCATCGAGAAAATATTTGCAGATGAGCTACAAGCGCATTGTAAAGTGGTGTTAGGGGCAAGCGATGTAGCAAGTGAATTTTCGTCATTGCCATTTGCACATTTACTGTTTACTGGCTCAACGTCAGTGGGCAAGCTGGTGATGAAAGCAGCCAGCGAAAATTTAACCCCTGTTACCTTAGAGCTAGGTGGAAAATCACCTGTAATTATTACTGAGCAGGCGGATATTAAAAAAGCAGCGCAAACATTACTGTTTGGTAAAATGGCAAATGCAGGACAAATTTGTGTAGCCCCAGATTATGTATTTGTGCCTAAATCCCTTGAGCATCAGCTGGTACAGCAATTGTGCGAGCTTTATAAAAAGCACTTTAAAGACGGGGTTGAAGGAAAAAATTTAACGTCAATTATTAGCGATGCGCATTACACTCGCTTAGAAGGGTATTTAACACAAGCACAGGAGTTGGGTGCGCAAGTTATTAAGCCACTCAGCCAAAACCAACAAGACAAACAAAAGCATAGAATGGGGTTGCATATTGTTATCGCGCCTAGCGATGATATGACGCTAATGCAAGATGAATTATTTGGCCCCATTTTGCCGATTAAAACCTACGAAAAGCTCGATGAGGCAATTAGCTACATTAAAGCGCATAATCACCCTTTAGCGCTATATATTTTGGGACAAGATAAGCACGCTCAAGATTACATAATGCAGCAAACATTAAGCGGTACAGTTGCTGTAAACGATGCTTTAGTGCAGGTGACAGCAGATGATGTGCCATTTGGTGGCGTTGGGCATTCTGGAATGGGGCATTATCATGGCAAAGAAGGGTTTTTAACCTTTAGTCATGCAAAAAACACCTTGGTGTCTGGCTCGTTTAACCCACGTACCGGGCTTTTACTAAAACAGAGTAACCTTATTATTAAGCTGCTTAAGTTTTTATATATTAAGTAAATTGGTATAAAAAAGGGCTAATGCGAGACGCATTTGCCCTTGTGTAATGCTTTGTTTAGCAATGCGAAAATTAAAATAAACGTCCTTCACCGGCGTAAGTGCCCGCGAGTATTTTTTCGTAAATTTTGTCGGCTTTTTCTTTTGCTTCTTCTATTTCTTTAGGGAGCATTTTACGCTCATCTAGCTTGCGGCTATGGCTTGCTTGCATGTTGCCGTTGTATTCGGCAATGGTGTTCCATACATATGATTTCTCTAGATCTTTAGGCATGCCTAGACCTTCGAAATACATGAGTGCCAAATTAAATTGCGCCAGTGAATAGTTATTAGCAGCGGCTTTTTCGTACCATGTTCTGGCTTGTTTGTAATCGCGCGTGACGCCCTCGCCATTTGCGTACATAACACCTAAATTGAATTGTGCGGCAGGGAGGTTTTTTTTCGCTGCTTTTTCGAATAACGTCACCGCCATTTGCTTATCAAGCTTTACGCCTTTGCCTTCATCGTATAAAACGGCTAGTGCAAACATTGAGTCAGCGTGATTTTTTTTAACGCCTTCTTTATAAAGCTCTGCCGCTTTAAAATAGTCGCGCGTAACGCCATAGCCACCTTCGTAAAGTTTACCTAGTTCGTAAATTCCCGGCGCAAAGCCTTTGTCAGCTAAATATTCAAATTCTTTTAGTGCTATAGCAAATTTGCCTTCGTTGGCCGCTCTTATACCATCTTCAAGAGTTGCATGTGCAAATGGGCTTGAAAGCAAAACGCCAGTGAGTATTAATGCTTTTAAATTAAACTGTGACATAGCCATGTCTCCAATAGGTAATAGTTGCAATGTGTATGTATAAAAACCTGTTTTATTGCAACACTTTGTACTTACTATTTAATAGCCACGTATAAAATGGTGCAAGTGCTTGGTTAAAGTAAATTAAAATCGCTTTCATGATTATGTGTGCGTTTAATATATAGCCAAGCTATAGTGGTAATTATAGCTTAAATAAGCAATTATATTGCTAATAATGCGGTGTTTATAAGCGTAAGATACAGATATTACAGAAAATTTAAAGCAGTAAAAAAGCGCAAGCCAAGGCCTGCGCTTTTAATGTCATATTAACCGTCACTAATATGAGCAATGTAGCAAGTAGAGATGAACTTTTATGCTATTACTTGGGTCGAGTAAATAATAGTCAATAAGCAGTCATGTGCTTAAAACAAAATGCCAGCATCCATGCTGTATTTCTTCCTTGGGCACTGAGGTCGTTACACTTTGTTTATGCGATTAATTATTATTTAGATTTAACTATGTGTCAATAGTAAATAATAATTATTATCAATTAAGTGCTGCCTTTACGGAATATCTGAGAGTATGAGTGATAGAAGGGGTTTACATGTTTAAAATAAAAAATATAAAAGTATCACGCGCCACCATCGTGCTTAGCCTACTGTTTTTGTGTAGTTGTTCAGCTTCGTTTACTTATAATAATTTAACGTGGCTTTCGTCGTTTTGGATAGATGACTATATAGACCTTACTAAACAGCAAAATAAACAACTTAAAAATATCATCAATACCACTCAGCAGTGGCACCGCAGTACACAGTTACCAAGGTATAAGCAAGATATATTAAATTTAAAAACGTTATTTAATAAACAGTTAGATTATCAACAATTAAAGGCCCAAGTGGTCTTGGCAAGAGCTCACTTTCAAAACATTCTCGAACAGGCACATATTGAGCTTGCGCAATTAGGGTTTACGCTTTCGTATGAACAGCGTGCCGAGCTCATTGCTAATATCCAAGCGCAAATTAACGATGAATACGAAGAGTTTAATGAATTAACAGCGCAAGAGCGTAAAAGTGAGCGCCTAGAAAGGCAGCTAGATTACTATAAACAATGGCTAGGAAACTTAACGCCTGTGCAAACGCAGCTTATTACTCAAGCTAACAATGCTCATTATGATTCCTCACTGCTTTGGCATCAGTACAAGCAAACGCGTTTAAATGCAGCGCAACAGGTACTTTTAAATGAAACTCTCAATGAAGCTGATTTTGTTAAACAATTGAGCCATGTAATTACTCAGCGAGAAGCGTATATGAGCAAAGAGTTATTAGCCAATAATGAAGCGAATTTAGAACGTTATGTAAACTTGCTCTTAAAGCTAAATGCGACGTTGAGTGAGCAGCAACGAGAACGTGTAAATGAGGAGTTTGATGACCTTGTTAATACGCTCACCGATTTAATAGAGGATTAAAGCCGCCTTGTTGCTTACTAATTAGGCATGCATGCTGGTTTATAAATTTTACGCTTATTGAGCTAACTACATAAATGCTAAAATAATAATTTAAAGTTGAAAACGTCCTAGCTGATCGCTTTTAAAATATATCACGTACGCTTTTCACTTATTTATCGCTTGTGCAACTTAGCTATGTCCATAAATCTAGCAAAGTGACAGCATTATGATAATCGAAACACACGCATAGTAAGGTTTGTAATGGCAGTAGTTTATGGTTACTGATTTAAAAGGCATACTCAATACGTGGTATCCGCTTCGTAATGAGCAACAATGGGTGCTTGCTACTTTATATAAAATAGAAGGGTCGAGTTATCGAAAGCTGGGGGCGATGATGCTCATTTCAAGCCTAGGACAACGTTTAGGTATGCTTTCGGGTGGCTGTTTAGAGGCTGATATTCAGCGTCACGCCAAACAGGTTATGACCACCTTACATTCTAAAACAATCACTTACGATGCAACTGATGAAGACGATTTAACGTTTCAGCTGGGTATAGGCTGTGGTGGCGTGGTGCATATTCTTTTGCAAAGTGTTAATCGTGAAAACGAATACTTGCAATTAGATGCCATGTTTAATGCGCTAAAAAACAAGCAATCGGGGCACTACACACAGCAAATTAAACCTTTAGTGGCAAAGGGGGCTGGCGTTTTTAAAACCGTGGCGCAGCAACACAACTTATCTTTAAACCGCAAAGCAATGCTTGTAGAGCAAGATAAAACCCAAAGTTTACAAGTGGCTATTTACCCCAGCGCACATTTATTAATTGTCGGCGGTGGCGCGGATGCAATACCGGTATATGCGTTTGCTAAGCAGTTAGGTTGGATGGTGAGTGTATGGGATAGCCGCGCTGCAAATGCTAAAAGAGACTATTTTACGCATGCCGATCATATTTTGCGTTGTCCCGCTTCACAATTAAAGCAGTTTTGCGAACAACATAAAGTGGATGCTGCCGCTTTAATGGCTCACAGTGTAGAGCTTGATGCACAGGCGTTAGCCGCTCTTGAGCAAAGCCCACTAAAGTACTTAGGGTTACTTGGACCTGCACATCGCCGAGCGCAAGTTTTTGAGCATGCAAACACATCTGTAAACAAGGTGGTTGCCCCTGTATTTGGCCCTGTAGGGCTTAATTTAGGAGGAGACACCCCAGAGAGTATTGCCTTATCGCTCATTAGTGAAATACACGCAGTATTAGCGAGTAAAGATGCTACATCGTTAAGTAACTGGGGTAACTAAGGTGCGCGTAGCAAAGGTTATATTGGCCGCAGGACAATCGTCGCGATTTAACGGGTGTAAGCTAATAGCCGATGTAGGTAATAAACCAATGATTTGCCGCGCCGTAGATACCTTACAAGGGTATGACACATTACCCATATACGTTATTAGCGGTGCTTGGCATGCGCAAATTGAAGATGCGTTACATAGCTACAAAAATGTTGAAATACTGCATAACCCGCACTGGCAAGTAGGTTTAGGAAAATCCATTGCACGGGCAACGCAAGTTATAAGTGCTGCGCACGCATTGGATGGTATTTTATTTATGCTGGCAGATCAGGTTGAGCTTTGTACTGCAGATATAAATACATTAATTGATCATTTTAAAAACAAACCCTCGCGTTGGTGCGCTGATTATGGCGAGCGCATTGGCGTGCCTGCTGTATTTCCTGCCTGTGATTTTAAAACGTTAGCAGCGCTAAGTTGTGATAAAGGCGCCCAACATCTATTGCGAGACACAAAGGTCAAGGTAAATACCATTTTACTTAAGCAGGCAAGCACAGATATCGACACTCAGCAGCAATTAAAGCAGTTTATTGATAATAACAACAACCTAACGGCACGCGAATAAACTAAAAATATAGCCTAAACTTAAGGTTTGAATATTCAAATCAAAATTAAATTTTCAGAATTCATTACAGCGCGTTTGTAAATGTGCGCTGTAATGCAAAGGGTAATAATTTCAACGTACGTTGGTGTAAAAAGTAACGTGTATGGGTCATGCGTTATTTTAATTTTATTTAGGCTTAATCAAGGGGCAAGCTATGGTGACGTTTACAGTTAACGGCAAAGAGGTTAAATCGCAAGCAAGTGCAGATACACCTTTGCTGTGGGTTATTCGCGATGAAATAGGGTTAAAAGGAACTAAGTTTGGTTGTGGTATTGCCATGTGCGGTGCATGTACCGTGCATTTAGATGGGCAAGCGACACGCTCATGTGTATTACCCGTGGGCGCAGTGGCAGGAAAAAACATTACCACCATAGAAGGGCTCAATAATGAGCATCCGCTGCAAAAAGCGTGGGTAGATGAGCAAGTACCTCAGTGTGGCTACTGTCAATCTGGGCAAATTATGCAAGCTGCTACGTTATTAGCTGACAATCCAAATCCAACCGAGCAAGAAATAGTAAATCATATGAACGGCAACTACTGTCGTTGTATGGCGTACAAGCGCATTAAATCGGCTATACAACGCGCCGCTGATGAATCGCAAAGTGCAGTTCAAATGTTTAACCCAAAAGAGCTAGACGTGTAACTGGAGCCGACAATGAAAAAACTATTTCAAAAAAATACCGAAACCGTAGACTTAAACCGTCGCTCTTTTATGATTAGCACAGCAACAGCTGGCCTAGTTATGGCATTCGCGCCTGCTTTCTTTTCAGGTGAATTAAGCGCGAAAGAGTCGATTTCACAACAATCGTTTTCACCCACAATTTGGTGGACTATGAACCCGCAAGGTGAAGTAGAGGTGAGCATTGCCAAAGCCGAAATGGGTCAGCACGTTGGCACTGCTTTAGCACGTATTGTGGCAGATGAACTGGAGTGCGACTGGGATAAAGTATCAATCACGTATGTAGATACGCACGAGAAGTGGGGCTACATGGTTACAGGTGGTTCATGGTCTGTATTTCAAAGCTTTAAACCGCTTTCTCAAGCCGGCGCAGCAGGGCGCATAGCTCTTATAGACGCTGGGGCTAATATGCTTGGAGTTAAACCTGAGCAGTGCCACGCTAGTAAAGGGCGTATAATTGCAGGCGATAAGTCGCTCAGTTATGCCGATATTGTTAAACATGGTGAGTTTAACCGTACCTTTAGCAGCGAAGAAGTTGCAAAACTACCGATAAAGCCTGCCAACAAGCGCCACTTAACGGGTTTAAAGCAAGACTTTAAAGCCCTCGATATTCCGGAAAAAACAAATGGTATGGCTGTGTATGGCATAGATGTAGAGCTTGAAGGCATGGTGTATGCGCGCCCTGTGATCCCACCAACACGTTATGGTAGTGAAGTCACGCAAATAGATGATAGCGCCGCAAAAGCAATAAAAGGCTATAAAGGGTATGAGATTTTAAATGACCCAAGTAACACTGTACAAGGCTGGGTGGTCGCTTTAGCTGACAATTACCCCAGTGCAATTAAAGCGGTAGATGCCCTAAAAGTAACTTATAAAAAAGGCCAAACAGCTAATGTTACAGAGGCTGATATTCAATCCCTGGGCGAAAAATTATGTAACGATAGCAACGCTGGCACCTTATTTGTTAATGAAGGCGATACCGCTAAAATGCAGGCTGAGGCAACGCAGTCGCTAGAGTCATTGTATACCACGGCAACAGCAAGTCATTATCAATTAGAACCGCTTAATGCGGTGGCAGAGTTTAAACAAGGCAAGTGGATTATTCATACTGGTAATCAGTGGCAGTCTTTAACACTACCTGCGTTGGCCAAAGCATTAGAGGTTGAACAAAATAACGTTATTATTCGTCCTTATTATTTAGGTGGTGGGTTTGGGCGTCGCCTATTTGGTGATTGGACTGTGCCCGCAGCGCTAACAGCCAAAGCGATTGGCAAACCTGTTAAACTGGTATTTACACGCGCTGATGATAGCTTATTTGATCAGTCTCGTTCTGCCTCCACCGCTAAATTAACAGCTTCGTTTAATGAAAAAGGCGAGTTAAGCGCTATGGAGCATGCATTTGCAGCAGGCTGGCCAACAAAAGCAATGGCGCCTGGCTTTTTATCACCTGGGGTTGATGGCAAAGGCAAGTTTGATTCGTTTTCAGCCTCTGGAGCCGATCACTGGTACAGCATGGATAATCACCGTGCTCGCGCAATTAATAATGAATTAGCGCAAAGCACATTTACCCCCGGCTGGCTTCGCTCGGTAGGCCCTGGCTGGATTGTATGGAGCTTAGAATCGTTTATTGATGAAATTGCTCATAAACAAGGGCTTGATCCGGTGGAGTTTCGTTTATCAATGCTCGATGGCAAAGGCAAGCAAGCAGGTAAAGCCCCTGAAAGCGTAGGCGGCGCACAGCGCTTAAATGCGGTACTTAAAAAAGTGTCAGCGAAGGTCGCAAATGTTAAGCTGGGTGAAAACGAAGGCATTGGTTTTTCAGTTAGTTCTGGTCAAGAGCGCCATATGCCTGCGTGGATTGCTACAGCGGCGCATGTGCATGTAAATAAAAGTGATGGCAAAATTACGCTTAAAAAACTGTATGCCGTGGTAGATGCAGGCTTAATAGTTCATCCTGATGGTGCATTAGCTCAGCTTGAAGGTTCGTTATTGTGGGGCACAAGCCTTGCTTTACACGAATCAAATAATTATCAAAACGGGCAAGTGGCGGCCACTAACTTTAACACTTACTTGCCACTTAGAATGCAAGATGTGCCCGATATGGACATAGAGTTTGTGCAAAGTGACGAGTTTCCTATGGGCTTAGGTGAGCCGGGTGTTATTGGTGTGGCACCCGCTATTGGCAACGCGGTATTTAATGCAGTTGGCGTAAGGTTACGTAATTTACCCATGAAACCGAGTGAGCTCAAAAAAGGCTTAACCGCCTAGTTAAACGCTAATAAGAGTGTATGGCGCAGGCTGTACACTCGTGTATTTAGCGATGTATTTTAAAATTGTTAAAGGCTTATTTATGCTAGTCGACCCAGCAGGGCGAAAATTTAGTTATCTGCGTTTATCTATTACCGATGTTTGTAATTTTAAGTGTGTGTATTGTTTACCTGATGGGTATCAATGCGATCACGACCGAGACTTCCTGTCACTAAACGAAATTAGTAATACTATAAAAGCCTTTGCCCATCATGGCATATCAAAGTTACGCATTACTGGCGGCGAGCCCACCCTCAGAAAAGACTTTATAGATGTAATTCGTGCAGCAAAAGACACGCAAGGCATTACCAAAATAGCCGCTACTACTAATGGCTACTCTATGCATAAGCATATTAATAATTGGGTAGATGCGGGTTTAAACGCCATCAATGTCAGTATTGATACCCTTGACCCACGTATGTTTAATACGATTACCGGTCACGATAAATTCTCGCGCGTAATGCAAGGTATAGAAAGTGCGCTTGAAAGCGGCATCGAATCGGTAAAAATAAACAGCGTACTTATGAAACAGTACAACGGCCGAGAGCTTGATAGCTTTTTAGATTATTTAAAGCACAGACCCGTGACAATGCGCTTTATTGAGCTAATGCAAACTAACGATAACAAATCGTTTTTTGATGCTAACCATATATCGGGGCAATCCATAAAAGAGCAGTTGCTTCGCGATGGTTGGCAGCCCATTATACGCGATGTAACGGCAGGGCCTGCACAAGAATTTTTCCACCCTGATTATATGGGGAAAATAGGGTTAATAATGCCCTACAGTAATGACTTTTGTAACACCTGCAATAGGTTAAGAATTTCGTCACTAGGGAAATTGCATTTATGTCTGTTTTCTGAGCAAGGTATATCACTTAGAGAATACATGAGTGATAACACCAATCAGGCATTAATTAATCAGTTAGCACGTTATATAAAAACAAAAAAACCAACCCACTTATTGCATCAAGGTAATACGGGGGTTACAACAAACTTATCTATGTTAGGTGGTTAATCCTTATAGTAAGCTGTTTGGTTGGGTGCTCGTGCCTTTGTAGTGAGTAAAGTTAATGTTTTCTTATATCTACTTGTTATATTTAATTTTAGCGTTACACTAAATTTTTTATTATTTTAAGTTTTTTGAATGGATATAGCAGCGCTTAGTAGTACTAAATCATTAAGAAGGAACGTCCTGAAATGGATGTGCTTGTGCTTTGGTTTTGTCTCACTGTTTTTTGCTGCATTTAATATTATTGTAAATAACTTTGCTTTATTAGGGTATTTAGAAATAGCACTCAGTGTATTTTGTGCTTACACCTACTACCGCTTAAACACGCATGCGTTAGAGGTATGGCAATCTGTAGTTATGTGCATATTTGTCACCTTTGTTATTGTATTAGGCAACTATTTAGCTAAACCAATAAATGGTGTGTATGTGTGGTCTTTTGCGTTACCTATATTGTATTACCTGTTGCTAGGTAAGCGTTATGGCATTGTATTATCGGCTTTGCTCTTTGTACTTCAAGGTGCCATATTAGTAACAAAATCATCGCAACTTCCTCTAACTACGCTTAATTTCAGTTTAAATCTTGCCTTTGTTTATATCAGTATTTGGGCTATTTCTCATGTTTTTGAAGGTAGCCGTGCTTTATCATCTAAGCGGTTAAAAAATCTTGCTTTGTTAGACCCACTTACCGGGGCTGCAAACCGTTTATCAATGAATCATTACTTTGAAGTAGAGCTTAGAGATAAGTCGCAACTTTATTTATTTTTACTCGACCTAGACTATTTTAAACAGGTTAACGACACCTATGGCCACGCTGTAGGTGATAAAGTGCTAATTGAAGTAGCCACTTTATTACGAGTCCTATTAGCAAAAGGGTATGTATTTAGAGTAGGTGGGGAAGAGTTTGCTTTACTGCACTCTTTTACTTCTCAAAATGACGCTCTAACCATGGCCGAAACAATTAGATCAAAACTTAACAATACGGCACTTGATATTGATGGGCTAAACATCAAAGTGACCGCAAGTATTGGCGTTGTAAAATACCACCAAGGCGATACCCTTGAAAAATTTGTTATTAAAGCAGATAAACAACTTTACAAAGCAAAAGAATTTGGCCGAAATAAAGTATACTTTCAGTCAAGTGCCCATTTAAATGAAAAGCCTCAGGTAGCTTAACGAGCAAATTAGTACATTTGTTCAAAATTAGGGATGTTGTTTTCCCAAATTGGTTTGTCTTTCCCTAAATACTCCTTTACTGCATCAAAAAATAAGCGAGTTCTTACTGGTAAGTCTCTGTGCGGGTACAGGACATACATATGGCTAAACTCCTTTAACTTTACATCCGTTAAAATGGGCACTAATTGGCCTTGCGTTATTTCCTTATCAATAATAAACGCCGGGGCCACGAAGTAGGTAGTCCCTGAAATAGCTTTCATTAGCAGTACCTCGGCATCGTTTGCTCGGTACACACTGTTAATTTTCTGCTCGCATGGCTCGCCCTGACTATTGTAGTAATCTATGGTTTCAACCCGCATTGAATTACTTGCATAACTTGCGGCAGGTAACTTCGCCAATTCTTCTATGGTTTTTGGCATGCCATAGGTTTGTATAAATTCAGGGGCCGCTACAATAAGTAATCTATTGCGGGCAATTCTACGCGCAATTAACGAAGAGTCTTTAGGTTCTCCAATTCTAAATGCTAAATCAAAGCCTTCAGCTACAATATCAACAAGCCTGTCATCAAGGCGTAGCTCTACTTCTACTTGAGGAAAACGTTTTTGAAAGTCGTTAAGTACAGGCTGCAAATAACGTCTACCAATGAGCGTTGACGATGTGATTTTTAATACACCCCGTGGCTCAAGGTGATAGTTTTCTGCCATGCGTACGGTTTCACCAAGTAGCTCTCTTAGTTCACTTGCTTTTTTTATCATTTCGGCGCCGGCGGCCGTTAACGAAAACGAACGGGTGGTACGGTTTAATAGCCTAACGCCTAGTTCGTCCTCTAATCGACTGATTTGCTTTGATATAACGGAGCGGTCTATGTTTCTTATTTCTGCAGCTTTGGCAAAAGAACCTTGCTCAACGACCTCTAGTAGCATTAAAAGTCGGCTTGTTGTATCCATCACGATGACTCATTAATTTTTATTGATGCCATTTTGGCATTAATGAATTTATAAATCTATGGTTTTTGTCCGCAGGTATAGTCCGTAATATGCACGCTAATCAATAAAGGAGCGTCTACATGAACAAACATTTAATTGCTGCTGCACTCGCTGCGGCATCATTATCACTTGCGGGCTGTGCTGATGAGCGCGCGCCTCAAGCTCAGCAACAACAATTGCAGCCTATCGATGTTGCACCTGTGCTGGTAAAGCCGGTACAAAGCTGGCACACCTACACTACGCGCTTAGAGTCGCCAGAAGAGGTGGCGTTAATGCCACGTGTGTCAGGTATTATCGATAGTATTGAGTTTAAAGAAGGTGATGTGGTTAAGCAGGGCGATGTGCTTTTTCAGCTTGATAAACGTCCTTTTGCTGCTGTAGTAGCAAGTTTAGAAGCGCAAATTCACAGCGCTGAAGCAGCCTTTGAACAAGCTGTAAGTGAAGATAAACGTGCAATGCGATTATTAGAGCGTAAAGCTATTTCTACAGAGCAGGCGCAAGCACGTACTTCAACGCTTCGCCAGCGCGAAGCACAACTTGCAGCACTACAAGCACAACTTACCTCTGCAAAGCTCGATTTAGAATTTACCTCGGTGGTATCGCCAATTGATGGCATTATTTCTCGTGCAAACATTACTAAAGGTAATAACGTTTTAGCAGGGCAAAGTGTATTAACGTCTATTGTCTCTAACAAAGCAATGTATGCCTACTTTGATGTTGATGAGCGTACATGGAATAGCGCTTTTAATGATGTAACCGCCCAAAGCCGCCAAACCGTTGTTATGCAAAAAGTAGGGCAAAAAGAGTTTGCCTACCAAGGCCATATTAATTTTATTGATAACCAAATTAACTCAGCCACAGGTACTTTACGTGTTCGTGCGGTATTTGAACAAGACAGTAATCAACTTCGCGCAGGTTCTTTTGCTCGCATTAAATTGGCAGCAAATGAGGTCAGTGAAAAAGTAATAATTCCTGAGCGTGCTATTGGCACAGATCTAAAAAATCGCTTTGTATTAACTGTGGGTGAAAACAACGTTCTTGAATACAAATTGATAGAAGTAGGCGAACGTTATGGGGCGTTACGTGCTGTTACATCAGGCCTAAATGAAGGTGATGTTATTGCGGTAAATGGCCCAGCACGTGTAGGCCCTGGTATGCCTATTTCGCCTAATACAGTCACAATTGATACCGATGGGGTTGCCTTTACACTGTCAAACGACAACGCCCAGTTAATGGCTAAGCAATAAGGTTTATCGATGAAATTTTCACACTTTTTTATTCAGCGACCAATATTTGCAGCCATGCTGTCGTTGGTTATTTTAATTGCTGGTGGTATATCACTGTTTCAACTTCCTGTAAGTGAATACCCAGAAGTGGTACCACCAACGGTTGTAGTAACTGCAAATTACCCGGGCGCAAACCCTACCGTTATAGCGCAAACAGTGGCAACGCCACTTGAGCAAGAAATCAATGGTACTGAAAACATGCTTTATATGTTTTCGCAAGGTACCAGCGATGGCCGCATGACATTAACGGTAACCTTTGCGTTAGGTACGGATTTAGACCGTGCACAAGTACAAGTACAAAACCGTGTAAACAGTGCATTGCCACGTTTACCCGAGGAAGTTCAGCGTTTAGGTGTTGTGGCCGAAAAATCATCACCCGATTTAACCATGGTAGTGCATTTATATTCGCCTGAAAAAACGCACGACACAGCGTACTTATCTAACTATGCCGACATTCATATTAAAGACGAGATTGCCCGTTTACCAGGTGTAGGCGACATTCAATTATTTGGTGGTGGCAAATATTCAATGCGCGTGTGGCTAAACCCAGATGCATTAGCAGCCCGTGAGCTTACTGCAACGGATGTTGTGGCCGCTTTGCGCTCGCAAAATCAGCAAGTTGCCGCGGGTAGCTTAGGTGCACAGCCAATTTCTAACGACAGCCAATTTCAAATTTTATTAAACGTAAAAGGGCGTTTAAATAGCGTTGAAGAATTTGAAAACGTTATTATTAAAGTAGGTGACGAGGGTCAGTTAACACGCTTATCTGATGTAGCACGTGTAGATTTAGGTCTAGATACGTACGCACTTCGCGCTGAAATGGATAACCAGCCAGCACTTGCAATGCCAATTTTTCAACGCCCAGGTTCAAATGCGATTGAGCTTTCAGACCAAGTACGTGAAACAATGGCGCGTTTGTCAGAAGATTTCCCAGCGGGTGTTGAGTACGACATTGTATATGACCCTACGGTATTTGTTCGTGGTTCAATTGATGCGGTAATCGCTACATTGCTAGAGGCAATAGTATTAGTTGTTATTGTTGTAATTGTATTTTTACAAACATGGCGCGCATCTATTATTCCACTGATTGCAGTGCCTGTATCATTAATTGGTACGTTTGCGGTTATGCAGTGGTTTGGCGTGTCTATTAATACACTCTCGCTATTTGGCTTAGTTTTGGCAATTGGTATAGTTGTGGACGATGCCATCGTTGTGGTTGAAAACGTAGAGCGTAATATTGAGCAAGGGTTATCGCCACTAGAAGCAACACGTGTAGCCATGAGTGAAGTTACAGGCCCAATTATTGCTATTGCTTTAGTATTAAGTGCGGTGTTTATTCCTACGGCGTTTATTACTGGGTTGTCTGGTCAGTTTTATAAGCAATTTGCGCTTACAATCACAATTTCGACTATTATCTCTGCGTTTAACTCACTGACGTTATCGCCAGCGCTTGCTGCATTGTTATTAAAATCGCACGATGCAAAACCAGATGCGTTTACTCGTTTACTGAATAAATTGTTTGGTCCTTGGTTGTTTGAACCGTTTAACCGCGTATTTAATCGCGGTGCCAAAGGGTACGAAAAACTAGTACAAAAGCTTATTCGTATGAGTGTAATTGTTATGGTGGCCTATGTTGCGCTGGTGGGCGGTACAATTAAATTGTTTGATACCGTACCTGGTGGCTTTATTCCACAACAAGATAAGCAATATTTAGTGGCCATTGCGCAACTACCCGATGCAGCAAGTTTAGACCGCACTGAAGATGTAATTTCGAAAATGCAAAAAATTGCGTTAGAAGTACCTGGTGTTGCTCACACTGTTGCGTTTCCTGGTTTATCGGTTAATGGGTTTACGAATAGCCCGAACAGCGGCATTGTATTTACACCACTTGAAAGCTTTGATAAACGCACAGACCCTAGCCAATCGGCAATGGCCATTGCTGCGCAGCTAAACCAACGTTTTGCGGCCATTGATGAAGCATTTGTAGCTGTATTTCCGCCACCGCCAATTCAAGGCTTAGGTACAACCGGTGGCTTTAAATTGCAACTTGAAGACAGAGCAAATAAAGGCTTCGACGCGCTATTTAACAGCTTACAAACTATTATTGGTAAGGCTCAGCAAGACCCAGCATTAATGGGTATGTATTCAAGTTTCCGTATTCAAGTGCCGCAAATGGACATAGACATTGACCGTGAACAAGCACTTATACAAGGTATTCCACTTGATGAAGTATTCGACGCACTGCAAGTTTACTTAGGCTCAGTGTATGTAAATGACTTTAATATGTTTGGTCGTACTTACCAAGTAAATGCGCAAGCTGATGCTGATTACCGCCTTGATCCTGAGCAAATTCTTAACCTAAAAGTACGTAACAGTGCAGGGAACATGGTCCCACTTGGTTCTGTACTAACGGTGACACCAACAATAGGGCCTGACCGTGTAATGCATTACAACGGTTACCCAAGTGCAGAACTAAACGGCAGCCCAGCACCAGGTTACAGCTCTGATCAAGCACAAACCGCGATCGAAACAATACTTGCAGATAATCTACCGACGGGTATTGAATACGAGTGGACAGAAGTAACCTACCAGCAAGTGCTTGCCGGTAATACCATGGTTTATGTATTCCCGTTAGTTGTATTGCTTGTATTTATGGTACTTGCAGCGCAGTACGAAAGCTTACGTTTACCACTGGCAATAATATTAATTGTACCTATGACTATTTTCTCTGCGTTATTAGGTGTGTGGCTTGTCGGTTCAGACAACAACATATTCACGCAAATAGCGTTAATAGTACTGGTGGCCTTGGCTTCTAAAAACGCGATATTAATGGTTGAGTTTGCAAAAGACAGACACGACTCAGGATTAACGCACATAGAGGCAATACTTGAAGCATGTCGTATGCGTTTGCGCCCAATATTAATGACATCAATTGCCTTTACAGCAGGGGTTGTACCACTAGTACTTGCAACGGGGGCAGGTGCCGAAATGCGCCATGCTATGGGTAACGCCGTGTTTGCAGGCATGATAGGGGTAACCGTATTTGGTTTACTATTTACCCCCGTGTTTTACATGTTAGTTGTTAAAAAGCAGCAAAAAGAGCAGGAGTTATCACATGACTAAGTTAATGACTAAACGTGTAAAAACGCGCTTAACGCTAAGTGCTGTGTTAGTGGCTGCTGCTTTATCTGGTTGCGCAAGCAAAATAGATACACGCAGTGAGCAAAACGCCATTAACGATTTTGTAGCACAGGCTAATATTGCAAGCAATGTGGCGACAGCTGATGAAACTAACTGGTGGCAAAAGCTAGAGTCAGAGCAGCTCAATGCCCTTGTTAATAGCGCGCTTGCTAATAACTACGACTTAAAAACGAGTCAATTAACGCTGAAAAGTGCACTTGCAAGATTAGGCGAGCAAAAAGCGCAATACTTACCACAAGGTGGTGTTGAAGTAGGCGCAGCTCGAAGCGATGCGCCCAGTGTGTATGAGCGCCAATCAAGTGCAAATGTCGCTCTTAACTGGCAACTTGATTTGTTTGGTCGAATTACAGCCTTGGTTGATGCCGCAAATGCATCAACCATGAGCCAAGCCGAGCAAGTGCGTTTATTGCAAATTGAAGTTGTATCGTCAGTGGTGAAAGGCTTTGTAAGCTACCAAGGCAATGTTCAAAAACAGCAGATCATTGCGATGCAAATTGAAGCACTTGAGCAAAGTATTGACGTATTGCAAGCACGTGTAGACGAAGGCGTTGCTAACGAGCTTGATTTAAACCGCACTATGGCACAGCTTAGGCAGCAAGAAGCCCTAATGCCTGCTATAGAGTATGCTAAATACAGTGATTTATCGGCACTGGCCGTGCTGAGTGGTAAATTAACCAAAGATCTAGCTATAAACGATGAGCAAAACATACTTGAACACGACTTTAGCGTAGCGCTTAAAAATGCCAATGAAGCTATTGCACTGCGCCCTGATATAAGCCGCGCACTTTATGATTTTAGCCAAGCTAATAGCTTGAGCGTAGCTGCAAGCAAAGCGCTACTGCCAGATATTAGCTTATCGGCCTTTGCAGGCGTGGTGAGCATAGACAGCACAGGATTAAAAAATACTGACCAACAATGGCAAGTTGCGCCACAGTTACAGTGGTCAATATTAAGTTATCCAGCTCTACTTGCTCAGCGCGACGCACAGCAGTTTTTAAGTGAAGCTGCTTACAGCGACTATCAGCAAATAGTATTAAGTGCGGTGACTGAAAGTGAACTTTCACTGCAAATGTTGGTCAACCAACAGCAACAAAAAACGTTTGCAGATGAGCGTTTTGACTTTGCTAATAAAGCGTTTTTACAAGCACAAGCCATGTACGAAGAAGGACAAATACCGTACTTAGAGTTGTTAGATGCGCGTCAGGATGTTTTAATAGCCCAAGAAAATGCGGTTGATACAACTATTACAGCTTTGCTTGCGAAAGTTAAAGCTTATCAAGCATTTAATGGCCAATGGAGCTATGCACTTAACAGCGCAAAATAAGTAGAGTTAATTGAATGAGCAATACTGAACTGTCAGATAGATACGATATTCCGCAAACAATGCGGGCAATTGTACTTCCTCAACCCGATGAGCAAATTTGCTTACACGATGTTGAAGTGGATGTACCTGATTGCGTCAACAACGAATTGTTGGTAAAGGTGGAATACGTGGGCCTTAACCCTGCGGATGCGCATTTTGCTAAAACAGGCTTTTGTAACTGGCAATACCCACACATACTAGGCCTTGATGCTGTAGGTGTGGTGGTTAAAGCTAACAAAGGCGTGTTCCCCAATGTGGGTGAGCGAGTAATGTGGCATGCCAATATTGGCGAGCAAGGGGTATTGAGTGAGTACACTAAAGTACCTAATTTTGCTGTATCGGTTGTGCCCAATGAGCTCAGTCCTGCGCAAGCGGCAACATTACCTTGCGCGGGTATGGCAGCACTTATCAGCTTAGATAAAATTGCAATTGCCGAAGGTGATACAGTATTAATTGAAGGTGGCTCTGGCGCGGTAGGTCAGTTTGCCATTCAATATGCCAAGCAACGTGGCGCTGATGTATTTGCTACTGCATCTAAACGTAATCACAAATTGGTTAAGAAGCTAGGAGCCGATACTGTTTTTGACTACAACGATAAAAAGTTGTGCGACAAAATTCGCCGTGAGCTTGGTCCACAAGGTTTTGATGCTGTAATTGATACAATGGGCGGTGCATCAACGCTGCGAAATATAGAATTAATGCGCTTTTGCGGTCGTATTGCGTGTTTAAACCCATTGCCTCATTTTGATCAAAATTTAATGTACCGCCGAGCACCTAATATTAGCGTGGTTTCAATTGGTGGTGCATGGCTTGCAAACAGTTTATGTGCGCAACAGCGTTTAAGTTTTATGGGCAATTTGTTACTTGAAGGCGCGCTTTCGGGCGATATTAAAACACCAGCAATAACTGCGGTTGATTTTACTGCAGAGTCTGTAAGTGCTGCTTTAAACAATCAAATAGCGGGTGGCTTTACAGGCAAACACATAGTGCAAATAAGCAGTTAACTCTCTCTAGTTTAATTTAAAAACGCAGCCCAAGTGGCTGCGTTTTTTTATGGCTAAATAAAATTTGGTGTTTTTAGGCATAACTGCGGCTAAAAAATGTATTTCAGCGCACAAGTGTAAGCCTTTTAGTTTCAACAGTTTACGTCACCGTAAAGAAAATAAATTGAAAAAACTGTTAATTAATTGAATAGAGTAATTGATCTAAACCGATTTTTATGACGTAATGTAGGTATTATTTATCTGGTCGGATGAGTTCAATCATGAGTTTACGTACAAAATTAAAAAAAGTATTACCAAGTATTTCAATCACTGAACAAGAAGCGCTAGACGCGGGTGATGTGTGGTTAGAGGGCTCTATCTATCAAGGTAAGCCAGATTTTAGTGCACTACGCGACGTGCCGGCTGCTACCCTAACTGCAGACGAGCAAGCATTTTTAGATGGCCCAGTACAAGAGCTACTAGGCATGATTGATGATTCAGTTATTCAAAACGGTATTCACTTACCAGATGACATATTAGAATTTTTGAAAAAAGAGCGTTTTTTCTCGCTTATCATTCCTAAATCATTTGGTGGTTTAGAGTTTAGCCCTTATGCAAACTCAACTATTGTGGCAACCATTGCAACAAAAAGCTCTGCAGTAGCAGTGACCGTTATGGTTCCTAACTCTTTAGGCCCGGGTGAATTATTACTGCACTTTGGTACGCAAGAGCAACAAGCACATTACTTACCGCGCTTAGCGAACGGCAGAGACATTCCCTGTTTTGCGCTAACTAGCCCAGAGGCGGGCTCTGATGCAGGCGGTATTCCAGATATTGGTACTGTAACCAAAGGCATGTACAACGGCGAAGAAGTATTTGGCCTTGAAATTACATGGGACAAGCGTTACATCACATTGGCACCAATTGCTACAGTACTTGGTTTAGCGTTTAAAGTAGTTGACCCAGAGGGCCTACTTGGCGGCAAAGAAAATCTAGGTATTACCTGTGCGCTCATTCCAAAAGATCACCCAGGTGTAGAGCTTGGCAACCGCCATGACCCAATGGGTATTCGTTTTTATAATGGTACTACACGCGGCAACAAAGTATTTGTGCCAATGGACTTTATTATTGGCGGCCAGAAAAACATCGGTCGCGGTTGGCAAATGCTGGTGAGCTGTTTAGGTGCTGGCCGTGGTATTTCACTACCTGCACTTGGTGTAAGTACATCACAAGTGGCATTTAAATCTGCATCTGAATACGCAGCAGTACGTGAGCAGTTTGGTTTATCCATTGGTCAATTTGAAGGTATTCAAGAAAAGTTAGCCGACATTGCAGGTAAAACATACCTTCAAGAAGCAATGCGTGTGCTTACAACTGAAGGCCTAGGCATGGGCTTAAAACCATCAGTTGTTACAGCAATAGCTAAATACCACATGACAGAGCTTGGTCGCGACGTGCTAGATTCTGCAATGGATATTCAAGCAGGTAAAGCAATCCAAAATGGCCCGCAAAATACCCTTGCAAGCGGTTATGTTGCACAGCCTATTGCAATTACAGTAGAAGGCGCGAACATTCTTACTCGTAACCTGATGATTTTTGGTCAAGGTGTTATGCGTTGTCACCCATATTTACAATCTATGGTTGAATCTATTCATAGTGAAGATAAAGGCGCTGATGCAGAATTTAACGGCATTTTACGTAAAACAATTGGTTACAGCACCGCAAACAGCTTACGTGCGTTCCGTTTAGGCGTTTTACCATTTACTGCAAGCGCAAACTCAGCGCTACCAGAAGTACGTGAATACGAAAAAGCCGTGCATAAATTATCAGCTAAATTAGCGGTGTACGCAGACTTCTCGTTACTTGTACTTGGTGGTAAATTAAAACAAGCCGAAATGCTTTCAGCTCGTTTAGGCGATGTAATGAGCTTTTTATATGCGGCAATGGCATCAATCAAGTATTACGAGCAAAAAGTAGCGAGCAGCGAGCGTGAGCAAGCAGCACCTTACTTCCATTACGCAACTCGTTTTGCACTGCAAAGCGCTGAAGAAGCATTGCATAAGTTTTTAGATAACTTCCCTGCAAGTGGTACTCGTAAGTTTATACGTTTTGTAACTATGAACTACTCAACTAAAATGCCAAAAATTAGCGATGATTTAATTCGCGAATTAGCAAAACAAGCGCAGCTTGATACTGCATTTAAAGCGCAAATTACGCATTTAGTTAAACCAGTAGAGGGTGATGGTCATTACATTAATGAACAAGCTTACAAAGCTAAAATGGCATCACTTGGTGAGCTAGCTAAAGTTAAAAAAGCACTGCGCGCTAAAACAATTAAGCCAGGTACACGTTTTGCTATTACGCTTGATAATGCACTAGCGGCAAACGTAATTACCGCGGCTGAGCACGCGCAATTAGTTGATTACAACAAAAAGCGTGAAAAAGCGATTCGTGTAGATGAGTTCGATTTTGATATGAACTTACTAGATGACAACGCACAGCCAGTTAACCCACTTAAAAGTGTAGTTAATCAATAAAATTCAATGATGCTAAGCGCCCGCAGTATCGGCGCTTTTATTCATGATTAAAAAATTAGTGTGGAGCCTCGTTTGTTTAAAACCAAGCGGGGCTTTTTTATGTGTTTTTTAAAGTAGAGATAGATAGCGGTATTGGTTTGTAAGCGAGTATGTATGTGCAGAGGTTTAAAAGAGGCACTTATAATCTTGAAAAAGGGCTAATAACTCCGTTGGCATCTTTTATAGGAAGTGGATTGATACCCGCAGTATTGAAATGGATATAGGCAGTAATCAAAACATATGATTTTAAATCTTTATTAACAGTATTTTTATACAACTTTTGTGTTTTCCTACTGAGTCATGAAATGAGGAAGTTTTCCTTTTTTTACACATTATTTAATTAACAGTCGGGTATAAAATTTAAAGCTGGCAAAGTGTTACAGGTTTTGTTACTAATATTATAAAGTAACTATGGGGACGCCCATTGCTCATGAAAAGAGGAAAGTGTCCTTTGATAAAATTGTTATGTATTCCAGAGGCTTCAGTGTTAAAAACCGGCATATTTTCAATACTTACATTTTTATACGTACTGAGTGCATATTATCAAGTGCCCTGGTTTTATTACCCAATTTCAGTGATTCTATTTGCTCTTGCTTTCGCCGCTACAATAGTATTGTTCACAGTGAGCGATACTGAAATTGCGCAACATGCACTTGACCGAAATTTGGGTTGGTCGATGTACCCTAACTGCCTAATCAACACCGGCGTTTTACTGTATTTAGATTGGTATCTTGCCGCACTAATTTACGGCACTATGATAATTATGGGGTTAATTAAACGGCTCATGGGCTTACATAAACTGCGGTCACAGAATACATAACAAGTCGTTGAAGTCGGATTCGTAACAGTTGGCTCGAATTCGCTTCGCTCAGGAAGTTTAGCCAACTGTTTCTCACCTCTTAACGAGGCGTTATATTTTTATTGGAAGCTAGGCGTATGGAAACTTCTCTGGTGGTATCAATTATAGCTCTAATCGTTGGAGCTCTTTCTGCTTTATATGCAAGGTGGTCAGCAAATCAAGCTAAGCGTGCGAACGACATTGGTAGATTGAATGCTTTACTAGCAATGAAAGAGCACTACCTTAAGCTAATAGAACATCAATATAAATTAGCGGAAACACTTCAAACGAGTTCCAGTGGAATGCAAGCAGTCCGAGAAAAGGTCGCCGATTTAGATACAAGTTTACGTGAAGTAAATGACCAAATAACGCTATACCACGTTAGAATTGTGAAAGACAAAATATAACAAGCGCCTAAACTCCGACAATGTAAAGTTGTCATGGTTTTGGCAAACAACGCAAAAAGCCATGCCAACACATTGCGTGTTAGGCGGGCGTTATGTGTAAAAGAATAATCCAACAATGAAGATTCAAAAAAATAAAGCTATCTTAGCAACGATAGTTACAATCATTTTGGTAGAATAAACAAGACACTCATCTTAAATTTTGCACTTAACGCAATTAGAGGTTAGCTTTTATTTAGTGCAAAAAACAAGCAGGGTGTCTTATGGCAATCGCAAGAAAGCGTCAAGTAAGTTTGGTTGATACAAAATACTATCACTGTATTTCACGGTGTGTTCGTCGTGCATTTTTATGTGGTGAAGACCATTTCACTGGTCAATCTTACGAGCATCGACGAGGCTGGGTTGAAGATAAGCTGGGTGAATTAGCCAAGATATTTTGTATTGATGTGTGTGCTTATGCCGTTATGAGTAACCACACGCACTTAGTGTTGTATGTTGATGATAAAAAAGCAAATAGGCTGAATGATAAAGCGATTGTTATTCGCTGGCATAAGCTCTGTAAAGGCACTGTACTTACGCAAAAATACATACAAGGCGAGAAGCTAAGTAAAGTTGAACTCATCTTTTTCAATCAAACGGTAAAACAATACCGAGAACGTTTAGCAAGTATTAGCTGGTTTATGCGCCTATTAAATGAAAATATAGCGCGTAGAGCAAATAAAGAAGATAACTGCACAGGGCGTTTCTGGGAAGGTAGATTCAAATCTCAAGCACTTCTTGATGAAGCAGCACTTGCAGCGTGTATGGCCTATGTAGATTTAAACCCCATTAGAGCCAAGATGGCTAACACGCCAGAAAAGTCAGACCATACCAGCGCTCAAGTACGCTTAATATGCGCAAAAGAAGGCAAGCAGCCAAAACAACTACTTCGCTTTGCTGGCATGCCACGTCAAGTAATGCCTAAAGGGCTGCCGTTTGAGCTCAAATCGTACCTTGAACTCGTTGAGCTAACAGGGCGAGTAATGCGAGAGGGTAAGCACGGGCATATAGATAATATAACCCTTCCTTTGCTAGAAAGGCTTAATATATCATCAGAAAACTGGTTAAAACTCACCACACAATTTACGCGCGTATTTCATGGTGCAGTGGGCAGGCCAGCCTCACAAGAAGGGTATTGCGAAAACTTAAACCGAAAGCGGCGAGCGAATATCAGTAACTGCGCAAAGTTATTCGCTTAGAGCCTAATCACTTTTTGAGCACTCCAACTACATAATGTAGAAATTTTTGGGGCTGGCATTTGAGCCTTATTTAGTAATATCTCTATTTTAAAACTCAAATTATTTTTGGGCAGTTAAAAACATAAATTCATTAGTGAACTTTAACTTTTTGAAATTAAGAAATTAAGGTGGGTGTCACGCTAAAAAAAGAAAGGAGGCTCATAGATGCTATCGTTTTATTAAAAACGCCCACTAATGTTAAACTACAAAAAATTTAATTACTTAATATTACCATGGCATTTTATCTTCCTCTTTTACAGCCTCATTTTAAACACATTGAAATCGGCGATACGCTAACATCGCTTTGGAGCGGGTGTGGCAGTATTGTTGAGTGCACGCTTGATGCCGAGCCATGTGTTATCAAAGCGATTAAAATACCAAGCCACATAAACCATCCTAAAATTAAGCAAAGCGAATTTGCATTAAAAAGAAAGCAGCAATCTTATTGCGTTGAATACAACTTTTATAAGCGTTACAGCCCGTTTTTACCTAATAAAGCAAAAAGTATTGAATGTGTAAGTGCAATTAATAGCGGCGATGATTATGTGCTGGTATTTAAAAACTTTACCAAACATGGTTTTGCTCAAGCAAGCTCTCTTCACATAAAGGCAATACTCACTTGGTTAGCACACTTTCATGCGTTTAATTTAAATAAGCCTGCAACAGGTTTATGGCAACAAGGGAATTATTGGCATTTAAGCACACGCCCTGATGAGTATAAAAAGCTTGATGAAAGGTTAGATGAAAAGTCCGATATTAAAAATGCGGCATTTAAAATAGATAAAACGCTGCAAGCATCTCACTTTAAAACCCTTATACATGGCGATGCTAAACTTGCCAATTTTGCTGCAAGTGAGCAAAGCGAAATACTCGCTTATGACTTTCAATATGTAGGCGCAGGCGTTGGTGTTACAGATGTAATGTACTTTATGACGAGTTGCTTTAACGAAGAGCAGTTACATAAGTATGCTGATACGCATTTAGCTTATTATTTTTCGCAGTTTAAAAATGCACTTAAAGTTTATCAGCCAACCATAATAGCTGACGATGTAATAGCTCAATGGCAAGAGTTATGGTCAATAACATGGGCTGATTTCTATCGCTTTTTAGCAGGGTGGAGCCCAACGCATTTTAAAATAAATAGTTATATGATGGCGCAAGTAAACACAACGTTAGCAAATAACAACTTATAAACACGGTGGGTTGATGACTTGCATAAATATCAAGCAAATCAAGACATTTTGGCACGATCTATGAAAACTTATTTAAAATTGCAGGTCAAATGACCTTTTTTAATATAAAATACCGCTAATTCTTGTATCAGTAGGTTTTTATCATGTCAATTCACGTAATTTCACACCCTTTAGTTCAACACAAATTAGGCTTAATGCGCGCTCACGGTATAAGTACTAAAAGCTTTCGTGAATTATGCTCTGAGGTAGGTACGTTATTAACTTACGAAGCAACGAAAAACCTACCGCTAGAAGATAACGAAATTACTGGCTGGGACGGCAATAAATTAAAAGTAGAGCACATTAAGGGTAAAAAAATTACGGTAGTGCCCATTTTACGCGCTGGTCTTGGCATGATGGATGGCGTTATGCAGTTATTACCAGCGGCTAAAGTAAGTGTTGTGGGCCTTGAGCGTAACGAAGAAACACTTGAGCCAGTGCCTTACTTTGAAAAGTTAGTAGGCAATATTGATGAACGTTTAAGCTTAGTTATAGACCCTATGCTTGCCACTGGCGGCTCTATGATTGCAACAATTGATATGCTTAAAAAAGCAGGCTGTAAAGACATTAAAGTCATTGTACTTGTAGCTGCGCCAGAAGGCGTAGAAAAAACTTTAGAAGCTCATCCAGATATTGAAATATTTACCGCCTCAGTGGATAGTCACTTAAACGATAAAGGTTATATTATCCCAGGTCTTGGTGATGCAGGCGACAAAATATTTGGTACGGTTTAGGAGTATTCAGTGCAAAATAACGCCACTTTTTCTGTAAAAACTATTTTAACTGGCGCTCAAATGCTGTTTGTAGCATTTGGTGCGTTAGTGTTAGTACCTTTATTAACAGGGCTTGACCCCAGTGTCGCTTTGTTTACGGCGGGTGTAGGGACTTTACTATTTCAGGTAGTGACGAAAGGCAAAGTGCCTATATTTTTAGCATCATCGTTTGCGTTTATTGCGCCTATTATTGCCTCAGTACAAATGTGGGGCGTACCAGCCACCATGGGGGGCTTAATGGCTGCAGGTGGCGCTTATATGTTGTTGGCATTGTTGGTTAAATTTAAAGGGGTGGCAACACTTCATAAAATTTTGCCACCAGTGGTGGTTGGCCCCGTTATTATGGTGATTGGTTTAGCACTTGCGCCGGTTGCGGTAAATATGGCAATGGGTAAAAGTGGCGATGGCAGTATTGAACTCATCGCGTACGATAAAGCCATTATTATTTCGCTGTTTTCTCTTGTTGTAACACTTATTTTTGCTGTGTGGGGCAAAGGTGTATATAAGCTAATTCCTATATTGGCTGGTGTTATATCGGGCTATGTTTTGTCGCTTGTAATGGGTGTGGTGGAATTTAGCAGCGTAAATGAAGCGAGCTGGTTGGCTGTACCAAACTTCACATGGCCAGAATTTAAATGGCAAGCCATATTATTTATGGTACCTGTAGCCATTGCCCCTGCTATTGAACATATTGGCGATATGATGGCTATTAGCCAAGTAACCAATAAAGATTTTTTAAAAAAACCAGGCTTACATCGCACTTTATTTGGTGATGGTTTAGCCACTGCAGCAGCGTCAATGTTTGGCGGGCCGCCTAATACAACCTACTCAGAAGTGACAGGCGCAGTTATGCTGACCAAAAACTTTAATCCTAAAGTGATGATGTGGACTGCCATTATTGCGATTGTGCTGGCATTTGTAGCAAAAATGGGCGCAGGTTTACAAACTATTCCTGTACCTGTAATGGGCGGCATCATGATTTTGTTGTTTGGCTCAATTGCGGTCGTGGGCTTAAATACATTGGTTAAATCAGGTGATGATTTAACTGCACCCCGTAATTTAAGTATTGTGGCACTTATATTAGTATGCGGGATTGGCGGGATGCACATTGGTGGTAGCCAATTTAGCTTAGAAGGGGTTAGCTTGTGCGCCATTTTAGGTATTGTACTTAATCTAGTATTGCCAAAAGCCGAGCCAGAAACTGATTAATTTTGCACTGTATGTAAAATTTACGCACCAAAATAGCGCATATTAATTGCGCTATTATTGTAAGTTATTAAAAATATTATAAAAATAATAGTGGTCTAGTACCTGCATTTGTTACTTCATACTATAAGGAGTGACTATGTCAGAGGCCAGTATTGTGGATATAACCCCATTTTTAGCAAAGCATCAATTGCCTTTAAAGTATCAGTACCTTAGCGAGCAATTTTTTATCCCGCTTGCACACGATATTCTAGAATCCAAAAAAAATAATACCCCTATATTTGTCGCAATAAATGGCTGCCAAGGCTCAGGAAAAACCACCCTTGCGGATTTTTTAGTTACTTGGTTTAGTAACAATACCCCCTTTACCAGTGTCGCGCTTTCTATTGACGATTTTTACTTATCCAAATCTCACCGCCAAGGTCTCGCTAGAGACGTACACCCATTATTTGCCACCCGAGGTGTGCCTGGCACCCACGATGTAGGATTAATGAATACCACCATAAGCCGGTTACTTGCAAAAGAGGTTGGCGTACCTTTGCCTAAATTTGATAAGCATTGTGATGACTGCAGTCCCGAGCAAACATGGCAATGTAATGATAAGCCCATCGATATTATTATTTTAGAAGGTTGGTGTGTTGGCAGTGAGCCACAACCGTTATTTTCTTTAAGTGAGCCTATAAACGAGCTTGAAACACAGCACGATAAAGAAGGTGTGTGGCGACGCTGTGTAAACAGTTGCCTAGCAAATGAATACAAAAGTGTGTTTAGTAAAATAGATTACACAGTGATGCTCAAAGCGCCGAGCTTTGAAGATGTATTTAAGTGGCGCCAAGAACAAGAGCAAAAGCTTATTGCCGCTAAAGGCGAGGGCGATGGCACCATGAGTGATGATCAACTGCTGCACTTTATTTCACACTTTGAGCGTATCACTCGCGAAAATTTAAACACCTTAAGCGCTAAAGCAAACGCCCTTATTGAGCTTGATAGTAATCGCGATATTAGTGCTATGCATTTGACCAGCGATGATACTCTGCAACCTATTATATTTACCGATTTAGATGGCACACTGCTCGATCATGGCGATTACAACACTAAAAATATCAGTGGCTTGCTGCAAGATTTGCAAGCCGCCCACATTCCTGTGGTGTTTAATACCAGTAAAACTTTTTGCGAAGTGGTTGAACTTAAAAACGAGCTTAATATTCAACAGCCTTTTATTGTTGAAAATGGCGCGGCGGCTTATTTACCCGTAGATTATTTTGAGCTTAAACCCATTGGCTGCAAGAAAGTAGGGGCGTATTGGTGTTATGCATTTGCAACACCGCTGTCTGACTTATTAAGCGATTTAAACTCGTTAAGTAGCGAATACAAAGCAAACTATAAATTATTTAGTGACTTATCGAGCGAGCAAATATCATCCCTCACAGGGCTTAATGAAGCGCAGGCAAGGCGCGCTCAAACACGCGAGTTTTCAGACCCACTTTATTGGCATGGAAGCGATGAATTACTAAATTCGTTTGTAAACGATGTAAAAGCACTAGGCTACGAAATAAAAATAGGCGGGCGCTTTATACATATTGCTAAAAACACCGATAAAAGCGCTGCACAGCAGTGGTTAGTTAAACAAATTTCACAACATTTTAGAAAGCCTCTCACGGTAATTGCACTCGGTGATAGTGACAACGATAAGCAGATGCTAGAGCAAGCTGATATCGCGATTATTATCCATAACCCAAGCAGTAAAAAGCCGGTTAAGTTATCTCACAACAAGGCGCGTTATTCACAATCTCCCGCTCCACAGGGTTGGATTGAAGAAATAACCACATTGCCTTGTATTAGCAGCATTTTAAATACTATTGAGGAGCAGAAATCACATGGCTGATTTTTATCAAAATGGCATTATTACAACTTTACATAACATTGCCGATAGACCGGTAGAAGCGCTAGAAGAAGAGCTAATTGGTTTTAGCAAGCAACGGCCTATGGGGTTAATACTCCCTTCGTTATTTAGCGAGCTTGAAGGCCCAGCGTTACAGAATATTGTAAAAGAACTTAGAGATGTACCCTATTTATCACAAATTACCATAGGTTTAGACAGGGCAGATGAGTCACAGTATCGCCATGCTTTGGGCTTTTTTAAAGAGCTGAATCAAAATCACAAAGTCTTATGGAATGATGGCCCACGCTTACAAGCGCTCGATAAAGAATTACAGGCGCTAGGCGTTGCACCGCGTGAGCTTGGAAAAGGTAGAAACGTGTGGTATTGCATGGGTTATAAATTAGCTACCTCAGAGGTGGAGTCGATAGCACTGCACGATTGCGATATTTTAACTTACGATAGAGGGCTGTTAGCACGTTTAATATACCCTGTTGCACATCCTCGTTTTAATTACGAATTTTGTAAAGGCTTTTACCCGCGTACTGCAAACGGCAAAATTAATGGCCGTGTGTCGCGCTTATTGGTAACGCCGTTATTACGCTCATTCAAAACTATTTTAGGCAATACCGACTACCTTGAGTACATGGATACCTTTAGATACCCATTAGCGGGGGAGTTTTCGTTTAGACGTGATGTGCTAAACGATATTCGTATCCCGAGTGATTGGGGTCTAGAAATTGGCGTGTTAAGTGAAATGTATCGCAATTATTCGCATAATCGCTTATGCCAAGTGGATATTGCAGATAACTACGACCATAAGCATCAGGAGCTTTCTCTTAATGATCAAAATGCTGGATTATCAAAAATGTCGATAGACATAACAAAGGCGTTGTTTAGAAAGTTAGCTACTCAAGGGGTTACATTTACCAGTGAAACTATTCGGTCTTTAAAAGCAACGTATTATCGTATTGGTTTAGACTTTATAGAAACCTACCACAACGATGCAATAATGAACGGGTTAAACCTAGATGTGCACCAAGAAGAAAAGGCCGTAGAAATGTTCGCCAAAAATGTTATGGAAGCAGGCCAGCACTTTTTAGATAACCCGATGGAAGCGCCATTTGTGCCAAGTTGGAACCGAGTTGTATCGGCCATGCCTGATGTGTTTGAGCGCTTAAAAGAAGCGGTAGATCTGGATAATAAAGAATTTAGTGAATAAATAAAACAATAATAAGGGGCGCGTGTGAATACAGTAAGTGAATTATTTTTACAGCGGGTAGAGCAACATCTGCACATCATTTATAAAGATGTTGAGCTGCCATTGAGTATTACAGAGCTGGCTGAGCAGCTTATTACTATAATTTTAGGCGACAGCCCGCTGCGCGACCCTACGCCCCATACTAACCGGTGGGATGAGCAAGATATCGTTTTAATAGCCTATGGCGATTCTATTATTAAGCATGATGAGGCAGAACAAGCCGTTGCAAAACCACTTGAAGCCCCCCTAAAAACCTTGCACCGATTTATAAAAGAGCAGTGCGATATGCAGCTCAACGCTTTGCATATATTGCCGTTTTACCCGTATAGCTCTGATGAGGGGTTTGCGGTAATGAACTACGTACAAGTTAATGAGTCGTTAGGGGATTGGCAAGACATAAGAAATATTGCCAAAGATGTAAAACTAATGGCAGATTTAGTAATTAACCACTGCTCTAGCCGAAGTGTATGGTTTGAAAACTTTTTAAACGATGTAGACCCAGGTAAAGATTACTTTAAAACAGCAAGTTTAACCGATGATTTAAGTAACGTAGTTCGCCCACGTACGTCACCGCTATTAAATACGGTAACTACACCAAGCGGCGAAAAACATGTATGGTGTACATTTAGTCACGACCAAGTTGATTTTGATTTTGGTAACCCTGAGGTTTTAAAAGAGTTTATACGCATTATTCGCCACTATTTAGATAATGGCGTACGTTTGTTTAGGCTAGATGCGGTTGCGTTTTTATGGAAACAGCTCAATACAAACTGTATTAATTTACCCCAGACCCACGAAGCCGTTAGGCTCATACGCACGCTTATAGAGCATACTGAGCCAAGTGTTGTCATAATTACCGAAACAAACATACCAAACCAAGAAAACCTTTCATATTTTGGTAATGCTAACGAAGCCCATAGCATTTATAATTTTGCCTTACCGCCTTTATTACTGCATACCTTACTCAGTGGCGATAGCACAGCCATTAAGCATTGGATGATGAGTATGCCGCCTGCACAAAATGGCACCACCTATTTTAATTTTATTGCCTCGCACGATGGCATAGGGCTTAGACCAATAGAAGGCTTGTTACAGCCTAGCGAAGTGGCATCATTGGTGAGTACGTCAATGCAATTTGGTGGGCGTGTATCAATGCGCACCAGCAACGATGGTACACACACACCGTATGAACTAAACATTGCACTTTTTGATGCATTACAAGGTACGCACAATGGGCAAGATAAGTTTGGCCTTGAGCGGTTTATGTGTGCACACGCCATTATGTTTGCCCTTGAAGGGATACCTGGGCTTTATATTCATAGTTTGCTTGGCACTACAAACGATTACGAACGCTTTGAAAATTCCCAGCATAACCGCGCTATAAACCGCCACCGTTGGCAAGAGTCAAAGTTATTATCGGCTTTAGGTGATAAATATAGCCATCATCACAAAGTGTTTAATGGTATTAAGCACCTATTAGGTATTCGTAAAAAACAAAGTGCATTTCATCCAAATGCCACGCAATTTACGCTGCATCTAGCGGGGGGGTTATTTGGTTTTTGGCGGCAAAGTATAGATAGGCGCCAAAGTATATTTTGCGTTTATAACATAAGTGATAAACCACAAGTACTTACCCTTGCAGATTTAAATTTAATTAACACCCAGCAATGGTTTGATTTAGTGGCTGATGAAACAATAAGCGAAGATCAACTCACCATAGAGCTTGAGCCGTATCAAAGTGTATGGCTAAGTAATATTAAATAATGAGTAGCAACGCCCATTTGCAAAAAGTACACTTAATTAAGCCCATTGGTATAAAAAGGCTCGCAGTGCGAGCCTTTAACATATTTAATAAACGTTGTTTCTAATTATAAGCTGTAGCTTAAGTTAATGTAGCCAAAGCGGCCAATGTTATCGTAACTTGCAGAGCCAGCACCTGTACCACGAGTGCCGTACGGAAGCTTACGATTGAATAGGTTATCAACACCTACTTTTACGCCTAAACCATTATCGAAGCTGTAACCCACTGTCATATCGGTAATAAAGTATTTACCGTAAGACATTTGGTTACTTGGGTTAGGGTTGCTGGCAAGCTCAACATTTGTGTATAAATCAACTTCGCTGATAAAGCGAGTTTCAACCGTTGAGTAAAAGTTATCCATGGCATAGCTAACTGATAGGTTAGTTTGCCATTTAGCTTCGCCAGTTGTACCCGCGTACTCAATATAAGAACTAGGATCATCTTGGAACGGGTAGTCTTTACGCTCAATAAGGTAAGTACCGACTAAACGGGTTTTAAAGCTCCCTTCAAGGGCATCAAAGTCATAGCCTAATTCAAAATCAACACCAGACGCCTTTTGACCAGCTACGTTAAGTACTGAGTTTTGAATTAATGAAATTTCACCACTGGCGTTACGTGTAATTAAATTACAGTATTGGTTGTCTATGCCTGTCGTGCTATCTACACAGCGATCAAGAATGTCTTGCGCCTCAATTGTGTCAATGGCGTCTTCTAGATCAATTTCCCAGTAATCAATTGTCAGCACAGCGTTTTCTAAAAACATCGGTTGATAAACAATGCCAACCGTTGTACTTGTAGACTCTTCACCTTTTACATCACGGTTACCACTGCTTAAACCATCTAATGATGCAGAGTCATAATCTGAGTTAAAGTCACTCGCTACACCTAACGCTGCACAGTTTGCAGAGCGAGTTGCAGCATTCGATAAGTCACCTAAATTTTCAGCGCGACACGGGTCATCTACATTGTAGAAAGTTTGGCTTGCTGCACCAAAGACTTCACTGATGTTTGGCGCACGAAGGGCTGCAGATTGTGTTACACGTACACGTAGCTCATCGTTTACAGTCCAATCAAGGCCCAGTTTCCAGCTAGTTGCTTCGCCAATTGTACTGTAATCAGCATGACGTACTGCGGTATCAAGTACTAAATCTTGAATAAGCGGTAAGTCAGTTAAAATAGGCATAGTCGCTTCAAAAAATACTTCACGCACATTAAACGAGCCTTTATCTTCGCCTAATGCGTTAAAGAACGTACCTTCTGCGTTATCTGGCTCTTTTGTTTCGCTTTCTTCTTTACGGTATTCAGCACCAAATGCAACACCTACATAACCTGCTGGTAATTCAAAAATAGCGCCATTAGCAAGTGAGCCCGAAACCACGGTTTGCTTAATAGTTGATGTGCCTACAGATACTGTATTTATGTAATCAATTGCTTGTTGAGATGGCGCGCCAAAACCCATAATGTTTACCGGTACACAACCATCAGCTTGTGCTGCAGCGCTGCGACATACTATGTTGCCATCGGTATCTTCAACGGCATCAAGGGCATTAAAGTAGTTGGCTAAAATCATGTTAGCGCCGTTTTCGCGCTCAAGATCTGTTTGACCGTAAACAAGTGAAGTATCTAATTCCCAATCTTCAAACACAGTCCCTTTTAGGCCTGTAACAAAGCGGGTTGTTTCACGGGTATTGTTTTCAACACGGCGACCAAGATCACTCATCATGCGGTTAACCATGATTGAATCAACGCCTTCCTCTTGCATACGTGCTTTGATAGCTGGGTCTAAGTACGGGTTGTCAATTTTGATACTGTTGTCGCTATCAAAAAAGAAAAACGCTGGTTGGCCGATGCTTTCGCCTTGGCTGTTCACGTATTTTGCATCAAAGTAGACGTTTAAGTCGTCGGTCACATCGTAGTTAACTTTAAAGTTTACATTGTAACGCTCAAACTCAGGTTGTATTTCTTCAAATTGACCTAAATTGAAAAAGTCACAATTTGCACATGAAAGGCCATCTACATTATTGCCAATGTATAAATCGCGAGCGCTGCTATCCGGATTAAAGCTATTAGTATAGCCATCTTCAAGAGCGTAAACACCCGCGTTGTTAATCGCGTAGTAACCTGCATTAGGTGTTAATATTTTATCAGGAAAATCAGCACTATCTTTGTTTGCTTCCGTTTGAGCTTGGTTACGTAAATTCGCAAAAGATGTGCTAGTCCAAGGGTGGTCAAGTGCGTTTAATGAATCCTGACCTGAGTACTCAATAGCAAATGCAGCATTACCGCGGGCATTATCAAAGTTAGAACCGTACGAAAAGGTGGCTTTTTCGTTGTTGTAGCTATTTAAGTCGGCAAAACCACGGGTAACACTAAAGTCCATGCCTTCAATGTTGTCTTTTAATATAAAGTTTACAACACCTGTCACCGCATCAGCACCGTACACAGCTGATGCACCACCAGTGATGATTTCTACGCGCTCAACCCAGACGCTTGGGATTGTGTTTGTATCAACAGCTTGAGAGCCAGCTGAACTAGATACGTGGCGCTTACCGTTTACAAGTACTAAGGTACGGTCGGTACCCATGTTGCGTAAATCAAGAATATTTAAACCAGCAGTACCAATAAAGCGGCCTGAGTTAGCCATTGAATACGTATTGCCAAGTGCTGGTAAGTTATTTAGCGCTTCACCAATGTTTACAGCGCCAGTATTAATTAATTGCTCGCCACTTATGACTGTTACAGGAGCTGGTGCAATAGCGCCTTCACGTAAAATACGCGAACCCGTTACTTCAACACGTTCAATTTTTGTCGCTTGCTCATCTTGTGCAAGCACAGAATTACTCGCTGTTGCAGCAGCAGTAATTAATGCACATTTAATGCTAGTAGAAAGTAAATTATGACGTTTCATGTGTTTCCCAAAGGAGATTTTATAATAATTTGATACATTAAATTTTAACTAAATACAGTGTGCATTTAGCCAAAGCCCTATAACTTTTGTTATAGGGCTGGCGATTATTGCATGTGGAAACTATGAATAGAAGCGTCGTAATTTATTCTTTTTCAGTAAGTTAACTCTTTATTAAATTGTTTAAAGTTGAAGTTTGTTGCGTTTGGTGAAATAGTTGCTTGTTATTATTTTGTGTTGTTTTGTTAGGAGTTAGAGCGGGTTTTTGGTGTGTTTATTTATTTTTTACTTGGTTTACATCTAATCTTCTTTTGAGTTTGTTTTTTGAGTTTAATTTAACTTTGTAGATATTTTAGTGGTCTTTAGTGATTAGCTTATTAACCTAATGATTGGTTAATGCTTGCGCTTATATGTGTTTTTTATGTAACTCATTTACCGTGCAGGTTCTTAAAAAAAGAACATAATGAAGCAGTTATTAGTCACTTAAAACTATAAATTGAGTAAATTTCATCTAAAAAAATAAAAAGACCCAATTAAGGGTCTTTCTAGGGAGAGTTAAAAATTAAAAGTCGTATGATAAATTTACGTAGCCAAAACGGCCAATATTATCGTAACTTGCACTACCACTTCCTGTACCGCGTGTACCGTATGGAAGCTCTCTGTTAAATACGTTATCTACGCCTAATTTAACACCCATGCCATTATCAAAGTTATAACCTACTGTTATATCTGAAATGATATAAGTACCAAAGTTCATTAAGCTATTAGGATTAGGGTTATCTTCAAGCTCTTGCTCAGTATATAAGCTAACTTCTTCAATATAGCGAGTGCTTAAAGAGGTGTAGAAACGCTCATAGCTGTACTCTATATTAATGTTAGCTTGCCACTGTGCTTCGCCAGTTGTACCCGAATATTCAATGAACTCCTCTGGTTCATCTTGAAATGGGAACTCTTTACGCTCAATTAAGTAAGTACCAATTAAGCGGGTTGCAAAGCTACCTTCAAGGGCATCAAAGTCATAAGCCAGTTCAAAATCAATACCAGAAGCTTCTTGGCCTGATACGTTTAAAACTGAGTTTTGAATTAGCGTAATTTCACTGTTAGCATCACGTGTGATTAAATCACAATATTGATTTGAAATGCCTGAAGTACTATCAACACAGCGATCTAGAATTTCTTGAGATGCAATTGTAGAAATCGCATCTTCTAGCTCTATTTTCCAGTAATCTACCGTTAATACTGCATTTTCTATGAAATCAGGCTGGTACACTATACCTATTGTTGTACTTGTTGACTCTTCACCTTTAACGTCACGGTTACCGCTTTGTAAGCCTTCAAGTGTTTGCGAATCGTAGTCTGATTCAAAGCCAACGGGTACACCAAGTGCAGCACAGTTAGCACGGCGTGTGTCGCTATTTTGTAAATCATCTAAGTTATCGGCTAAACAAGGATCATCTACGTTATAGAAAGTTTGGCTAGGTGCGCCAAAAATTTCACCAATATTAGGCGCTCTTAGTGC
The DNA here is from genome assembly GCF_001401855.1 of Pseudoalteromonas sp. P1-7a. Taxonomy (NCBI): domain Bacteria; kingdom Pseudomonadati; phylum Pseudomonadota; class Gammaproteobacteria; order Alteromonadales; family Pseudoalteromonadaceae; genus Pseudoalteromonas; species Pseudoalteromonas sp. P1-7a. Next base: position 344,110 of record NZ_LKDU01000001.1, on the reverse strand, counting down.
TTCTGACTGTGTTAATCGCAAGCGTAATTGGTCATTAACGGTCCAATCTAAGCCAAGCTTCCAGCTTGTTGCATCACCAATAGTGCTGTAATCAGCGTAACGTACAGCTGCATCCAGTACTAAATCTTGAACAAAAGGAAGGTCAGAGACTAAAGGAATCGTGGCTTCAGCAAAAACTTCATTTACATCAAATTCGCCCTTATCCTCACCTAACGCATTGAAGAAAGTCCCCTCAGCGTTATCAGGTTCTATTGTTTCACTTTCTTCTTTACGGTATTCAACACCAAATGCCATCCCGACGTAGCCTGCAGGTACTTCAAAAAGCGCACCATTTGCTAGTGAAGCTGATACAACCGTTTGTGTAATTTCAGAAGTACCGGTTGATACTGTATTAATATAATCAATGGCTTCTTGGCTAGGTGCACCAAAACCCATAATATTAACTGGCACACAGCCGTCGGCACGTGCCGCTTCACTACGACATACAATATTGCCATTGTCATCTTCAATTGCATCAAGCGCGTAAGAATAGTTATCTAAGATCATATTAGCGCCATTTACACGCTCAAGCTCAGTTTTACCACGAACCACTGATGCATCTAAATCCCAATCTTCTAAAACGGTTCCTTTTAAACCCGCTACAAAGCGTGTGGTTTCACGGGTGTTATTTTCGATGCGACGCCCTAAATCTGTCATCATTCTTAACACATTAATAGAGTCAACGCCTTCACCATCATTTGCTTCTTCCATTAATGTTCTGACGCTGTCATCTAAGTAGGGGTTATCTATACTGATTGTATTTCTCGGATCGCCAAAGAAGAACGCTGGTTGGCCAATACTTTCACCTTCACTGTTAACATATTTTGCTTCAAAATAAGCATTTAAGTCTTCTGTTACGTCATAGTTTACTTTGAAATTGATATTGTACCTTTCAAATTCAGGTTGTATTTCATCAAATTGTGCAAGGTTAAACGAGTCACAATCGGCACATAGTAAACCATCAACGTTATCACCAATATAAATATCACGATGAGAGCCATCAGGGTTAAACGTATTTACATAGCCATTACCTAAGCTAAATACACCTGCATTGTTAATTGCGTAGTAGCCTGCATTCGGTGTGTAAATTTTATCAGGAAAGTTTGGGTCATCTTTATTAGCTTCAGTTTGAGCAGGGTTACGTAAATTAGAGTAAGAACCGTCTGTCCAAGGGTGATCAAGCGCATTTAATGAATCTTGGCCAGAGTACTCAACTGCAAATGCTGCGTTACCGCGACCATTATCAAAGTTTTTACCGTATGAAAAAGTCGCTTTTTCATTGTTATAGTCACTAAGATCAGAAACGCCTTTCGTTACACTTACATTCAAACCTTCAATATTATCTTTTAAAATAAAGTTAACAACCCCGGTTACTGCATCTGCACCATATACGGCCGATGCGCCACCGGTAACTATTTCTACACGCTCAACCCAAACACTAGGTATGGTATTCGTATCTACTGATTGCGAGCCTGCTGAACTAGATACATGGCGCTTACCATTGACAAGTACTAAGGTACGGTCTGTGCCCATGTTACGTAAATCAAGAATATTTAAACCAGCAGTACCAATGAATCTACCAGAGTTTGCTAGTGAGTAGGTATTCCCCAATGCGGGTAATTTATTTAAGGCTTCACCAATATTAACGGCGCCGGTGTTTATAAGATCTTCGCCAGAGATAACGGTAACTGGGGCAGGGGCTATTGCACCTACACGGCTGATTTTAGAACCAGTTACTTCTATTCTTTCTAATTTCTTTTCCTCATCTTCTGCAGCGAGTGATGAAAATGCTAAACCTGCAGTTGAGAGACAAAGTGCAGCTTTAATACTGTGAGAGACTATATTGAACGTTTTCATTGATATTCCCTAGATGATTATTTGTGATTAAACTACAGCTCTTGTGCAATGCGTATTAATTACTACGAGCTGTTTATTTATTATTTACATTGCACATTAACAATTAACATGGATGCATATAGGAACAACTAATTTAAGCTGAAATCACAATAAAATAAGCTCAAATACTATGTTAATTTAATGAAAATAATTTACTTAGCCGTTGTTTTTACAGGGTTTGTTTTGTTTTTTGAAATTGTTTTTAGTGTTGTTTTTATGGGTACGTGACTGTTAAGGCAGGGTTTTTATGTGAAATAATTTTTAAAAAATGCGGCTTACCGTCCCTATTTTGAGTTCTGTTTTTAGTGGTTTTAACTTTTGTTCACTATTTAATTACAACTCTTGTTAGCCATATTTGTTAATCACATGTTTTGTAAAGCCCCTTTACAGTTATTAAGCCTTCTATGCGCCCTAAGTTACTTTATTACGTAAACTTGATACACTTACGCGGTGTTTATAAATGGGTTTTACTATGAAGTTTTTAGTTTTAATTTTTACTTTTTTATTTAGTAACGGGGCCTATTCTGAGCAAGAAATTGACCTCGAAGTTAATATGAAAAATACGGGTCTTGCTTATAAAAATGCAGTTCAAGCAGTCGATATAGAAGGCTTTAATATGGCTATCGATAAATTTATTACCTTAATTGAAAGCAGCAAAAGGGCGACCTTTCATAAAAAGCCGAAAATGTCTCTACAGGGGCTTGATAAGGTCATTGAGCAAGCAAGACTAGCGAAAAAGTTAGCAAACGAGCGGGGACTGGATTCGGCAAAGCCAGCGCTTAAAAATATTGATGATTTACGTAAGAAGTATCATGAGTTACATGAGCCTCCTGGCTTTTTTGACTTACTGTTTGGTAATTAAGGAGTAGTAATGGAAATTTCAGTGTCATTGTTAGACGGCCAAAAACAGCGTGCAAAGTTTGGCAGTCTTGAAGTAATAAGCGATCAAAGTATTAATGCGGGTGGAGGTGCCGAACACCCAGAACCGTTTGATTACTTTTTAGTAAGCATGGTGCTATGTGCTGGTTTTTATGCGCGTAAATTTTGTGAACAACGAGAAATCTCTACTGAGGGGATGACCCTTACGCAAAATAACGAGAGCATAGATGAAGAGGGTAAAAAATTATTTTCTATCGAAATTAATTTACCAGATGGCTTTCCTCAAAAATATAAAAAAGCACTTATTGCTGCGGTTAATACGTGTACGGTTAAAAAAGTGATTCAGGCCCAGCCCGAGTTTTCTGTGGTTGTTAAATAAAAAATACGGGTAAACCTGTATCGTTTACCCGTATACTTCACGGAATTAGCGTTACTTTTTCTTCATTCCTTGAACTGCTTTTAAACGTGGATTGTCTTTACATATTACAAAAACACGTCCTTTGCGCTTTACTATTTGACAACCAGGTCGTTGCTTAGCGCTTTTAAGCGAGCTTAATACTTTCATTACTCACCTTTTTTGGTAGTCGATAAGTTTTTAAAGCGGCGATTAAATTGCGCGACTCGGCCATCGCTTGCCACAGTTTTTTGTTTACCTGTATAAAAAGGGTGTGAATCACTAGACACATCAATAGGCACGTACGGATATGTTTTCCCTTCAAGCTCAATAGTGCGGTCTGTTTTGATGGTAGAGCCAATAATAAAGTAGCTATCGGCAGCGGTATCGTGAAAAGCAACCATATTGTAATCGGGATGAATATTAGGTTTCATAATACGCCTTAAGTTGTTATGTGATAATATAACTATAGGTTATCGCGTTTACGGCAATCATGCAAATGATTTTTACTCTCATTTACGTGGGTTTTTGTTGGCTAATTACGCAAACAATTCAAAAAATAACCACTTAAACCAAAAATACTGGCTATTAGTTTTTAGGCTGTTATAACTATATAAAAAGTGTTAACAAGAAAATTTTACGGTTTAGAGGTAAGCTATGAGCGACGCAGCACAACAAGAACAAATAGACCAAGGGGTGATGGAAACCCTAAGAGAGCGCGATCACACTGCCTTATCAGAGCAAATTAACCCTATAGACTGCACACACAACGACATTATTGAGCTTTTAGCACAATATATGGCACTGAGTGAGCAAGATAATGACGAGTTATTTGATGATTGGTTTGATAACCTTAATAAAGAGCAGCACACAGTGCTAAAAGTGTTTGAGGTTTATAGAGGCCAATACGAGCATCAAAATTAATATTAAAAGGGTAGGTTAGTAGTATCACTTTGCTGCCCTTTTTTAATGTACTCATTGCGCTTTAGCACAGCTTTTGTTTGCTAAAGGTGGCGCTAGATTAATATCTGGGTTCCAAATTCTATCCCATACTTTACTTACACGGCTTAAATTAGAGCGCTGGCTTATTTTTTCAAAGTCACCGACATTTACACCTAAGTCGGTTTTTTCTCCCACAACAAAGTTAAATACATAATTGCACTCCATGCCCATACGTAAATCAGAGAGTATTATATTGCTTTGCTGCTGGCGTATGCTGTAAAAGCCTTTAGTAAACCACTGTAAGCGTTTAATTCCCCACTCATCGCTAATCTCATTTATTAATAAGGGGTCAGTGTTATAGGCATTGAATGTTACGTCGTTTGGTTCATCAAATAATGACGCGTAACCTACGTAGTATTGATCATCAGACATAACCACAATACGCCATAACAAGGTGGTGAGTGGCGCAGGAGTACTTATATAGTTGCTTACTTGTATTTGCCTGTCAGAAAGAGCAGCAGTGGCTTTATCGTCAATAATTACTTTTAAAATAAGTGAGCTACATAAATATATACAGCTAAGACCAAGCATTGTCGTGTTGATTTTATAGGCACGCATACTCGTTATTTTTGGTAATAATGTACACGCTACACCAAATATTAAGGGGAGTGTATAAAGCGGATCGACTATAAACATGTTTGAAATAGCAAAAGGGTACCCGGTTAGAGGCCACAATAATTGTGTGCCATATACTGTAAAGCTATCAAGTAATGCATGAGTTGATAAACATAAAAACACCAGCCAAAACCAGCGTGTTTTATGCATTTGCATACCGGTGTGTATTTTTAAAATAAGCCAAACAATAAGGGGGCTAATCAATAAATGCACTATAAACGAATGGCTAAAACCGCGATGATAAGTAAACGCCTCTACAGGCCCGCCATAAGGAATAAAAACATCTAAGTCGGGTAAGGTACCTAAAGCAGCACCCCATAAAGCGGCTTTACGGCCAATTTTATTGCCTAATACGGCGTAACCTACTGCGCTACCTAAAACTACCTGTGTTAACGAGTCCATTTTATTCCTGTTTATTAAGGGTGTTAGTTATACTGCCCTTGGGCTTAAAAACGTCACTTATAATCTGAGCAGTGGTTTTATAAAGTCTAAAAAAGCCATTATACGCGACGATACAGCACTGTTTTTGTAATACACCGCTTGCACAATTTCGCGGTTGTTTGGTGTGCTGATACACCCTGGCAGTAGTTCTATTAGTTTGCCTGATTTTAAATCATCACCAATCATAAAGTGCGAAAGTAGCGCAACCCCTTGGTTTGCCAAGCATAGCTGGCGTACAGTTTCGCCGCTACTGGCGGTTAAACCAAAATTTAAAGCTACGGGCGATTTTAGCGGCCAATTATTGAGTTTAGGAGAGTCGGTAAAGCCAATGAGTTTATGCTGGGTTAAGTCGCTGGTGTGCGAAATAGTCGGTGTATGTTTAAGGTAACTTGGGCTTGCAACTAAGTGCAATTTACTTACGCCGAGCTTTTTTGCATGTAGGTTAGAGTCTTTTAACTCACCTATACGAATTGCTAAGTCTGTTTTATGTTCGAGCAAGTCAATAATGCTATCGTGGGAGGTTATATCAAGTGTGATGTGGGGATATTGCCTATTAAATTCAGCAATTAAAGGCACCAATTGGTGCAGCACAAAAGGGCTGGCTGCATCGATACGTAATTTTCCACTAGGGGCTTGTTTTAAAAGCTTTATTGCTTCTTCGCCTGTTTGTAAGGTGTTTAAGCCTTCACGGGCATACTTAATAAAGGTATGCCCCTCTTCGGTTAGCTCTAACCGGCGGGTGGTCCTATTTAGTAACGTACATTGTAAGGTGTTTTCAAGGCGAGACACCGCACGCGAAACCTTAGCTACTTGCTGATCAAGCAAATTAGCTGCTGCTGAAAAACTTCCGCTATCTACTACAGTTAGAAACATTTCTAAGTCTTCGGTTTTTGCATGTTGAGCCATACGTGAGCACCTTACTTTTGCATTAATTACAAAAGTATTTTGTCACTAATGCTATTTTTTGCAAACACATTTTTAGTCAAACTGTAAGTCTTAACTAATAATGAGGATTTAATTATGCCATTGGCTTTGTGGGCGCTCACCTTAAGCGCATTTGCAATAGGAACAACCGAGTTTGTAATAGTGGGATTAGTGCCTACTATTGCAAACGATTTAGGCGTAAGCCTACCTTCAGCGGGTTTGCTAGTTAGTTTATATGCAGTTGGGGTTGCCATTGGTGCACCGGTATTGACTGCATTAACCGGGCGTTGGAATCGTAAAATTGTACTTGTAAGCTTAATGGGCTTATTTGTTTTAGGTAACTTACTTGCATGGCAAGCACCGAGTTACGAAACATTAATATTGGCTCGCATACTAACAGGCCTTGCTCACGGGGTGTTTTTCTCAATTGGCTCTATGATTGCCACAAGTTTAGTAAGTAAAGATAAAGAAGCCAGCGCTATTGCTATTATGTTTACCGGACTGACTGTGGCGCTAGTGACAGGTGTACCGCTAGGTACATGGATTGGCCAACACTTTGGCTGGCGTGCAACGTTTTTAGTGGTGTCGCTACTTGGCTTAATCGCGTTAATTGGCAGCGCTATTTTAGTGCCAAAAAACTTAAAACAGTCTATTCCGGCCACATTTAAAGAACAGCTTCAGGTTATTGTTAAGCCTCGCTTATTGCTTGTATATTTAATGACAATTTTAGGCTATGGCGGCACATTCACTGCGTTTACTTATTTAGCACCTATTTTAGAGCAACAAACAGGGTTTGCTCCTGCAGCGATTGGTTTAATTATGCTTGTGTATGGTGTATCGGTTGCCATTGGTAATATTTGGGGCGGAAAACTGGCTGATAAACGCGGCCCAATTAGCGCATTGAGTATTATATTTAGCGCGTTAACAATTATTTTATTGGCATTTACCTTTACGATGGAATCAAAAGTAGCGGCCGTACTAACTATTTTAGTATGGGGTGCATTTGCGTTTGGTAACGTACCGGGCTTACAGCTTTATGTCGTAAAACAGGCGCAAAAGCATACCCCTAATGCGGTAGATGTCGCATCGGGTTTAAACATCGCAGCGTTTAATATTGGTATCGCACTGGGCTCAATTATTGGTGGCAGTGTAGTAGAGGGCATGTCACTTCAAGATACCGCTTGGATTGGCGCAGCAATTTCTGCTCTAGCATTAGTCGTAACCCGTTATAGTGGCATGCTTGATAAGCGAGAAGTGAAACAAGCATAAAGTATTCTGTTAAGGTTGAAACTTAAATTTATGGCCTCATTACCTGTATTGAGGTCATAAATTTTAGGTGACAACACAAAAGAAGTAAAAGGTGTATTTCGTAAAACTTAAACAGTTTGTATTTTTAACCGATTATTTTATAAGGATAGAGCCATGACACAACGTGTAATAGAAATGCCAGATTTAGGCATGGGAACATTCCGTTTAGAAGGCGATACCGCCTACAATTCAGTAAAAATGGCGTTAGAAGTGGGGTTTCGTCATATAGATACTGCGCAAATTTATGGTAACGAAGAGCAAGTAGGCCAAGCCATAAAAGATAGCAATATTCCGCGCAGCGAGATATTTTTAACCACCAAAGTGTGGAACAACAAGCTTAACAAAACTGACTTTATTGCCAGCGTTAAAAAATCACTTGAGAAATTACAAGTAGACTCTGTTGATTTATTGCTTATTCATTGGCCTGCGCCTTCAAATGATGAGCCAATGAGCGAGTACCTTACTGAGCTTTTAAAAGCTAAGCAGCTTGGTTTAACAAAACATATTGGCGTGTCTAATTTTACTATTGCCAACTTAAACGAAGCAATACAAACACTTGATTCGCGAGAAATATTTACTAACCAAGTTGAGGTGCATCCGTATTTAACCAATACCAAGCTACGCGCTTTTTGTGCCCAGCACGACATTCACGTTACAGCGTATATGCCATTTGTTGTCGGTAAAGTACTTAAAGACCAAACGATTATTGATATTGCCAATAAGCATGAAGCATCGCCAGCGCAAGTCGTTATTGCATGGATTAATGCCAACGGCATGACCACCATTCCATCATCAACCAAGCGTAAAAACTTAGAAGATAACTTTAATGACCATGTTAAGTTAGACGCTGAAGATATTGCCCGCATTGACGGACTTGATTGCGGCGATCGACAGGCAACGCCTGATTTTGCGCCGCAGTGGGATCAGTAATAAATACGCAAAACAATATTAGGTGCAGTAACACTGTACCTTCATTTTTATAAAAGGACTCCGTATGTTAACGGTAATTGCCACTATTTCGAGTAATAATATCGACGCAGATGTTGTTTTAACTGCGCTCGAAAACCTGCAAAAGTATTCACGTCAAGAAGTGGGTTGCCTGCGTTATGAGTTATCGGTCAAAAGTGATGATGACCAAACGACTTATTTAGTAAGTGAGCAATGGGCATCTGAAGAACATTTTGAAGCGCACAAAAATGAGCCGCATTTTAAAGCCTTTGGTACGCAAATAAAGGGTTTAGTAACTAGCAGTCATATTGATGTGTACAAATCTATTGGCTAGCAAAACTAAGTAGTTAGTTGAATTTGTTGTTTACAGTGGCGGCGTATACATACATCGCCATTACAATACTCAATCTTTTTAGCCCTCAGCCCGTATTAAAACCTCAGTTGCTTTATTTAATCGATAAATCGTACTTCAATATAAGTGCATCTATGTAACGGGCACGCAATGTGTGTTGTTTTTCGTGATCGGCACCGTGGCCTAATGCTTTATTGAGTAACTTTATCGCGGGGTGAAGCTGCGTACGCTCTTGCTGGTTTAAACTTCCTTTAGTGCGCAATTCAGTAATATCGTCTACCAGCAAGCGGCCTATATCCACACATACTATTTCGTCAATTAAACCGTTTTGTGTCAGTACGCCGTATTTGCTGCATAAAAACTGTTGCCACACTTGCTGTAAATGCTCGTCTATTTCGCAGCCAAATAATTCTTCATTAAAACTAAAACCTTGCTGGGCAAGTTTACTCAGGCTTGCCGTGTACTGCTGCGCAAAGTAATTAAAGGCATTGCTTGAGGATTCAATTTTTTGTTTTATTAGCCCTTGCCCCCAATTTACACAGCCGCGCGGGTAATAGTCATCGTACTCTTCACATTCATACAAACCAGAGTACGAGCTGCAACTTAATTGGCTTTTTATACAATAACTTGGTTTAGGAAAAATACTTTGCTGCTGCCATGTATCTAGTTGCTCGGCATCAATATTTAAAGCATGGCAAAGCTCATCGGTGTTATAAAAATGAGTGGCTAAGTAGTCAGATAAACGCATAATGGCTCGCTTAAAGTTAAAAATACAAATACTGGTTAAATGTACAGTATTTGTATTTTGTATTATCAAACTAAATAACACAAGCCATTTTACGTTTATTATTCGCTTAGGCCTGCAAAAATGCGTGCAAGTATGTTACAAATAGCGCAAGTTTTATAAATAATGAATTTTTATGCGCACCCTAGAACAAATTAAACATGCAAGCTTAATTACCGCCATTAAAACCCCATACTTAGCGAATGGTGAAATAGATTTAGCAAAGTACGATGAACTCGTTGAAATACAAATTGCAGCGGGTGTAGATGGCATTGTGGTTGGTGGTACAACCGGCGAAGGCCAGCTAATGAACTGGGAAGAGCATTTAATGCTTATCGCGCACAGTGCAAATAAATATGGCGACAAGCTGGTGATTGTAGGGAACACAGGGAGCAATAATACCCGCGAAGCTATTAAAGCCACTAAGTATGGCTTTGCAAGTGGTATGCATGCCGCGCTGCAAATTAACCCATATTATGGCCGCACTTCTATTGCTGGTGTTAACGAGCACTTTAAACGTGTACTCGATATAGGCCCTGCGTTTATTTACAACGTAGCAGGGCGCACAGGGCAAGATTTAACCCCTGATATTATTGAGCCATTAGCAAAACACCCTAATTTAATTGGTGTAAAAGAATGTGGTGGTAACGAGCGTATTGCCCATTACGAACAGCAAGGCATTGCGTGTTGGTCAGGTAACGATGACGAAGCACACGATGCACGCCACACGCACAATGCACACGGTGTTATATCGGTCACATCTAATCTTATACCAGGGTTGTTCCGCCAGTTAATGGATACAAAAAATGATGCGTTAAATACCTCATTACAACCTTTAATGAACTGGCTATTCTGCGAGCCAAACCCGATTGCAATAAACACCGCAATGATGATGACAGGCGCGGTAAATCCCGTATTTAGATTACCGTATGTGCCACTGAGCTATGAGCAACAAGCACAAGGAGTAGAGCTTATCAATGCTTTATCAATCAGCGACTTTGTTGGAAAAACAGCAAAACCGTTACTGCAAGACTATTCAATAATTGGCTAATGAATAAACAGTGAATATGAAAAAGTCACCTTGGGTGACTTTTTTCGTTCTTAAGATAAGGCTTTTTACTTAAAGACTTTTAAGCAATAGCGTTTAATAGCAATTTACTTAATTTTGCCTCTTGCTCTGCGACTTGCTCTAACTTATTTGCTATCTCGTTTAGGTTGATATCGCTACGCTTTTTGCAGTATTTTACCGCTAACATTGCAAACTCACGCCATAAGTCACCAAGTTCAGTTGTATGCTCTGCACATTCCTTTAATGCTGGGGTATTGGTTTTCTCGCTGGCTTGCTCTAAAAAGCTGGCGTACATAAACCTAAAACCGGCACCACCAGTGCCAATTTCTTCTTGCATCCGTACTATGTGCGCTAAGTAAAGCCGTGCAAATTTAGCTGGCTTTTTATCAAGCATACGTATTTGCTTTGCCATGTGGCGAATGCCTTTCAGGCCAAAGTAAGGTAGCACTAAGCCATTCATCATCTTAGCGGTTTTTTTAATTGCAGGCCTTATTACTGGGGCTAAGTCACATTGGCTTGGCGCTGAGCGAATCACATACATTAAGCCTTTTGCAGCTAATGCACCTTTGGCAAAGCGGGCATTTTTTAAATCATCGTATGCGCAGGTCACAGGGTTCTCAAAAACCGGATCGCTGATCAAATAATCACCTTGCTCTGTTTTACCATAGACCACCAAATTATGGGCATTAAAGTGAAAGCGCATATCCTCAGGGAAGTAGGGTAACCAATAAACAGAGCTTTGCAGACCCACTAAATTGCCCTTTGCAAGCTCGTTATCAAGTGCTTGCATACCAGCTTCTGGACTTGAAAACTTGCGGCTTTCTAATTCTATATTTAACTTTTTACATACCTTTTTGATGATGGTTTTTGGTGGCATGCGGTAGGCGATTAATGGCATACCACTAATTTTAACAAAAGGTAAATAAGCAAAAGTAAGCGCCGATGCAAGCCCAAATGCCATAGGCTCACTCATGTCTATGCCTTTGCTCTGCAATAGCGTAGCAACTACGCCAGTTTCGCAATGCGAAGATTGCTGGTGGTTTATTGGTAAAATAATATCAGGCATGAAAGTATCTATTGTGAGGGCAAAGTCAGCAATGCTTCGCGGCTAATTTTTAAGGTGTCGCAGTAGCGATTAAGTTTCTTATCAGACAATTTTGCAAACACCGCTGGGCGTAAATGACGTTTAATTTGCCATTGAAAAAAACCGCTGGCGCCAGCGAGTGTGGGAATATCGAAGCGCCTAGCTAACATATGATAAGCTAATGGCGACACTTCACCGCGTTGCGCTTGTGCTAGGGCTTCGTTGGTTTGCTCGTTTAAATCGTCAACAGCCATTTGGGTGGCAAAACTTTCCACTTCCCAACCCGATGATTTTACGCCTTCGTAATGGCCGCGCTCATCCACGGCGTAAACAAGTTTGTTTTGACCTTGATAGGTTTTGCTGTTGTCTTGGGGCACATCATGTTTTTTCACAGGCGACTCACATTATTTGTTAATCACGGTTAACTGCATAAAAGCACTAGAAAAACGGCCGCTTTCAGGCACATAACACAATAGTGTTTGTCCATCAGTTAATTGACCTGATTTAAACAGTTCATCAAGCATAATAAAGATAGACGCAGAGCCAGTATTGCCCTTTTTCGTTAAATTTGTGAACCATTTATCGTACGGAATTTGGAAGTCTATATTACAAAGGCCATCGAATAATCGCTCACGAAAGTAACCCGAAGAATAATGCGGCAGGAAAAAGTCGTAATCACAGGTTTTAATGCCTCGCTTTTGAACTATCTTGCTCAGTGCATCTTCTACGGTGTATTTTACAATATTTTCATTTAACAGTTTTACGTCTTGTTTTACTGATAAGATAGAGTGCTGTTCGCGCTCTTGTGAATCAAAACGAGTCCAACTTTTTAGCTTACCGTTAACTTTTTCAGCACCGGCGTACATGCATGCCTCGAGTTGATCAGCATACGAAGTGACATCAATCCAGTCTATACGTAAAGACAAGCCGTGGTCGTTGGCTTTGTTACTTAATAATGCAGCACCAGCACCGTCAGAAAGCATCCAACGTAAAAAATCTTTTTCAAAGGCGATTTCAGGCTTTTGGTTTAGCATTGCAACTTTATGTTCGCTCTCAGCATTAAAATTACGCGAATGCATGACATTTGAAGCAAGCTCACTGGCTACCACTGCACTGTGCTGGCTTTCGCCTGCTTTTACATTTAAATAAGCGTATTTAAGTGCGGTGATTCCGCATAAACAAATACCGGCGGTTGAGATGACCTCAAGGCTAGGGTTTTTAAGCTCGCCATGAACCATCACACCGTGATTAGGCATGATTTGGTCAGCCATTGACGTACTTGCTACTAAGCAATCAAGTTGTTCAAGTTGTGTGCCTAGCTTATTAAACAAACCACGCACTGCATCCGCAGCCAATGACGCATTGGTGTAGTTGTATTCACCAGTTTCGGGGTCAATGGCGTAGTATCTGGTTTTTATCTGGTTGCTTCGTAATATAACGGGTTTTGCGCGGGAGCGTTGTCCGCCAACCTCACCTAAAACGACTTCCATTTCTTTATTGCTTACAGGACTATTGGGTAAGACAGCGTGTAAGTTATTTATATATACAGCATTTTCCATAACGGACGGTTACTCTCCAGATGGCTCAGCAAAATAGGCTTTTTGCTTGGCTATTCTTTTTCTAGTTAATGGGGCAATTAATTTTTTTATGAGTGCTGTTATTGGCACAACAGTAATGATTAAGGTCAGCAAAAATAACACATAGATCAATAGCCCACAACTTCGGCGCGTTGAATGCATCGGGCCAAGTGTAGCTAAAATTTTACTCCATATTTTAAAGCTATGCTGGCCTACACGTTCGCTAGCTATAAACTTTTCGTTCACCTTGACTGCGCCTAGTCCTTTAAGCACGGGTTTATCTAATGTGTGCCCGGGCTCTAAGGTTAAAAAGGCTTTTTTGATAGCAACGCCAAAACGACTTGCTGCGGTTATTTCGTGCTGTGCTACACCCGCTGCTGGCACCCAAGATACTGATTTCTTTTTCCCAGAAAACATCCAAAGTGGTGTGGCTAAAAAGCTAAAACCGGTGCCGCATTCATCACTTAGTACCACATTATCAATGAGCTTAGCGTTTACATTACTCAATAGTTGTTTCATTTTCTCTTGCGCGCTTAGCCACATACCACGACAACCTATTACAGTAATAACAGGTTTGTTGTTGAGTAGCTTAATAGCTTGTTCAGACTGCATAAACGAAGATATAGGTAACGATGGCGATAAAAACCATACTTGGTAAGTTAAAATAACCAGGTCGTAGTCATCATGGGCAGACTCTATAAGGTCCATTGGCTGCGGAACCATTTTCACGCATTCGGGAAAGATATGGAAAAAGGTTAAAAAGGGCCAAGGGAAAGGATAAGGCTTACTTGGTTTTAAATTAAGATAGTCGACAATTATATCTTCACTGCCTTGAATCGGTGAGACGATAGAGTCTGCTATTTGAGTGAGTTGACCCGTTTGTGAGTAGTGAATAACGAGAACTTTACGCATCCTTTAACCTTTTGTAACTTCCTAAAAGTCCGTTATTATACCTAGATATAGGTACTCAAGCCATAGAAAGGAGCGTATAGGCATGAAAAAATTCATTGGATTATTAGCCATCAGCTTAATGATGAGCCAAAGTTTCGCGAAGGAGCGACACACACTTAAGCTCTCGTTTGCCAAATTTAAACAGGTCACTGGCGCGGTGCATTATCAAATTCTTGATTGCAGTAATGTGGCTTTAAGCTGGCAAGAGTTACCTAATCTAGTCACGCAAGAAGTAGTCGTTTCAGCCAGCTCATTGGAGCAGTCAACTTCACTGCAGGCAGGCAGCTATTGTGTTCGATTTTTTCAGGATTTAAATGGCAATGGTGAGCTAGACTTAGCCGCCAGTTCGATACCCAAAGAACCTGTTGGCTTTTCAAATAACCCAAATTTGATGTTTGGCCAGCCATCCCCTGAAGATGCTGTCTTTGAGTTTAGCCAAAATAGCGAGATTCAAATTAAAGTGAACAATAAAAAACGCCGCTAAAATGCGGCGTTGTTATTAAGTTTTGTAGACCTTATAACGTCTACAGACCCTGTATTATTGTAGTTGTTTTTCTACTTCTATTAGGTCAACCGTACCTGCCTGATAGTAAGGGCCTTTGCCTTCGATTTCGTCAGGACAATGCTTGCGCACTGCGCGGATAGGACTATTTTCTTCGGCATCTTCAATTAAGGCTTTATAGCGACCGTTTTTATCTGTTGCTAAGCCTTTACATACCCATGCGAGTGTATCGTATTGATGTTGTTGCCCCGTTTTGTAGTTTTGGGCAAAATATTCAGCCAGGGTGTCGCCAACTTGTTGCGAAGGAATACCACTTGTGGTGTATTTTTGCGCGAGCATTTTGATTTCAATTAAATTTCCTGAAGCAATATCAAACATTGCTTTATCATCACCAGTTAATGATGAACCGTTTGTAACAGGCGCTTTTTGTATGCTCTTTAAATCAATACTACCAACAACGTATTGGCTCGCATCAGTAGAAGGTAAGCTTTTGAGTGAGCGTTTCGCGTATTTACGAACTTTTTTATGAGCATCACTGTTTACAATGCTAGTGAGTAACTCTCGGTAACGTGGGTTACCTGTTTCACCTAGTGCGCGACACGCCCATGCAATGGTATCGAGTTGATAATCCGGTGCATGTAAATAGTTTTGTGCGACAAATTCGGCTAGTACATCTAACACTTGAGCATTGTTGGTATTATTAGCGACTATTGATTGTGCGGCTTTTTTTACTTCGGTTAAATCACCAGAAACTAAACGATCATAATCGCGCTGCTCTATTGTTGTCAGGGCAAATGCTGAGCTTGATAAGGTTGCTAATGTTAAGCCAATTATTAAAGGCTTGAATGAAAACATAACCATTCCTTGTTGGTAGAGTAAAATAAAATTAATAAAAACAGAGGGTACAAACGTTTTTATCTGTTAATTGAGTTTTATCATAATGCCGGTTTAGGTATTCAACAAGCCCTTATTTTTAATTTTGACTACAAAATGTACTATTTAATATGTTGCGAAGAAAATTAGTGGGTAATTTTTGCAGTCATTATTAAAGCTTGCTACTCTAGCGCGGTTTTGTACCACAGTTGTGTAGTTTGTATGTCATTCAGTCGATTATTTGCCCCTTATCATTTAGCTTTTACTACGCTGAAAAACCGCGTGGTAATGGGGTCTATGCATACAAATTTAGAAGAGCTACCAGATGGCTTTACTCGTCTCGCTGCTTTTTACGGTGAACGTGCACAGGGTGGGGTCGGTTTAATAATCACAGGGGGAATTTCTCCGAACCCCGAAGGCATACTGGCACCGAATAGAAGTGTACTTGATTGCCAAACTGGGGTGGCACAGCATAAGCTCATAACAGATGCCGTAAAACAACACGGTACTAAAATATGCATGCAAATACTTCACGCCGGTCGTTATGGCTATCAGCCTCAGCAAGTCGCGCCTTCGGCCATTCAGGCACCGTTCAGTCCTTACACGCCAAAAGAATTAACCACCGCTGAAATAGAAAAACAAATTAATGATTTTGCGCAATGTGCAAAACTTGCTAAACAAGCAGGCTATGATGGCGTTGAGATCATGGGCTCAGAAGGTTATTTAATTAACCAGTTTATTGTTAAAGCGACCAATAAGCGCATTGATGAGTGGGGTGGGTGTTATGAAAATCGGATTCGTTTTGCGATTGAAATTGTAAAACATGTTCGCCAAGCCGTAGGCCCTGAATTTTTATTAGTATTTAGGTTATCATTACTGGATTTAGTTGCAAATGGCAGCACTTTTGCTGAGGTATTACAGCTTGCACATGCGCTTGAGGATGCTGGAGTCGATATGCTCAACTCAGGCATAGGCTGGCATGAGTCACGCGTGCCGACTATTGTAACCAGTGTTCCTAGGGCGCTATTTACGTCATTGAGCCAACGTTTAAAGGCGGCGGTTTCGGTGCCGGTGATCACCAGTAATCGTATCAACACCCCGGAAGTCGCAGAGCAATTATTAGCGGACGAACACGCTGACTTTATTTCCATGGCGCGACCATTTTTAGCTGACAGCCAATTTGTTGCCAAAGCACATAACAACCAAAGTGCACAGATCAATACCTGTATAGCGTGTAATCAGGCTTGCCTAGATAATATTTTTGTTAATTTACCCGCTTCATGCATTGTTAATCCTCGCGCATGTAATGAAACCTTAATACTGACAGTTAAAGCTACACAAAGTAAACAGATAGCTATTATCGGCGGTGGGGCTGCGGGCATGGCCTGCGCAATTTATGCTGCTGAGCGAGGCCATAAAGTGAGCTTGTTTGAACAAAGCAACCAGCTTGGTGGGCAACTTTTATTAGCGGCAAATATTCCGGGTAAAGAAGAGTTTAAAGAAACATTACGGTATTTTAAAAATCGTTTATCGAGCCTTAATGTGAAAGTTTGCATGAATACACAAGCGGATACTGCAACCTTGGCTCAGTTTGATCATTGTGTTGTTGCTACTGGGGTGAAGGGCTATACACCTGATATTGTGGGAATTGATGACCCGAAAGTGGTCGGCTATCAAGCAGTGTTAGATGGTAGTGTGCCAATTAAAGGCAATGTGGCGATTGTCGGCTCTGGTGGCATAGGTTTTGATGTTGCAAGTTTTATTACTTGCAATCAATCTGGGCACAGTGTGCAACAATCTGCGCAGGGTTTTTCGAATCAATGGGGCATTGATTTAACGGTGAATTCACCGGGTGGTGTGATAAATAAACAGCCGAAAGCAGACAGTGTTGATACAGAACCTAAAGTGTACTTATTACAGCGAAAATTACGAAAACATGGGGCTGACTTGGGGAAAACCACAGGTTGGATCCACCGTGAACATTTAAAACATCAAGGTGTTAAGATGTTAGCGGCGGTAAATTACACTAAAATTGATCAACAAGGGTTACATATCAGCGTACGAAAAAGAGAGCGGATTTTGGCGGTCGACCATGTTGTGATTTGTAGTGGGCAAGAACCCGTATTACCTTGTAATCATCAGCAGCTAGATGAACTATCTATTCCTGTAAGCTATATTGGTGGTGCATTAAAAGCCGAAAAACTAGATTTACAACGGGCTATTGGCGAGGCGTTTAACCTTGCGCAACGTTTATAATTAAAATAACAACAAGGACAGTAATCATGGCGCAGGATAACTTATGGCAAAAATAGCTCCTATCATGTTGGAACTACAACAACTTAGCTTTGCTTACAAAGGGGCTGAACGGTTGACGGTTGATGCTGTCTCACTGCAGCTAAAACAAGGGACATGCACAGCTATTTTAGGCCCAAATGGCGCAGGTAAATCGACATTAATTTCGTTAATGACTGGCTTGTTAGCCCCTGCTGCAGGACGGATAGAGTACCCGCATTATCAACAGTTAAGCCTAAAACAGGCAATAGCAAAAAAAGTGGCTTTAGTACCACAAGATTTTGCCTTTTATGAAGAGCTAACTGTGTATGATAATCTTGCTTTTTTTGTTGCAATAAGTGAAAAAAATCGCCGTTTACATGCTCAGTATATTGAATCCGCAATTGCTGCCTGCAATTTACAAGCGGTTACTAATAAACGAGCAAGTACACTTTCAGGTGGCTATAAACGGCGTTTAAATATCGCAATCGCATTGAGCAAACAACCTGATATTATATTTTTAGATGAGCCGACTGTGGGAATCGATCCGCTCTCTCGTGATGCCATTATTAGTTTGTTGCAGGATTTAAAAAAACAAGGAAAAACCTTGGTTTACACCTCACACTTGTTGTACGAAGTGGCGCAATTATGTGACGATGTAGTGTTTATAAAAGACGGTAAAGTTGTCGCCAACCAAGCTATTAACAGTGCTCAACTTACGCTTAACTTTACTACTAAAAACCGTTTGTCTCAGATGCAGTTAGCGTTATTTACAGAGCAATTAACAGTGATTAGTGAGGCTCAGTATCAGTTGACTATTTCAGACACCAAGCTACTTGGCAGTCTTTTTAGCGCTTTAAGTCAGCTCAGTGATGAAATAAAGTCTGTTAATTTTTCTGATAACCAAATTGAGCAGCTTTATCGGGCGTTGTTTTCGGAGCAGGCATGTTAATTCACACACTGAAAAAAGAAGCGCGCTTAATTGCTAATGATTTGCACAGTTTAGCAGTCTTATTGCTTATGCCCATCGTGTTCATGGTGATTATGACCATGGCAAGTAGTCAGTCACAACAAAGCATACAGCAGAACTTGGTACTGTCAGTGGCGGGTGAAAATAATAGCCAATACAGCCTGGTTATTACTAAGTTACTGCAAGCACAAGGGTTTACCATTAGCGCTAATAAAAGCAGAACCGAGCAAGTCAGTCAGTTGATTATCAATCCGCAGTTTGATCAACAAATCCTTATGCGCCAAGGTACAAGCCAGTTACAACTTATTATAAGTGATGATCTTGCCCCACAAACACGTTTATTACTGCGAGAAAAAGTGAAAGCGTGTTTGGCACAACTGAAACTTTATTTATATATGCTCGAAACTGGTGATTTAGACACCGATGCCGTTATTGATGAGCAAATAAACGCAGTAATCACAGCATCTGATGTCAATTATTTACTTGCCAATACGCCTGCAAAAGCGCTACACAACCCAGCATTAAATAGTATTCCTGCATGGTGGGTGTTTGGCGTGTATTTTATTGTGTTACCAGTCTCTTTAACTTTTATAAACGAGCGAAATAATGGCACCTTAGTGCGGTTAAAAACCTACCCTATTAGCATGGCGCGTTACTTTTATAATAAAGCATGTGCCTATACACTCGTAAGCTTAGTGCAAACAGTGTTATTAGCGTTAATAGGCTGCGTGGTGATCCCGTATTGTTTAGAATTGCCGCTACTATCTCTAAACAGCTTGAGCTTGTGTGTGATTGCATTAATCAGTTTAAGTGTTGCGGCTATTTCCTTTGCATTATTTTTAGCCAGTTTAGTATCAAGCTATGAGCAAGCTATTGTTGTTGGAGGAGGGGTGAATATCATCCTAGCGGCAATGAGTGGCTTTATGGTGCCGCTTGAGATCATGCCAAGCAATCTTGCAGCACTGGCAAATGGTTCGCCTATGTATTGGTCAGCACAAATTTTAAGGTTAATAATGGGCGAGACAATGACACACAGTTTTTGGCATTACAGCGTATTACTTTGGGGTTTTTCATTGTCATGCTTTAGTGCCGCTTTATGGATATTTAATAAAAAAATGAGGAATTTGACATGGAATTAGCCGAGCTAAAACTACAATTAAAGCAGCTGATTATTACCGAGTGTGACAAAGAAGATGATTTTGCCCCTGAAGACATTATCGACTCAGAGCCTTTATTTGGTAGTCAGTCACGCATAAATTTAGACTCATTAGACGCGTTGCAATTATCTTTAGTACTAAAGCAGCATTTTGGTATTAAAGTTGAGGGCTCGAAAGAAACTCGTAAGCATTTGCAGTCTATTGATACTATTGTTGATTTTATTGTTAGTGAGCGCGAAAAATAATGGCTTTACGCAGTGTCTATTTAAATGCCAGTGAAGTGATGTGTGCAACGCTAGGCACTGAAACAAGCAATAAAGTACAGACTAACGAAAGTGAAGTAGTGGCGTTTAAATCATTTAGAGATGAAATAGACAACTGTCAATTTGGCGACATTTTAGCTTACTTTGATCAATTGATATTACCGCTGTTTGCAAAACTTTCATTAACTGCTGAGGATCTTAAAGCCACATCTTTGTTTTTAGGTTCAACATCATTAGATATCAGTGCAGTTGAGATTGGTGCCAGTGATGAACTTTGGCTCTCTACAACCAACAAAATAAATCGGGCTTTAGTTCAGCGTTATGGGCTCAATGACTTAGAATTTACTTTTAGTACGGCCTGTACCGCTAGCGCTAATGCATGTTTATACGCAAAACGCTTAATTGCCCAAGGTAAAATAGACAATGCGCTAGTCATTGGCTGTGAGTTTTATAATCCTTTAACAGTCGAAGGGTTTAAGTCGCTAGATTTGATTAGTCAATCTGGCTTAGCCGCATTTGCTAAAGGGCGCTCCGGTCTGGTGTTAGGAGAAGGCCTTGCTGCATTGTACCTATCTGAAAAAGCAGCTGAGCAGTGTCAGTTTAAGTTGTTAGGTGGTGCTTCTGCTTGTGATACTTACAGTTTAACTATGACGCAAGAAGACGGCAGTCATATTGCGCAAGTGATCACCGATGCGCTTAGCGATGCCGGTATTAGTGCTAGCGAGATTGATGTTGTTAAGGTTCATGGCACAGCAACGCTTGGTAACGATGAAGCAGAGTGCAACGCATTAACAAGGGTTTTTAACCAGCACCAACCACCTTTAATCGCTTTCAAGCCTTTTACAGGTCACACCTTGGGAGCGTGTGGTGTTATTGAAATAGCCTTGTACCAGCAATGTCAGCAACAACAAAATTACGTAGTGGCAAGTTATGCTTACGATAGCAAAGAATTAATGTGGCCGTTTTATGTAAAGCCAGACTTTACGCAGGTAAACACTGTGCTACTTAACTACTTTGGTTTTGGTGGCAATAACGCAGCGTTAGTGATGCAAAGGCATAAGGCTTAGATGATGAACGTACTTGCAAACTCATTAGTTAGTTTAGATAAATCACTGGATATAAAAGCACTGCGCCAGCAAATAAAACAAGAGACAGGTTTAACAGTTCGTAGAATGGATGCATTTACACTGATTGCCTTATTGGCCGTTTTTAGGGCAAAGCAGGGCATTGATTTAACCTCGCGGATTGGCTTGTACAGTTGCGCTGATTATTTTTCTAGTGATTTAATGCAATCTATGTTGCTTGACGTGCACAACTGTGAAGCCATTAAGCCGCTTAGCTTTGTTGCGAGTGTGGGCAATGCCGCTAATTATTACCTTGCTAGTGCTTATTTTATTAACGGCCCTAATTTATTTATTGGCTCAGATAAGTCAGGAATGAAAAAGAATCAACTATTAGCTCAAGCTGACATGGAAAGTGGGATCATTGATATTGCTATCTTAGTAGTGTGGCATGAAGATGATAAAATACGTCATTGTTCAGTTAAAATAGTGGAAAATGCTGGTTTTTCCAGCGAACGTGGCAAAGATTAGTGTCTTCTACTTGAATCCGAGCATGCAGGGCTGTAGAATCTAGCCTCTTTTTCTCATCACCTTTGTAATAGGGATTGTTACGTTGAAATTTGCTGTAAAAAAATGTGTTGCTTGGGGCGATGGTAAGGCTAGTACCGAGGATTGGTGTGCGTTTGCTAACAATAGAAGTCTAAACACTCGAACGTTAACTATTCCTGAATTGAAACAAATGCCAGCTATGCAGCGCAGGCGTCTTAGTCCGTTTGCTAAATTAACGCTGCATTGTGCACTTGCTGCCTGTGAATCATATGAACAAACAGTACCTAGCGTATTTTCATCTCGCCATGGGGATTTACACAAAACAAGCAAATTAATTGCTGATGTAGCAAGTAAAGAGGCATTATCTCCAACCCATTTTGGTTTATCTGTTCATAACGCTGTAGGTGGTTTATTTAGCATCTTTACCGGTAATAAAGCGCCTTTGTCTGCTGTGTCGGCTGGCGAAGATAGCTTTTTTATGGGCTTGGTTGATGCGGTCTCAAAATTACATGCTTACAATTATGACCGTATTTTATATGTATATAGTGATTTAGCCGTACCGGAACAATATCAACCTTATGTGCAACAAAGTCCTGATAACGTTGCTGTGGCTTTGTTAATAGAGAAAAGCACATCGCAAGCGTGCATTAATTTGGAATTTACCAGTCATAACCAGCCTAACGGTACTGAGTCATCACAATTACAGGCATTGGCATTTTTGCGTTTTTATTATTCAAATAATAAACAGTTAGTGCTTGATTCAAAACGCTATCAATGGCAGTTAAGTCAGATATGAAAGCTTCATTCACTAAACTATATCGCGTAATAGCTACAGGCAGTGCGTTTGCTTTATTTAGCGGCGGAGGCTTGGTTTTATCGGTTCTGGTGTTTTCAATTCAACGTTTACTTTATTCGGATATAAACCAACGAAATCAAGCCGCGCGCACCGCGGTACATTATTCGTTTAAATTTTTTGTCGGTTATATGCGCCTAATTGGTATTTTACGAATCGATCTTGATAAATTAGATGCAATAAAAAATGCGAAAGGACAGCTAATTATCGCCAATCACCCTTCTTTGATAGATGTGGTGGTGCTAATTTCGATAGTCAGAAATGCTGATTGTGTCGTCAAAGCGGACCTTTGGAAAAATCCATTTTTAAAAGGTGTTGTAAAGGCTACGGGTTATATCAACAATGATGCTGATCCTGAATGTTTTTTAAATCAGTGTCAGCAAAGTTTTGCCTGTGGTAATAACTTGATTGTATTCCCTGAAGGTACGCGAAGTGTTCCCGAAAAGCCATGGAAATTTAAACGAGGTGCAGCAAATATCGCGCTTCGCACTGAAGTCGATATGTTGCCGATTTTGATAGGTGTGTCACCGGTCACGCTGACCAAAGGGCAAAAGTGGTATCAAGTGACTGATCGTCGCTTTACCTTTAAAATGCGCGTGCTACCGATTTATGAGATAAAACCTTATTTAAAAGGTGATCATGTAACTAACACTGTTAGACAACTAACACGCGATTTACAAGCTTATTTTAACGAGGAAAAATTAAAACATGAGTGATTTAAGCACTGAAGTAAAACAACTAATCATTGAAACCCTTGATTTGGAAGATATAGAAGCATCGGATATTAATGATAATGAAGCGTTATTCGTCGATGGTTTAGGCCTTGATTCAATTGATGCACTTGAATTAGGTGTTGCGATTAAAAAAGCTTATGACGTAAAAATTGATGGTAATACCGATGACAGTAAAAAACATTTTTACTCGGTTAAAACCTTGTGTGATTTTATTGCCTCAACACGGGCATAATAAACTGCAGTCACTCTGCATTGTTTGGAAGTAACTATGAGTAATGAAAACATGAATAATGGCGATAAAATTTTTGCAATGCTAAGCGAAATCCTAGAGCAGGATTTTGAAATAGATGCAGAAGATATTACCTACAGCGCGAATCTATACGAAGACCTTGATTTAGACAGCATTGATGCGGTTGATTTGGTCGTTAAATTACGTGAGCAAACCGGTAAAAAAATCGAGCCAAATGACTTTAAACAAGTCCGTACAGTGCAAGACGTCATTGATGCAGTTGAAAAACTGATGACAGCAGACGCTTAATGAATAAAGCCGTGCTAGTTGGGTTACTTTTTCTATATCCACTAGCCGTGTATTTTGGCTTGCAGTTTAGCGAGCCTGCGTTAATTGCTGCACTTTTTATTGTGGTGCTTTTAGCGCGATACTGGTTAACAAAAAGCAGTATAGTTAATTTTGCACACATGAAAATAATAACTATCAGTGGTATAACTGTATTAAGTTTTGCGACTTTTGCTAACTCTGAATTGGCACTGAAGTTTTACCCAGTGGTAATAAGTAGCTGCTTTTTAGCTGTATTTGCCTATTCACTTTACAACCCACCTAGTTTTATTGAAGTGATTGCCAGTAAATTTGAAACGCTTGACGAGCACGGCAAGCGTTACACCCGTACAGTAACAAAAGTATGGTGTGGATTTTTTATCATTAATGGGTTAATTGCGACAGCAACGATTTTTCATCCAGATCCAGTGGTTTGGCTAACCTATAATGGTTTAATTTCCTATTTGTTAATAGGGATATTAATGGTCGTAGAATTTATAATAAGAAAGTTTCAAAAGGCAAAAAATAAATCAAATGAAATGGCCGACTAACAAGACCTACTTTTATTGTCAAAATCATGGCTATGCCATTTGGCAACAGCAAGTACATGCCCATGCACGCGTATTTGCTGCACGTGATGAACAAACATGGTTATTATTTGATGCTGACAGTTACCAGTTCAGTGTTTTGTTTTTTGCGTTATTAGCCGCAAACAAGTCCATTGTATTGCCACAAAATGGCCAACCAGAGCAGCTTGCACAGTGCTTAGCGCAAGCTCAGGCATTCACTGGCATAGCCGATAACACCTGTGCAGAAGTGGCTTTTAATAAAAACATTCGTGTTGAGCATGTGGTAAATACTGCCATTAAGGTTGATGAAAACGCCGCGATTAGATTTTTTACCTCTGGCTCAAGTGGGACGCCAAAAGCAATTGATAAAACCTTTTCCCAGTTATTGATTGAAGTTAAAGAGTTGGAACAGCAATTTGCTGATCAAATGCAACAAACCATGATGGTTGCCACGGTGTCGCATCAGCACATTTATGGTTTATTGTTTAAGGTTTTGTGGCCACTGTATAGTGGGCGCGATGTCTGTTTTAATAGCTTTGATTACCCAGAGCATTTACTGCACTTTATAAATCAACAAAATGATGATCATGACTTTGTTGTGATCAGCAGCCCTGCTTATTATCATCGATTAGTACAAGATAATGTGCTTGTGGCTATAAAGCATAGAATACGTGGATTATTCTCATCAGGTGGGCCACTAAAAACCGCCGCGGCTATACAGTTGGCGAGTCAACTCGGTGATTCGCCAATAGAAGTATTAGGCAGTACAGAAACTGGTGGTATTGCTTGGCGTAGACAAAACAGCCAGGGTCATTGGCAGGCTTTTTCAACAATTAAGCTTAAACTCGATGATTGTCAGCGACTTATTATTTCATCTCCTTATGTTGATAATGGGCAGTGGTATCAGACGGATGACCGGGTGCAGTTATTGACAAATAACCAGTTTAATTTATTAGGTCGTGCTGACCGGATTGTCAAAATAGAAGAAAAACGTTGTTCACTCGATGAAATAAGCCTCAGAGTAAACCAGTCTGATTGGGTTGTAGATAGTTATGTTTTATTACTGCAACATGATACAAGTACTGGCCAGCGAGATGAAATTGCCGCTGTATTAGTATTAACAGAGGCTGGTGAGCAGGCATTAGAGCAGCTTGGCAAATTTAAGTTTTCTCAAGCATTAAAAACACATTTAAAAGCATTTTTCGAACCCTTAGTGATACCTAGAAAGTATCGTTATTTAACTGAGTTACCACATAACTCGCAGGGTAAACTTAATAAAGCGCAGTTGGAGAAGTTGTTTGACTGATTTTGTATATAAACCGGATTGTAAGCTGATTGAGCAAAGTGATAAACACGTTTTGCTAAAGTTAACAATTCCTGAAAATCTCTATTATTTCCAAGGCCATTTTCCTCAGGCAGCTATTTTACCTGGTGTAGCACAGCTTGACTGGGTGATGCACTATTTAACAGAGTTTATGGCGGTCGATTGTACTAAAACAGTGTCGATTGATGCCCTGAAATTTCAAATTATTGTACAGCCTAATTATGAGGTTGCCCTGTGTTTGAAAAAAATCAAAGCAAATAAATTTAGCTTTAGCTACAGTTCCACACATGGTCAGCATGCCTCTGGCAAAGTGGTACTTGCAGATGAATAAGGTGAACTGATCATGAGCAGCCAATACGGATTTGTGATCCCAAATTACAATCATCATTTAGTGATTCGCGATACCATCGCAGCTTTAGTGAGTTTTAATTTACCAATTATTTTGGTCGATGATGGCAGTAATCAACAAACTCAAACAGTGTTAGAGGATGTTGAGCGAGAGTTTGCTCTGGTCACGCTTGTTCGTAGAACGCAAAATGGTGGCAAAGGTGCTGCTGTACAAACAGGGTTAGCTCATGCCCACCAAGCAGGATGGAGCCATGCTATACAAGTTGATGCGGATGGTCAGCACGACTTGAATGATGTAGAGCAACTAATCACACGCTCTAAGTTTGCTCCCACGGCATTGGTCAGCGGTCAGCCTGTTTATGATGAGTCAATATCTAAAGGGCGCTATTACGGTCGTTTTATTACTCACTTTTGGGTCCATATTGAAACGCTTTCTTTCAAAATTAAAGACACTATGTGTGGCTTTCGGGTTTATCCGTTAGCTGCTTATGTGCAGTTAATTAATAACACGCGCTTAGGCAATAAGATGGATTTCGATATTGAGGTCATGGTAAAGCTTTATTGGCAGGGCACACCCGTTGAGTTCATTAAAACCAAAGTATTGTACCCAGAAAATGGTGTATCCCACTTTAATGTATGGGAAGATAATGTTTTGATATCAAAAATGCATACGCGTTTATTTTTTGGTATGTTGCTGCGTTTACCTCGGCTCATTGCGAATAAATTTAAATAGGAAGTAATAAACACAGTGTCAGATAACAACAAACCACAGCAACCGCACAACGACAGTACTTTTCATTGGTCACAATTAAAAGAGCGTGGCTCGATGTTTGGTATTGAATTGTTAGTGTTTATTTATAAAGTATTTGGCAAATGGTTATTTAAAGTCGTATTAACGCCTGTGATGTTTTACTTTTATATTACGGGACGTTTATCACGACATGCAATTTGGCATTACTTAGACAATTTAAACACCAGCATGGGTGAGCAAAAGCGGGTCGGCTTAGTGCGCTTTAAGCAAGGTTTTAAATTGTATTTTTCATTTGGTATGGCAATTCTCGATAAGTTTGATGCTTGGCTTGGTAAAGTAAATATCAAAGATATTGAGATTGCGACCCCTGACGGTTATCAAGAGTTAGTGCAAGCCAAAGGGGCGGTTATCTTTAGTGCTCATTTAGGTAATATGGAAATATGCCGCGCAATTTTTAGTATGGGTGATAATAAGCGTCCACTTAATGTGATCACTTATAATGAGCATACCCCGTCATTCAATAATTTCTTAAAGAAAGTAAACCAAGAAGCGGCCATTAATTTTATTCATATTAATAACTTCGGTCCTGATGACACGATTAAACTAAAACAAAAAATTGATGATGGTGAAGCAGTGGTTATCTTTGCTGATAGAACCTCGGTCAATAACCCAACAAGTGTGCATCAAGCGCCGTTTTTAGGGGAACAAGCCCCTTTTGCTGTTGGTCCATTCGCGCTGGCGAACATTATGGAATGCCCAGTGTTTTTAATGTTTTGCATTAATGAACACGGGCGCTATAGAACTTATATTGAGAAGTTTGCCGATCCCATTAAAGTAAAACGCAAAGAGCGCCAAGCGCATTTTCAAGCAATGGCAACAAAGTTTGCTGAGCGTCTTGAGTTTTATTGTAAAAAAGCGCCTTATCAATGGTACAATTTTTTTAACTTTTGGCAAAAAGCCAGCAACAAAGATTCAAAGCCTAGCTAAATATCTGGAGACAGTAGTAAATGGAAAACAATAAATCAACACACCTTTTATTTGGCGCAGGCCGTTTAACGATTGAAGACATTATTAGTGTTGTAAAAGAAGACCGCAGCGTAGCGCTATCTGGTGATAGCCAGTTTGCTGAAAAAATTGATTCAGCCGTCGCTTTTTTAGATAAGCTTTTAGCTGAAGAAGGCCATATCTATGGTGTAACCACTGGCTATGGTGACTCGTGTACGGTAGAGATTCCGTTAGCATTAGTAAATGAGTTACCTATGCACCTTACACGCTTCCACGGTTGTGGCTTGGGTGATTTCTTTACGCCAGAACAAGGTAAATTGATTTTAGCTAGCCGTTTATCCTCATTATCACAAGGCTATTCAGGTGTTAGCTGGGATTTACTAAAACTACTCGTTGAAATGATCAATCGTGATATTATCCCTGTTATCCCGCAAGAAGGATCAGTGGGTGCAAGTGGTGACTTAACGCCGCTTTCATATGTGGCAGGAAGTTTAATTGGTGAGCGCGACACCTATTATAAGGATCAAGTTGTTAACTCATTAGCGGCCTTTAAAGAAGAAGGTCTCGAGCCTATTACTTTACGTCCGAAAGAAGGCTTAGCAATAATGAACGGCACAGCGGTGATGACAGCGCTTGCTTGTCAAGCTTATGATCGTAGTGAATACGCAAGTCGTTTAATGACCCGTATTACCGCGCTTGCAAGTATTGCACTTAAAGGTAACAGCAATCATTTTGATGATATTCTATTTAGTGTTAAACCACATCCGGGTCAGCAAAATGTGGCAAAGCGCATTCAAACTGATTTAAATCATGTAGAACATCCACGTAATTCACATCGCCTACAAGATCGTTATTCAATCCGTTGTGCTCCTCACGTTATTGGTGTGTTAGAAGACAGCCTACCGTGGCTGAGAAGCATGATTGAAAATGAACTTAATAGTGCTAATGATAATCCGATTATCGATGGTGTCGGTGAGCATGTGCTACATGGCGGTCACTTTTACGGCGGCCATATCGCCATGGCAATGGATTCAATGAAGAGCTGTGTGGCTAACTTAGCAGACTTGGCTGATCGCCAAATTGCCACCCTAGTTGATGTGAAAATGAACCATGGTTTGCCCTCTAATTTAAGTGCGGCTTCAAGTGATCGTCGCTTTATTAATCATGGCTTTAAAGCAATTCAAATTGGCTGCTCTGCTTGGACGGCTGAGGCATTAAAACTAACCATGCCAGCGAGTGTGTTTTCTCGTTCAACTGAGTGTCACAATCAAGATAAAGTGAGTATGGGAACTATAGCTGCGCGTGATTGCTTACGGATTTTACAACTCACAGAGCAAGTATTAGCTGCGACTTTACTTGCAGCAGTTCAAGGTGTGCGCATTCGTATTTTAAATAATGAAATCGATGCCGCAGCACTTAATCCTGAAATTACAGCGATGATTGATGATGTAGCCGGCTTTTTTGATTTATTAGAAGAAGATCGCCCAACTGATAAGTTATTGCGTCAAACCATTGAGTATATTCAAACTCAACGTTGGTCGCTTTACCAATAAAGTGAAGGTATAAGATGAAAAAATCCAACGCAATAGTAACTGCCCATGTTGACATGGTGGTGCCATTTTATGATTTAGATCCTATGCGCATTGTTTGGCATGGGAACTATGTTAAATACATAGAAGATGCTCGGTGCGTATTACTTGACAAAATTGGCTATAATTACAATGCGATGGAACACTCAGGTTATATGTGGCCGATTGTTGATATGCGTCTAAAGTATGTTGCATCGGCCGTGTTTGGTTCGCACATACGCATTCATGCGAGTTTGGTTGAGTACGAAACACGGCTCAAAATCGAATATAAAATTGAATGTATAGACAGCCAGAAGGTGTTGACTAAAGCCCATACAATTCAAGTCGCCTTAGATTTACAAAACCAAGAATTACAGTTTGAATCTCCCGCTGTACTTATCGATAAAGTACGTACATATGTTGAGTAAAATTTGCTGTACTATATGGCTAGTAGCGGTGTTATTCGTTTGCTTGGCAACTAACTGTTTTGCACAAAGTGATTTCAGTGAGTTTGAAGTTAAGCAAGGTAAAGGAGAGTTTAGCCAAGCAAAGCATTTCACCTTTTTAAAACGGGCCATTAAGTCACAAGGTGAGTTTGTTATTTTCGAGCGACAAGTTTATTGGCATACAATTTTGCCTGTAAAAAGTGAGCTACTGCTTTTAACTAGTGGAATTTATCGGCGTACTGATACTGACCAAGATTATCAAGTACTGACCCAAGATAAACAAATAAACCAGCTATTAGCTAACTTATTAAGTGGCCAGATCAAGAACTCTGATTGGCAAATAACCACTGAAGATCGAACTGGTTGTTACCAATTAGTGCCAACTTTAATTGAAGTAGCAAAGATGTTTAAGCAAGTAAAACTTTGCCGAGAAGGTGATAGCCAACGTGAGATAGTGATAACCGACCAACAAAATAATCATACCAATATTATTATGAAAATAACCACTAAGGAGCTTAGTCAAGGTGACATGGAAGCCATTAAGCTCACGCACTAAGCTCGTTGTATGGTGCATACAGTTTGCTGTTATATTAGCGGGTTTGACTTATTTATGGCTATTTAAGTCATTTACGATTGTTGCTGATCTCAATCAAATATTTAGCGTAGAACAAGGTCCAGAAATACAACTCGTTATCGACCAATTAGAACAACAGCAATTACGTCAGCATCTTTTATTAGTGGGTCATCAAGATAAAGCCACGGCAATCAAGTATGCCCAGAGAGCGGCTAAGTCGTTAAATGAAATTACGGGTATTGCTGTCAATGTAAAGTTTGATGCTTTACCCAAACTTGACTCAATAGTGCGTGATTACCTTAATTATCCGTATGCTTTTATCAGTGAGCAATATCGATACTTGTTGCAAGCAAACGATAGTCAACGCTTATTCAATTACCAATTTAACCTCCTTAATGACGTGGCGTCGCCTTGGGTTGCAGCTACTTTGCAAAGCGACAAAACCTTAGCCCTAGCCGACTTTTTTAATCAACAACGATTACCTTCAGCACAACTTAAAAACTATGATGGCTTTTTAATTGCGACTAAAAGCGAGGCTGTAGAGCAGGTTCGCTATTATGTACTCGTAAACTTTATGAGTAATGGCACGGGTTTAGATTTAAATGTTGCGAAAAAGATTGCAGCAAACGTCGCTTCTCTTAAACAGCAAGCATTAACACAAGATACAGGTGTGGATTACTTGGCCACTGGGGCTGCTTTTTTTACTGCGAGTGCAAGCTCCAGCGCCCAAAGTGAAATGGCCCTTTTTGGGGTGATTTCTGTACTCGCAACCTTGTTATTGATCATGGTTATCTACCGAAGTGTATTGAGTGTGTTCTGCACGTTATTCGTCGTTTTAGTCAGTATGATTTATGGCTACACTGCACTGCGATTATTGTTTTCTGAGGTCAATGTTTTAACGTTAGTGTTTGCAGTGACGTTAATTGGTATAGCAGCCGATTATAGTTTTCATGCCCTAAGTGAATTGCGTTTTTCTCAAGCTAAAATAGCAAACCCATTGCACAATATTCGTAGTTCATTGTTATTAGGTTTTCTGACAACTACTGCCGGATATTTAATACTGGTGTTTACGCCATTAATATTATTTAAACAAATTGCGGTCTTCACCATGGCAGGGCTGCTGGGGGCTTTATTATGTGTATTACTACTCTACCCAAGTTTAATGCTATTAAAAGCTAAAAGCGCTATGCAGGTGCCGAACTTTATTACTGGATTGCATAACCTACAGCAAACGTGGCTTACTAATAAGCTGGCGATGCGTTGGCAAGTGCTATTCATCATAGTCGCATTATTTGGCTTAATGTTTTTAGATAATGATGATGATCCACGACATTTCTACAAAGTTCCCCATGATTTAATCACTCAGCAACAAACAATCAGCGATTTATTAGCAGCGCAATGGGACAGTTCATACCTGTTGATAGCCAGTGACAGCGAGCAGCAGGTGCTTAGGCAGATGGAGCAACTTTTACCACAGCTTGAGCAATTACAAGCAAACAAAGAGATTGCAGCGTATTCCAGTATCAGCCAATGGCTACCGTCAATATCCATGCAAAAGAGTAATCAACAATTGCTAAGTCGAGCAGTTAATCGCGGGGATTTTACACAGTTAAACTTAGTGCTCGGCTATGATTCATCAGATATTCTATTTGATGATTATCAACAGCTTGACTTTGCCAAATGGCAAGATAGCCAAGTGGGACTTTTATTTACCAATCAATGGTTGCAATCGCTAGACCGTTATTACAGTGTGATTAAGTTAAAGAGGGTAAAAAATTCTAGCAGGCTTAAAACCTTAGCTAACAGTAATCCTAATGTTTTTTTTATTGATAAAGTAGCTGATGTAAGCAAGCAAATAAAGCAATTTAGACAGCAATTAGTTTTAATCTATGCATTTTCCTTAGCTGCGGCGATGATAATTTTTTGGCTGCGCTACGGGCTATTAAATGCTTTTATTGCAATGACACGCCCACTAATTGCAATACTAATTGCACTTATATTAAGCACTTGGTTTTATGGAAGTTTGACCGTATTTAATTATGTTGCTGGGATCCTTATTTTAGCCCTTGGCCTAGATTATTGTATTTTTTATGCCGAACATGGCCTAAGTAAAAAAATAACACTAACCACCTTTGTATCAGCAGCAAGTTCATTATTTGTATTCGCAATATTAATCGTTAGTTCAACGCCTGCAGTTAGGCAATTTGGTTTTACAGTATTTATTGGTGTAACAGTGGTGTTTTTGCTCGCGCCACGCCTTGCTTTAGTATCAAAAAGGAATATTTAATGATATCAACAGATTATGATGTAACTATTATAGGGGCAGGCCCTTCGGGGACAGTCGCAGCGTGTTTGTTAATGCAACATGGTTTAAGTGTCTGCCTTATTGAGCGGGATGAATTCCCTCGCTTTTCAATTGGTGAAAGTTTATTACCGCAAACAATGGAATTCTTAGCTAAAGCCAATATGCTTGATGTACTGCTAGACAATGCTGATGAGCTTGGGTTTCAATTCAAAAATGGCGCCGCATTTTATCGTAATGGCCACCATACTAACTTTAATTTTGAAGAAAAATTCAGTGATGGGCCAAGTACAACATATCAGGTTAAACGAGCTGCGTTTGATAATTTATTAGCGCAAGAAGCAGTTAAACAAGGAGCTACCATCCTCTTTGGACAGCAGGTAACTGGCTTTAAAAGTGATGAAAAGACTACTTACACAAATATAATTGATTTAAAAACGAAAGAAGAAAGCATCATTTCTGCAAAATTTACCTTAGATGGCAGCGGGTTTGGCCGTGTACTTCCGCGCTTATTGGATTTAGAAGAGCCGAGTGTACTCACTCCTCGTAAGGCTGTATTTACACATTTTAAAGATAATATTGATAGCACACAGTTCGACCGCAATAAGATACTGATCACCGTTCACCCTATGATTCCAGATGTATGGTACTGGGTGATTCCTTTTAGTGATAGCACAGTTAGTGTAGGGGTTGTCGGTGAAACAGCACAAATCGAAAGACCAAATCAAACACTTGAACAAACACTCTCAGACTTTATTCGTGCTGATGACAACCTAAGTGCTTTATTGACAGATGCTAAAATTATTGCCCCTGTTCGCACGATTGGTGGCTATTCAGCGAATGTAAAAACGCTACACGGTGATAAGTTCGCATTATTAGGTAATGCTGGTGAGTTTTTAGACCCCGTATTTTCATCTGGTGTCACAATTGCGTTAAAATCTGCTGTTCAAGCGTCCGAGTTGGTGGTGAAACAGCTTCAAGGTGAAGCAATTGATTGGCAAGTTCAGTATGAAGAGCCACTAAGGGGAGGGATCGAAGTATTTAAATACTTTGTGAATTCATGGTACGACACGAGTTTGCAATCAGTGATCTTTTTTGCTGATGGTCAACCAGATGTAAAAGAGATGGTGTGCTCAATCTTAGCAGGGTACGCTTGGGATAAAAGTAACCCATTTGTAAAAAATACCAAGCGTGGATTAAAGATTTTAGAACAAATTTGCGAGCCAGATAATAATGATAGTGTTGCTTAATGGTGCTGCTGATGTTGAGATTATATAGAAAAACGCTGTTGCCATTATGTGTGCTATTTATAGCTGGATGTCAACAAATGGCAGCAAATCATATGGCAAGAGCAATGTTTAATTATATGCCAATCCCTACACAGTTGATTGAAAAAGGTTGGCTCGAAAGATTTCAGTTTTCCGGCATTGTTGATGAGTCAATATTGGTATCAACCGAGTTTTCAAAATTATCAATCACAGTTGTTGCTCTCACTTTTGAAGGGGTGCCGGTTACACAGCTGCAATTTGATACTCAAACTCATGAACTTACCACCGAGAATACGTTAGGTTTAGAGCTTGATGGGAAAAAAATTATTTACGATATGCAAAGTGCATTTTGGCCGTTGGGGATGCTTGAGCAAAACATGCGTAATGATAGTAAGGTGATTGAGTTTGATAACATGTTACTTCGAACACGGCAGTTTTACCGTAATGGCTTATTAGCTCGAGAAATCACGTATAATGGCGCTGTCACTCTACTGACAGAATTTGAACAAAATTATCGCTTAAAAATAGAAAGATTAGAAGAATATTAATATGCAACAACCGCTATATATTAGCCATTATGCTATGGTTAACCCATTAGGCTGTGACAATAAAACAATTAAACGTAACTTGTTAGCAGGAAATCAAGAAGGCATTGTTGTTAATAATGAACTACTTAATGAAGGTCCAATTTATGTTGGTGCTGTGCAAGCAGTGTTGCCTTCATTAGTACAATATCCTTGTGAGTTTCATAGCCGCAATAACCAATTAGCCGCTTTAGCACTAGAGCAGCTAATCAACCCAGTTAACGATTTAAAACAGAGATATGAACAACACCGAATTGCAGTAATTGTAGGCACTAGTACCTCAGGAATTGCGCAAGGTGAACAAGCCATGGCGCAATACTTAGAGCAAGGAAAGTTTGTCCATAATTATCATTACCAGCAGCAAGAGATGGACAATTTATCTCAATTTATTAGTTTGTATTTAGACGTAAAAGGACCCGCTATGACATTATCTACAGCTTGTTCTTCGAGTGCCAAAGCATTTGCCACAGCACAAGAGCTAATTGCAGCGGATCTTGCTGATGTTGCAATTGTCGGTGGCGTAGATAGCTTATGCGGTATGACAGTTAATGGGTTTGCCGCATTGGCCTCAACTTCTACTGGCATTAGCAATCCTTCTAGTAAAAACCGTGATGGTATCAACTTAGGTGAGGCAGCGGCATTATGTATAGTTGAAAAGCAAGGTACTGTCAAATTGCTCGGCGTAGGAGAGTCTAGCGATGCGCATCATATGTCAGCCCCACACCCACAAGGCGAAGGTGCAGTAGCGGCTATGCGAGCCGCACTGACTCGAGCTGGCTATCAAGCAAGTGATGTTGATTATGTGAATTTGCATGGTACAGCTACCCCTAAAAATGATGAGATGGAAGCCATTGCAGTGGCTGAAGTGTTTGGTAATGGCACACCCTGTAGTTCTTCTAAAGGCATGATAGGGCATACGTTAGGTGCAGCAGGAGCAACTGAAATCGGCTTATGTTGGTTGTTACTTGGCGATGATGAGTTTGCCCCGCATATTTGGGATGGCGAAGCGGATCCAGCATTGCCGACAATTAATCTCGTGCCATTAGGGGCGAAGAGCGAAACAAAAATTAAAACATGCCTGTCCAACTCATTTGCTTTTGGCGGCAATAACGTTAGTGTATTAATCGGATTATAAGAGATGTCTGTGTACCCAATTGAAACTATTTTACCTCATACTGCGCCCATGATTTTGATCGATAGTTTAGATAGCTATGATGAAACAGCTGGAATTTGCTCAGTCACAATTACACCCCAGAGTAACTTTTATAATGCAGATAGCCAAAGTGTCGCAAGCCATGTAGGTATTGAGTATATGGCGCAAGCCATCGCTGCTTACGCCAACGCTAACCAAGTTGATAATGGCGCAAAAGTCGAAATTGGCTTTTTAGTGAGTAGTCGTAAGTATAAGATGCACTGTAATCGTTTTGCTTTAAATAGCACATTAACGATCAGAGTAGAAAAATTATACAGCGAAGCAAATGGCTTAAGTGCTTTTGACTGTAGTATTAAGCAAGTGGATACCCTGTTAGTAGAAGCAAAAATTAATGTATTTCAACCTGAAAACCCAGAGCAATTTTTAGCGGAGCAAATGTAATGTCAAGACGAGTATTAGTGACTGGTTCAAGTAAAGGAATTGGTAAAGCAGTTGCTCTACAATTAGCTAAAGATGGGTTTAATATTAGCCTGCATTGCCGCTCAGGTCGTGAAGCAGCAGAGCAAGTTAAAGCTGAAATTGCTGCGTTAGGTGTAGATGTGGATATTTTACAATTTGATGTAGCTGATAGAAAGAGTGCAAAAGCAATTTTAGATCAATACGTTGAAACCCATGGTGCTTTTTATGGCGTAGTTTGTAATGCTGGGATCACTGCAGACACTGCATTCCCTGCGATGACAGATGAAGAGTGGGATAGTGTAGTACACACCAACCTAGATGGTTTTTATAATGTGTTGCATCCACTTGTTATGCCGATGGTCAGAACGCGAAAGGGGGGACGCATTATTGCAATGTCGTCAGTGTCAGGAGTGGCAGGTAATCGCGGTCAGGTCAATTACAGTGCTTCAAAGGCAGGCGTTATTGGGGCATCTAAAGCACTTGCGGTTGAGCTTGCAAAGCGAAAAATTACTGTTAACTGTGTCGCTCCAGGTTTGATTGATACTGGAATGACCGACCATCTACCGATTTCTGAAATGACAAAAATGATCCCAGCTAATAGAATGGGTGATCCTGAAGAGGTAGCTGCGGCGGTCTCGTTTTTAATGTCTGATGGGGCTAGCTATATTACGCGTCAAGTGCTTCAAGTAAATGGTGGTATGGCGTAATGAAGCGAGTTGTAATAACGGGGATGTCATCGATTACTGCTTTAGGTGATAACTGGGGGGATTTTAAATCTGCGTTAATTCAGGGAAAAAATGCAGTCAAGCGTATGCCTGAGTGGGATTATATAGATGGATTAAATACTAAACTCGCAGCTCCTGTTATCGATTTTAATCGCCCATCTCATTACTCTCGTAAAAAAGTACGTTCAATGGGACGAGTATCATTGATGTCTACTTATGCTACTGAACGTGCGCTTGAGCAAGCGAAACTACTTGAACACCCAGCATTGACCGATGGTTCAACAGGTGTCTCATATGGTTCGTCAATTGGCTCAACGGCTCCTTTAGTCCCATTTGGTCGTATGATGGATACAGGCTCTATGAATGGAGTGACAGCAACTAGCTACATCCAAATGATGGCTCATACAGCCCCAGTAAATGTGGGTGTTTTTTTTGGTATTAAAGGTCGAGTCATTACCACAAGCTCTGCGTGTACTTCAGGTTCACAAGGGATAGGGTACGCCTTTGAGGCAATTAAGTTTGGTCGTCAAAAAATTATGGTAGCTGGAGGAGCTGAAGAGCTGTGTGTTACAGAGGCTGCGGTATTCGATACTTTGTATGCAACGAGTACACAAAATGATAATCCAGAGCTAACTCCCAAGCCATTTGATAAAAACCGTGATGGCTTAGTTATAGGAGAAGGTGCCGGTACGCTAATACTTGAAGAGTATGAACATGCTAAAGCTAGAGGGGCAAATATATTGGCTGAAGTTGTCGGTTTTGGCTGTAATTCTGATGGACAACATGTTACTCAACCTACATCAACGACGATGCAAGTTGCGATTGAAATGGCATTGCAAGATGCAAATTTATCGGCAGATCAAATTGGTTATGTTAATGCACATGGTACTTCAACAGATCGTGGTGACATTGCAGAAACACATGCAACCTTTAACGCGTTAGGTGCTAAACCAATTAGTTCACTAAAAAGTTATCTTGGTCATACTTTAGGTGCTTGTGGTGCGATAGAAGCGTGGGCTAGTATTAATATGATGACTGATAATTGGTTTGCCCCAACAATTAATTTGACAGAAGTAGACAATGAATGTGCGCCTTTAGATTATATTACAGAACATGGCCGTGAAATAGATACCGATTATATAATGAGTAATAACTTTGCATTTGGTGGCATTAATACCTCATTGATTTTTAAACGCTTTAAAGGTGAGTAATATGCCTTGGTTAGTGTTATTTTTGTGTTTATTTAGCCCATTGAGTTTTGCTACATCTAAATTAGAAATAGGCGGTGGTGTGTTTGTGGCTGATATCCCCCACTATCTAGGATCAGATCAAAGTGAGCAATACATAATGCCTGTGCCTTATGTTCGTTATCAAAGTGATGAGTTAGATGTGGACCGCAATAGCTTTACTGGTTACTTATGGCATTTTGATAATGTACACCTAGATATATCTGCTGGAGTTAGTATAGCCGTTGACAGCGCAGATAACCAAGCTCGAGAAGGCATGGATGATTTAGATTGGGTGTTTGAACTTGGACCTTCGCTAAATTATTACTTTAAAGGTGATCCCCAAGCGGCAGAACAATTTTATATTGGCTTATTCACCCGTAAAGCTATGGCAACTGATTTTAGCTCAGTGACTAACGTCGGTTGGCGTTATGGGCCGAGCATCTACTATGAAAGCCCGGTGTTTATTGCCCCAACTTATGAAATTACCACTAGCGTAAGAGCAAATGCCAATTTTGCCGACGGTCGTTACTTAAATTATTATTATAGTATATCAGCATCAGATACGCATGATTCACGTTCAAAGTTTAATACTCAGTCGGGGTATTCTGGCGCCGATATTTCGCTGGGGCTTAATTTAGATAGTAAAAAATATTGGCTAGGTGGCTTTATTAAATATCACCACTTAGCCCAAAGCAAACAGCAACGTAGTCCCTTAGTGAAACACGATAGTAATATCTCGTTTGGTTTTGGAGTTGCATGGAAGTTCTATACAAAAGAAGGAATATAAAATGAAATTAATGACAAGCTTATTATTAGCTACATCTTTGTTAACAGTGAGTGCGGTTGAAGCACGTGATGATATAGGTAAATATCCTATTCAACCACTGCTAGAAACCAGTAAAGCCAAAAGTGCGCTATTAGATGTACCTCTTTACTTTGCTGATCAAAGCTACGGTAGTGAGAGCAGTAAATACGGTGAAGTGATCACTAATAAAAAAACTAACGCATTTAATAAAAGTGATCGTGAAGCGTGCGAGTGGGTCATGCTCAGTGCTTTAAAAGCACTACAAGAGCGTGCCATAAAAGAAGGCATGAACGCAGTTGTAAATATTCAATCATATTATAAAAAGCGTAAGTTTGTAAGTAGCACGGAATATGAATGCGGTGCTGGTACAATTATCGCTGGGGTTGCATTAAAAGGCACTTTAGTTAAGTTATAACTAACTGTTGACTCATTTTTGCTGTATAATTTGCGACCCTTGATAAATGTGGCCGCAGGTTATACAGCATGAATTTTAAATCTTTTAGTTTTTCCCCTGAACTTATTCAGGCGTTAGACGAACTTAATTACCACACCCTTACGCCCATTCAGCGTTCAGCTATTCCGGCTGTTCGTAAAGGTAAAGACGTTTTAGCAAGTGCCCAAACAGGCACAGGTAAAACGGCTGCGTTTGCTTTACCTATCATCCAAAAATTAACTGAATCTGAGCTAAGCACGAGCAATGCTCCGCACGCGTTAGTGCTTGCGCCTACTCGTGAGCTGGCAGAGCAAATAGCAAATAACTTTAAAGCCTATGCAAAACATACCGCTTTAAAAGTAGTGAGCCTATTTGGCGGTGTTAATACCGCAGGCCAAGCAAATGCACTTAAAGACGGCGTAGATGTTGTAGTTGCAACCCCAGGGCGTTTACTTGATCATATTCGTTTAGGTAATTTAAGCCTAGCAAGTGTTAAACACTTAGTACTTGATGAAGCCGACCGTATGCTTGATATGGGCTTTATTGAAGACATGCAAAGTGTGATTAGAAGCTGTGATGAACAGCGCCAAATTTTACTTTTCTCGGCTACGTTTCCCGCTGCTATTAAGCAGTTTGCAGCAAAAGTACTAAAACAGCCTGAAATTGTTCGTGTTGATCAAACCAACAGTACAGCAAGTACGGTACAGCATGTTGTTTACCCAGTCGAAGAGCGCCGTAAGCAAGAGCTACTTTCTGAGCTTATTGGTAAAAAGAACTGGCAACAGGTACTTGTGTTTGTAAACATGAAAGAAACGGCGGATGGGCTGGTTAAAGAGCTTAACCTTGATGGTATTCCTGCCACTGTATGTCATGGTGATAAATCGCAAGGTAACCGCCGACGTGCACTTCGTGAATTTAAAGAAGGCAAAGTACGTGTTTTAGTGGCTACCGAAGTTGCAGCGCGTGGTATTGATATTGAAGGCCTACCACGAGTCATTAATATTGATTTACCTTGGCTTGCAGAAGATTACGTACACCGCATTGGCCGTACAGGTCGTGCAGGTAATCAAGGCCAAGCAATTTCGTTTGTAAGCCGCGAAGAAGAAAACACCTTGTTTGAAATAGAGTCGTTAATTGGCCAAAAAATCAAGCGTGTTTACTTAGAGGGTTATGAAGTAAGTAGCCGTGAAGTACTTATTGATAAAATAGGTAAAAAACCAGCACATTTACGTCGTAGCCGTACGAATAAGCCAACAGGCCAAGCAACAGGCGAAGCACGTGCGGTAAATCGCTCACGTATTTCAAATGTGCGTAAAAGCTTAAAAGGCGCCAAGCTTACCCTTAAAAAGTAAGCTTACAAAATTTAGCATTTATAAAAAACCTGAGTTTACTCAGGTTTTTTTGTGCCTCAATTTAGCTCAAGGTGTAAACAAAAAAACCTCACTAAGTGAGGTTTTTGATTAATAATTTAAAAGGGTTAAGCGTTTTCTAACATTGCGAGTGCAACGGCTTCAGCCGCTTTAATACCATCAATGCCTGCAGATAAAATACCACCTGCGTAACCAGCGCCTTCACCTGCTGGGTATAAACCTTTTGTATTTATACTTTGGAAGCTTTTATCGCGTTTGATACTAATCGGCGATGACGTACGCGTTTCTACACCGGTTAATAAGCCATCGTTAGTTGAAAAACCACGAATTTGCTTATTAAATGCAGGTATGGCTTCGCGTATAGCATCGATAGCAAACTGCGGGAGTACATTTGCTAAATCGGTGAGTTTTATTCCTGGTGTAAACGATGGTTGTACATCACCTAAATCGCCCGATGCTTTTCCTTTTAAAAAGTCGCCAATTAACTGTGCTGGTGCATCGTAGTTGCTACCGCCTAATGCATAGGCTTGCTCTTCTAGTTTACGTTGCAAATCAATGCCGGCAAGCGGGTGACCAGGGAAGTCTTTTTCAGGTGTAATACCTACTACAATGGCACTATTTGCATTGCGCTCACTACGAGAGTACTGGCTCATACCGTTTGTTACTACGCGGCCTTCTTCAGAGGTGGCGGCTACAACAGTACCTCCTGGGCACATACAAAAGCTGTACACTGTGCGACCGTTATCACAATGGTGAACAAGCTTATAATCAGCAGAGCCTAAAATGGGGTTACCCGCGTTAGGCCCAAAACGACACTCATCAATCATCGATTGCTTGTGCTCGATTCTAAAGCCAACAGAAAATGGTTTAGCTTCTACGTAAATGCCTTTATCGTGAATCATTTTAAAGGTATCACGGGCGCTATGTCCCACAGCAAGTACTACATGGCGGGTATTTAGCGTTTCACCGTTTGAAAGCGTCAAACCAGTTACTTGCCCATCATCTATATGAATATCGTCTACGCGGGTACTGAAGCGGATTTCGCCACCAAGTTCAATAATACGCGCGCGCATTTTTTCAATCATGGTAACAAGTTTAAATGTACCAATGTGTGGTTTACTTACGTATAAAATTTCACTGGGTGCGCCAGCTTCTACAAATTCGGTGATAACTTTACGCCCGTAATGTTTTGGATCTTTTACTTGGCTGTATAGTTTACCGTCTGAAAATGTACCAGCGCCTCCCTCGCCAAACTGCACATTAGACTCTGTATTAAGGGTACGTTTTCGCCAAAAGCCAAAGGTGTCTTTGGTGCGTTCACGTACCTCTTTACCGCGCTCTAAAATAATAGGATTAAAACCCATTTGAGCCAGCACTAAGCCCGCAAATAATCCACACGGGCCAAAGCCAATTACTACAGGGCGCTCAGTAAGGTTAGCGGGGGCGTGGGCAACAAATTTGTATGAAGTATCAGGTGCTGGTTTTACGTGCTGATCTTTTGCAAATGCGTTTAACAGCGTCTCTTCGTTATCGACTTCAATATCAAGGGTATAAATAAGCATAATAGCCGTTTTTTTACGTGCATCGTACCCACGTTTAAACACATTGTAGCTATGTAGCTGCGCTGGCTGTATTTTTAGTTTATCAACTATGGCTTGGCCTATAGCGTCTTCGTTATGATCAAGCGGCAGCTTTATTTCGGTTAAACGTATCATTATTATCTCTTTTAGGTGTCTTAGCGGTAATAGTATCCGCTCACAATAAGAAGTGTAGGGCACGTAATGGCTATACATTAAGGGCGCATATATTACGTTAAATTGACCGCAGATGGCACATATTTATTGTGTTTTTAATGGGGTTGGGTATGATCCTCGCTTTAGATAATTAATTACTAGGTTTAAACTATTATGGCGTTTGTGGTCACCGAAAAC
Organism: Pseudoalteromonas sp. P1-7a; assembly: GCF_001401855.1. NCBI lineage: Bacteria > Pseudomonadati > Pseudomonadota > Gammaproteobacteria > Alteromonadales > Pseudoalteromonadaceae > Pseudoalteromonas > Pseudoalteromonas sp. P1-7a. Next base: position 301,217 of record NZ_LKDU01000001.1, on the reverse strand, counting down.
TGTATTAAGTGTAAATACACAGATTGTGTGGCGGTGTGCCCTGCAGATGCCTTTTACGAAGGCCCTAACTTTTTAGCAATAAGCCCTATTGATTGCATAGATTGTGGATTATGCGTACCAGAGTGCCCAGCTGAAGCAATTTACCAAGAAGACGAGCTGCCAGAAGACCAAAAAGAGTTTACCGAGCTTAATGCTGAGCTTGCATTGGTGTGGCCACGCATTGTTGAAGTAAAACCAGCGCCCACTGATGCCGATAGTTGGAATGGCGTTGCTGATAAGCTTAAATTAATTGAAACCTAGCTTTTAAATTAAGCCTTTAATATTAATTAGTTAAAAAAAGCTATTGTTTTTAGTATCAGGCTATTAACAAATGTACTGACTTAAATTACACTGCATAAATAAGTTTACCTTTTAAGGGTAAACACGTCTAAATGGATGTTTATGCAGTACTTAATAATTATAAAAAAACAATGCAGTGCTTTATTCCCCTTCTTATTAGCACTTTTATTTTCTAACCACCTTTACGCCAGTGAAAAACAGCAGCATTCTCTTGTACATATAAATGCAGATATTACTGTAGATGGCGTACTTGATGAGCCCCACTGGCAAAATGCCACTTTAGTTCCTATAGCATTTCAAGATGAGCCTAACGAAAAGGGCACCCCACCGGTTAAAACCGATGCTTACATGTATGAAGATGGCAGCCACTTATATGTTGCATTTGTAGCCGAAGATCCACAGCCGAGCGAAATTACAGCGTCACTACGTGACAGAGATACGCTTTGGCAAGATGATACGGTTATTTTAATTATTGACACTTTTAACGACGAACGTTCAGCTTACGAATTTTATGTAAACCCATTGGGTGCGCAAGGTGATACGCGAATGAGTGACACCGATGGCTGGCAATCAGACCCGTCTTGGGATGCAATATGGGATAGCGCAGGGCAAATTACCGACCAAGGGTTTGTGGTTGAAATGCGTATACCTTTTAAAGCGCTGAGATTTCCTGAAAATAAAACAGATTTAACATGGGGCTTTGCCCTTATGCGAAATTACCAACGTGATGTACTGTATCAGCTTTCAAATATGGGGTTTGACCGAGATATAAAGTGCAGTTTATGTCAGTTTGATAAATTAAATGGTTTTAAAAATATAAAAGCCAGCAAAAATCTGCAACTAACGCCCACACTTACGGCGCTCAGAAATGATTCAAAACCTACCTTGCCAGGGCCGTGGGATAATGGCGATATAGACACCGAAGCTGGCCTTGATTTACGCTGGGGGGTTACACAAGATGCGGTAATTAATGCCACTATAAACCCAGATTTTTCGCAAATAGAAAGTGATGCGTTAGCCCTTGATGTAAATACCACGTACTCAATTTATTATGCAGAAAAACGACCATTTTTTTTAGATGGCGCATCCTACTTTAAAAGCAGTTTATTTGAACTACTGTATACCCGCACTATTGCAGAGCCTGAAGTTGGGGCAAAATTAACGGGTAAAACAGGGCAACATAGCTATGCATTTATGTATGCCGATGACAATAATAGCAATATTTTATTGCCTACAAATCAAGGCTCTGGTTTTGCAATTTTAGAGGATGAAACCCATGCAGCAGCGGCGCGTTATCAATACGATATTGGCCAACAAGGCACTATAGGGCTAAGTACGACTCACCGCGAAAACGATGATTACTACAATACAGTGCTTTCTGTCGATGGCAGCTATTGGTTTAATCAATCAGATCTACTGACCTACCAGGTAGCTACAACAGATTCTAAAAACTCTGATTTTTTAACAAGTAACTATAACTTATCTAAAACTCAATCTGATGAAGCGTACGCTATAGAGTTTACCCGTGATAAACGTGACTACAATTTGTTTGCTAGCTACGAAAACATAGGTAAAGACTATCGTACTGACTTAGGTTATCAAGAAAAAGTAGATTATGAGAACGTAGGCTTTGGGGGCGGACAAACCTGGTATGCAGATGGATCTGGCTTATTAACGTCATGGTCTTATGAGGCTGATTGGGATAAAACATGGGCGCAAAATGGCGACCTACTTGAAGAAGAATACCAAGGGTTTATAACATTAAAAGGGCAAAAGCAGTCTATTTTTGAAATTGGCTTACTACATCGTTATGAAAACTATAATGATGCTTTTTATAACCAAAATATTGGCTTTGTTTATACGGGCTTTAAACCTAAAAATAATATATGGCTTTCGTTTTATGGTGAGTATGGCAGCCGCATTGATTACGCCAATGAGCAAATTGGCGATTCGTATGCTACGCAAACACAAGTTACGTGGGATATAAACGATCATTGGCAAGTAGACGCTACACATAACTACAGCGTTTTAGATAACCCTCAAGGGGAGCGAGTTTATACTGCTAACTTATTAGATTTTAGGCTTTATTATAAATTTAGCATGCGCGCTATGCTCAAGCTTATCTTGCAATTTGAAGACATTGATAGAAATAAAGACGCCTACTACTACCAAGTTAGCCACATTAATAAAGACTACGGCAGCCAATTAGTTTACTCGTACAAAATTAATGCTCAAACATTATTTTATTTAGGCTACTCAGATAAAAGCTATCAAGACGATTCCCTAAAACACGTTGAAAGAGAACAACGTACATTTTTTACAAAAGTTAGCTATGCATGGCAGCTTTAAATAACCATTAAAAGGATGAATATGAAAACAATAAAAATAACTATCGCAGCTGCAATGGTAGCAACCCTAGCGGGTTGTGCAGCTAAGCAAGATATAACTCGCTTTGACACTGTGAAACCAGAAGTAGTATGTATAGCTGAACATAAGGCAGTTAAAGAAGGCGTTGTCACAGCAATGGAAGAAGGTTTTGCAAAACATAACGTTAAAACACGTGTAATTGCTGCTAACTATGTATTGAAACATCAGGAGTATCAAACTGAATTACCTAATGCTGACATCGCAGGGTGTAATGCCGTTGCTTATTACGTGGCTAACTGGCATTGGGATTTAGCGTTGTACATGTCATACGCGAATATTTGGGTTACAGACGCTCGAACCAATAAAAAAATTGCGCAAGCATCTTATCGCACCGGCGGTGGTTTGGATAAGTTTATAGACGCGAAAGAAAAAATTATCGAACTAATCGATGGTATGTACTAAATACTTGTAATATTAGTTTATTCAAACATTTTAAGCTTAAGGTTTATTTTTATTCATCACACTCTATAATTAGTTAATTATTAAGCATTAATTTATTCTTTATGAGTACAGTTCTAAAAATTTTAATGAATAAGGACTGTGTTATGGCTTGCTTAGCACTAAAAACAGGCGATATAATCGCCTTTTAGTAATGGGTTTATAGGATAAGTAATTTAGATGGATTTTGTTGATGAATAAATTTAAACCCTTAGGCGGCATTTTTTTTGTATTTATCTTATTTTGCTTTTGTTTAAACATCGAACTAACAAACCAAATTAACCGCATTAATTTATTCAACCCTGATATAGATTTGCGCCACTTTGATATTGTAGATACAACGCTCGAAATGGCGCCTTGGTATAACCCTTTACTCAATGGGCACTATTTAATACACCAGCCTTCTGCCGATTTTTTGTTAGTTAAAACTACCGACACGGAATTTATCGCTGCAAACGCAACAAAGCTTATTTTAATGACGTTAACGTCGCCAATAAACTTTATATTGGTGTGTATGGTATTGTTTGTTGGCTTTTCGATTATTCGTAAAGAGCGTAAAAAAATCTCTTATCAGCATCAAATTGCACAGTTAAATAACAACGCTAATCAATTGCTTGTAGCCTTTAACCTACAACCCCAACACGACAACCCGTCAGGGCTTGGTAATTTAAGCCAGTCAATAAACAATTTAAATACCCATGTCGCTAATTATTTAAAGCAAACACAAACAAGTATCTGCCAAGATAAGCTAACTTTGCTCATTGACCGCCATGCTTATATTGAGCATATAGATAGGCAAATAAATTTTACTGACGAACAGCAGCTTAAATGCGCCTTGTTGTTTATTGACCTAGATGGCTTTAAACAGGTAAATGACTCGTTTGGCCACAGCTTTGGTGATGAAATTTTGGTGCAGGTTGCTACACGCCTAGCCAACGTTTTGCGCCATCATAAATTAAGTAATATTAACGAGGCTAATCAGTTAGAGCAAAATTTATCTCGTTTAGGCGGTGACGAATTTTCAATTTTTATTGAGTCAGTAGATACCGATAATAAAGTAGTCGATATTGCTAAGCACGTACTCAGTGAACTTGAAAAGGACTTTGTACTAGGTAATAAGATAATAAAAATTAGCGCCAGTATTGGTATAGCGGCGTACCCAGAGAGCGCATCAACACCACAAGCACTATTACAGTTAGCGGATGTCGCAATGTACCGTGCAAAAAGCGATGGTAAAGGCATTTTTAAAGTGTACTCCCCAGAGATGGGTAATAAAATGCGCCGCTATCACTATTTATTAGAAGAGTTGCGTTTAGCGGTTGCATGTAAAGACTTTTACTTATCTTTTCAGCCTATCGTTCATGTTGAAGATTGCATGATAGATTATTTTGAAGCGCTAACTCGTTGGGATCACCCAATAGAAGGGATGATTTCACCGGCGGAGTTTATACCTATTGCAGAAGAGTCTAATCTTATTTTAGAGCTTGGTGATTGGATTATGCATGAGTCCTGTAGGCAAATGGCCGCATGGCATAATGCTGGTATGCGTAAAGTAAAAATTTCGGTTAATGTTTCAGGCGTACAATTAAAGCACCGCTCAGTGTACGATTGGATAATGAAAAATCTAAAAAACACAGGGCTGCCATCGCATTCTTTAATGCTAGAAATAACAGAGTCTACGTTTATTAAAGCCAGTAAAAGTATGATTGAAGAGCTTGAGCGGCTTCGAGCAGAAGGTGTGACAATTGCCATTGACGATTTTGGTACCGGCTTTAGTTCATTAAGTACATTGGCTGATTTACCCATTGATGTAATAAAAATAGACCGTTCGTTTATCTCTCAAGCCGATAAAAGTCCAAAGTACAATGACATTCTTAATACCATCAGCGAACTAGGTCAAAAGTTAGGACTTAAAATAGTGGCAGAGGGCGTAGAAGAGATTGAGCAGTTTGAACTCGTAAAACGCATGGGAGTAAGCTCTGTGCAAGGCTATTTGGTTAGTCGCCCAGAATCATCTATCAATGTGGGTAACAAAGTGTTACGTAAAAATACCGCTAATTTATCTGCAGCGGGGACCAGCGCCTGGGAAATAGAAGGTTAGAGCCTGTTTATTATGCAAGGTAATGTAGGGTTTTTGGCTACGCTATACTATGAAATTCAACTATCTATAGGCGATGAAGTTGAGCATTCACTGGCGCAACTATGTAGGCTCTGAAACGTTAAACCGTATATTGCGCTAATCGCCCTTAATTAAAGCAAAGTTTTTTGGGCAATAGCCTTAAAATTAAGTAAAAAAATGCCACTTTTAAAAGTGGCATTTTTGTTTGTAGAATCTAACAACTACAATTTTATAAATCGAATGTGCGTGATATAGCAAGTACTATACGCTCATCAGCGTAATCGTAATCTAAGCTTGTGTCTTCAGCTGCAATCTCAATGCCAAAGCCTTCGTAGCTAGTTTGGTACGCTAGGCGGTAATGTTTGTATGATTTCTTTTGATTTACATCCCATGCCCATTTTTCGCCATCAAGCGAATTAGAAATATCGAAGCTTGCACGAATGGCATGATTTGGGGCAATTTCAAAGGTGTGGGCAATCATAGAAATAACATGGCCAGCGCCTGTACCAAAGTAATCCCAGCTATACCAAAAGTTTAGCTCTGTTTGACCATACTCACTTGCATAGCCAAATTTTGTGTAGGCTTCGGCGTAGTTACCATCGCTGTTATTACCCTGGTATGTGTAATAAGCAATACCGTAATCAGCGCTAACCGTGTCAGTTAATTGCACGTATTTACCTAGGTAGGCATCAAGTTCAAAATCAGTGTCATCACCAAAATCTACATTAGATGCCCATGCACCCGCATACACACCGCTGTCGAACGCGTAATCAAGGCTTGCTTGAATTGCAGGGTCGTTATCAGTTTGTGTTACACCGTTAAAAGTATAGTCAGATGCTGCTGTAATGGTTGTTGACCAGTTAGCTGACACCGTAGTTGATAAAAGTGCGAAAGGTAGCGCTACTGCTAGTTGCTTTAGTTTGTTATTCATTGTTGATCCCTAATGTACAGTTTCTATTTTTGTGTAATCTATTTTGTTTGCTTTTGGCGAACTGTCTATATTGTTAACCGTTTTAAATTTGCTGTAGCCAATAAACGCAGCACAACCAAAAAACAGTGCAATTACTAACGCGCCAACCCATTGAATTTGTAAAAACTCAAGCTTAAACAATAGGGTTAGTAATGAAAGGGCAACAATATTGAGTATCATATAGTTCATTTTACCTAAACGTTTAACCGTTAAGTTAAGGTTATCTGTGTATAAGCGTATTAATGAATCAAGCGAATTAATTACAAACACGATACCAACAAACACCATAGCAAAGTTTTTAATCCCTGCTGTTGAAATACCCATTTCATGGTAGTGATATAGTACACTAAACCAAATTGCAATTGGGATAGAAGGGAATATCAACATTGCACCTAATACTTGGTATGTTTTAAGGCCGCCAACAAAACGAGATGTAAATTGGCCAATCATAATGCTCCAGGCAAACCACCAAAACAGGTAAAACTCATGATAATCGTTAAGTGGTAAAACAAATTCATTTATATTGGCAAAGTAAGTACCTATTTCTGCAAGGTTATTAGTAAATGCCGACATTTCGCTGTCACCAACAACAAATGCACCAACCCACATAAAGGCAATTAACGCAATAAATAACCAGGTTGTAGAAATACTTAAAAAGCGCACGTATTTAATATCTGTACTTGAATACACTGCAAAGCAAATAGCTGCAAAAACAATTAAGTAAAAGGTGGGTATAACGCTCGAACCATCGCCCAGCTCAGGTAAGTACCACGGCAAGTTAGAAAGCAGGAGGTAAGCTGTAAAGGCACATGTACCAATAATAACCACGTTATTAATGAACTTAACCCATGAAATTTCGAAAAATTTAACTTTGGGTTCTATTACACAGAAATAAAAGCACGTAAGAAAGTAAAATCCCCAGATCAAGAATCCCCAGTAGCCAAACTCAATAGCCAGTGGGTTTGCAAACGCGTATTCTGGGCTTGCTTTTATGTCTGCATAACCTGCAAATTCGGTTAATGGAAACATGATTAGGCCAACGTCTAGGCCTGAGGTAAATAAGATTGCGATAAAGGTAAAAGTTCTCACTGGTGTTACGCCTACTACGCGTACGTTACCCCATTTAAATAAAATAGTAATAACAGCAAGTAGCGTAAATATAATGCCAGCACTAAGCCATATAGTCATTATCGCCCTCCCAAAATGAATAAAAGTAACTCATAAGTTCTCCGTTTTTGTTTTATTACTTGCACAAACACCGCGTAACCAATTTACGCCGTGAGCCACTGCAAGTTGAACGTGCCCACACAGTGTTAGGCACGCTATGGCTTAATTAAATCTCGCTATTACGTTGCGTTGTTTGCCAATTACTGCTCATGGCAACGCTTACAGATGCTTGTGGTAACGGTGTTTTACCTAAAATTAGATCAGCTGCTTTTTCTGCAACCATAATTGTAGGGGCATTTAAGTTACCGTTAGGTACCGTTGGGAAGATTGAAGAGTCAACAACGCGCAGCCCTTCAATACCATGAACTTGGGTATTTGAATTAACCACCGCCATGTCATCTTCGCCCATTTTGCAAGAACAAGACGGGTGATAGGCACTTTCTACTGCTTGGCGTACAAAGGCATCTATTTCTTCGTCGGTTTGAATGTGCTTACCTGGTTGAATTTCTTCATCGCGGTAGTCATCAAATGCGCTTTGTTCAATAATGTCGCGAGTGAGGCGCACACACGCTCTAAAGCCTTCAATATCGTCTTTATGCTGCAAGTAGTTAAATAAAATTTTCGGCGGTTGCTCAGGATTAGCTGATTGAATGGTGACACTACCACGGCTTTTAGGTTTGTTATGGCCTACATGCACCTGAAAACCATGACCCGCAAAGGCACTGCGCCCATCGTAACGCATCGCCGCTGGTAAAAAGTGGTACTGAATATCTGGCCATTCAACATCTGGTTTTGAGCGAATAAACGCGCACGACTCAAAGTGATTCGTTGCACCTAAGCCTTTACGGGTCAGTAGCCATTTAGCGCCAATTAAGCCTTTTGAAATAAGACCTAATTTACCGTTTAAGGTAATAGGTTGCTTACACTTGTACTGAAAGTAAAACTCAAGATGATCTTGTAAGTTTTGACCTACGCCTGGTAAATGATGCTTTACCTCAACACCGGCTTCTTCAAGTATGGCTTTATCGCCAACCCCCGAAAGCTGTAAAATATGCGGTGAGCCAATTGGACCTGCACTTAATACAACGTCTTTAGTAGCATGCGCCGTTTTAAGTGTGCCATTTACTGTGTATTCAATGCCTGTGGCTTTTTTGCCCTCTAAAATCACTTTTTGTGCTAAAGCACCTGTAATAACTGTTAGGTTACTGCGTGATTTTACTGGATCTAAATACTCGCGCGAGGCCGAACTGCGCACACCATCTTTAACAGTCATATGCATTGGGCCAAAGCCTTCTTGCTGAGCTGCGTTGTAGTCGTCTGTGTGTGCATATCCTGCTTCTACACCTGCTTTAATAAAGGTGGTGTAAAGCGGGTTTTGCATTTCGTTACCGTTATTAACGCCAAGGGGGCCTGTGCCACCACGGTGCGCATTTTCACCTAAATAAAAGCTTTCTGCTTTTTTAAAGTAAGGTAAGCACGACTGATAATCCCAGCCGTTAGCACCATGTTGCTGCCACTCGTCAAAATCTTTCGCGTGGCCACGTACATATACCATGCCATTAATTGATGACGAACCACCTAACACTTTACCGCGTGGGCAGTGCATTTCTCGGTTATCTAAATAAGGCTCTGGCTGAGTGTGAAATTGCCATGCGTATTTATCTGTATTCATAGGAATAGAGAGCGCAGTTGGCATTTTTATAAATATACTTTTATCGCTACCACCGGTTTCTAGCAATAGCACTTTATTGTTTGTATCTTCAGATAAGCGATTTGCAAGTACACAACCTGCAGAACCGGCGCCAACAATAATATAGTCGTAAGTGTTACTCATAGTTGCCACCTTAAAACGGGCTTTCTATGTCGGCCATGCCCACATAAATAGACTTAGTTTGCGTGTAATGATCAAGCGTTTCTATGCCATTTTCACGGCCAATACCTGATTGCTTGTAACCACCAACAGGCATTTCAGCAGGTGAATTACCGTAAGCATTAATCCAACAAATACCGGCTTCTAATTGGTGAATAACACGGTGCGCACGTTTAATATCGCTAGTAAATACGCCTGCGGCTAAGCCAAGGTGTGTACCATTTGCACGGGCGATAACATCGTCTTCGTCTTCAAAAACAAGCACGCTCATAACTGGGCCAAAAATTTCTTCTTTAACAATAGTCATGTCATCGTTGCAATCGGTAAATACCGTAGGTGCTACAAAGTAGCCATTAGGCGCTGATTCAGGAGAAAGAGTTTTACCGCCAGTAAGTAGCGTTGCACCTTCGGCCAAGCCACTTTCTATGTAGCTCATTACTAATTCTTGATGCTTTTTAGAAATTAATGCCCCAAAGTTAGTATCTAAATCTTGTGGGTCGCCGGCAATAATATTTTGCTCAGTACGTGTTTTAAGCTCATCAATAAATTGTTGATATACATTTTTATGAACATAAATACGTGTACAGTTAGTACAAATTTCGCCTTGCGTATAAAAGTTACCTAGCATGGCAGCACTGACTGCTTGCTCAATATTGGCATCTTCAAACACTAATAAAGGTGATTTACCACCTAATTCCATTGTTACGTCTTTTAATGTACCTGCAGCGCTTGCCACTACTTTTTTACCTGTGCCTACTTCGCCAGTGAACGACACTTTGTCTATTTCACTATGAGAGGTTAACCACTGACCTACATCACCGGCACCTTGCACAACGTTAAATACGCCGGCAGGTACGCCTGCTTCAACAAAAACTTCAGCTAGTTTAATAGCACCTAAAGGGGTTTCTTCAGAAGGTTTAAAAATAAACGCATTACCTGCGGCAAGGGCAGGGCCCGATTTCCAACATGCAATTTGCAGCGGGTAGTTCCATGCACCAATACCAGCACAAATACCTAGTGGCTCTTTGCGGGTATAGTAAAAGTCTTCGCCAACCATTTGCTGCTGGCCAACTTGCGCTGGTGCTAGGCCTGCAAAGTATTCAATTACATCTGCGCCTGTTTCTATATCAACGCAGTTAGCTTCTTGCATTGGTTTACCTGTATCAAGCACTTCAACTAAGGCAAGCTCGTCATTACGCTCACGTAATAAAGCAACCGCTTTTAATAAAATACGGCTACGTTCTATTGGGCTCATTTTTGACCATTGAGCAAAGCCTTGTTTTGCACTTTCGATAGCCGCGTTTTGAATAAATTCGTCGGCAACTTCTACCGAGTAAATAACTTCATCTGTGGCTGGGTTTTTTACATCAAAAGTTTCACCACTTTGGTTTGCAAGGAAGTGGCCGTTTATAAAGTTTTGATAGACAGGTGTAGTCACGCTAGGCTCCATATTGCTTGATGAGTGAATGTACATAGCTTTTTGCTAATGTTTCACTGTGTTTAAATTGGTTTTCGTCAGATTGACTTAATACTGCTCTTAACCATAGGCCATCAATCATGGCGGCGCTAAGTTCTGCAGCTTGTTTTGCTTGCTTTACGGGCATTAGTTGCTTAAAAGAAAATGCTAAATTACTTTGCAAGCGATTACTGTTTACATTTTGCAGCCTGTGCAGCTCTTGATCGTGCATTGACTGCGCCCAAAAACTTAACCACGTACGCGTGGTGTCATTGCGCTGTTGAACAAGTGCAAAGTTGGCCTCAACAATAAACATCAAACGCTCAATTGCGCTGGTGGTTGGCTCAACTTTTTCAATTAATTCATTTTTTAAATTCGATAACAAATACCTAACGGTTGCCTCTATTAACCCCTGCTTACCACCAAAGTAATGGCTAATAATGCCAGATGATAAACCCGCATTTTTACTGATGGTGTTAATAGTTGTTCCTTGCAAACCGCGCTGTGCAACTGACTCAATGGTCGCGTCAATTAGCTGCTGACGCCTGACAGGTTCCATTCCGACTTTAGGCATAATTTTTATTAATTGAACGTTCAATAAAGATAAGCTTAATGTAATAGCTCTAACAATTCAAGGCGCAAGTAAACAACCAGATACCAAGATGTAGATGGATTATTAATAAAAACGGGTTAATTTGTAGTAGTGCCTTATGCAGGTCTTGATTAATAAAATTACTTATATTCAGTGGGTTATGTTTAAATTTTTAAACGCCAAAAATAGTAAGGATTTGTTTACGGGGTATGAGTAATAAAAAAGATAAATATTCGTTAGAATGGTAATAGTTAGAGTACGAAGGGTATTTTAAATAAGCAAACGAAACCATTTCACATGTTTAATTAGTGTACTAATTAAAAAAGTAGCAATGTGTAATGGCTATAAGAGGAGGGGTTAAGGTTAAAAAAGGCGTGTAAATTAGGCGCTATTAATAACGCCTTTGAATAATAGTGGGTAGCGTCTAAGGCGATTACCTATGTAATCATCGGCTAAGATTTGTTGGCATATAAAATTAACATCGTTACTGGCCTCAAACACCCAGTCAAAGCGTTCAATAGCCAGCAAAAAACCGCGTTTAAGGTGAGTCTGTTCGCGGTATTCATTTAGGTTTCGACGGATTATCTCCAGCTTTTCTGGGTGCGCTTGCAGCTCAGTAATTACCAGGTTTATAAACGAGATGGTTTGCTTGTTTGTGGTGCGTTTACGAATGCGTCTTGGCTGCATTATTCCTCATTAGCAATGTTGTATAGTTTTTTTAAAAAGTCGTCTTTATGTTTGTCATGCTCATAATCTAGGTGATAAGCATTATGAAACCCAAAGCGTAATAAGACGCCGCTACCTTCTAAGTAAATAGTGTAGCCGTCAATGTCAGAGTAAGCCGTAACACCTTGATAATGTTTACCAATATCATTTTGTTTACCGCGCTGCTGAATACGTTCGTACACAGAGAGGATCTGCTTGTTATCGAGTTCGTTTTTCATCATTAACCCTTTATTGTTTAAAGCTATTACGTTTTATATATGAGGGTCGATCACCGTAAAAACAATGCCTAATAAGCGCTAAAATAATCTTGCTATTAACTGGTTTTACCTTATGCTCAAGCCTCATTTTTTGTTGAGCTTACACCATGATAGACAAGGCTTTACTCCTTAAAACTCGCGAACTGTCAGAGCAATTAATTGCTTTACAAACACCCATTAGAATACTCGATGCCATTAACTGGGATAAACAAATCAAAGAGACGTTTTTTAGGCAAAAGTGCCAAAAAAATCCGCTAATCGATAGCGCCTATTACCAGCAACGAGATTTAGGATTTGTCCCCAGCGAATTACGCCAAGCGTTTTCTAACTTGCATCGCAATATTATTAACCAGTTAGGTCAGCTAAATCCTATTTCTCAATACATGGGTAAAATGTGTAGTGAGTATAAAACGGTGCTCAGTATGCTTGAGTATAGAGGGACGCCTGAGTTTCATGATTTGTCGGTAGAGCTTTTTGGTCACCCAAAGGATTTATTTCATGCGGGTGAACCTTCACTGTTCGAACTTGCCAATATGCTAGAAAAACCACTGCAAAACTTATTAATAGCCGATATTTTGCCAGATGATCCTAAAAATATTAATGCAAGTGATGCCGTGCGTATTTTATCTGAGCAAGTAAATAGCAGTATGGCGGGTATTAATGTAGAGGTTATGCTCAGCGATGGGATTGTCAGTGATGCTGCTGCAGGTGCAAATAACATTAAGCTAAATCAAGATGTTAAATTCTCACAGCGTGAGCTCGATATTTTAGAAGTGCACGAAGGGTGGATACACGTAGGTACAACGCAAAACGGGCTAGCTCAGCCTTATCTAACCTGTTTAAGTAAAGGGACGCCAAGCTCAACAGTGACTCAAGAAGGCTTAGCTGTTTTAACCGAAATAATTACCCTTAAATCAACGCCTAGGCGTTTATCAAAGTTAGTAAATCGTATTCAAGCAGTTACTAAAGTGATCGATGGCGCAGAGTTTGTTGATATATACCGTGACTACTTAGCGCAAGGGCTTTCAAAAGATGAAAGCTATACGTTAGCACAACGTGTATTTAGAGGCAGCACGGCAACAGGCTTACCTTTTACTAAGGATATTGCTTACATTAAAGGATTTGTGCTGGTATATAACTTAATTCGTGTTGCTATACAGCTTGGGCGCATTGATCAGCTGCCATTATTGTTGGTCGGAAAAATATCGATTGATGATTTTAGACTTATATCGCAATTACATAGTTTAGGTGTAATAGAAAGCCCAAAATTTGTACCACCACATTTTAAAGATTTACGAGGTTTAGCAACGTGGCTAAGCTTTGGCAGATTTATAGGTGACTTATCGTTTGAACAGTTAGAAAACGACTATAAACCATTATTTTTGTAATAAGTAGCGCAGGTTGCTTTTATTAGAGCCTGCTCTGTTGGGCAAAAAGGTAAACAAGCCCCAGTTATTTAATGCAATAAAAAAAACGCAGTTGGAATGAGCAACTGCGTTGAAATGTATAGGTACAAGCCAGCGTACCTATAGCGAGGAACTTATTTTCTTAACCTGTTAATACTTGGCTGTGCATTTGCTCGTTTAATACAACGACCTCAGCACGTTTAAAAAAGTTAAAGTCGGTTGCTGTAGCAAGTGTGTAGGCACCCATCATACGGCTAATAATTAAATCGCCATTGTTTAGTTTTGGCAGCATAATTGAATCACTTATTACATCTATACTGTCGCATGTTGGGCCTGCAAGTACCGACTCAAAACGCTCGCTATCTTGTTTTGCACTATCGATAGGGTAGGCTGCTTCATCAAACATTAAACCGCTAAAAGAGCCATAAACGCCATCATCTAAGTAGTACCATGTTTTACCTTCGCGCGTGGCTTGTCCCATTACAGAGGCAACACTGGTTACACTACTTGCTACAATAAAACGGCCAGGTTCAGCAATAATTTGCATTGTTTCCGGTAATTGTGCCAACGCGATATTAATAGGCGCACAAAATACATCAATTGGTAGCACATCTGCGCTGTACGGCACAGGAAACCCACCACCAATATCGAGCGTACTAAGTGCTGGTAAGCCTAACTCAGCCACCTGTTTAACCACTTTTGCAGATGCATTTATCGCTTCAACGTATTTAGTTGGGTTAGGTGATTGCGAGCCAACATGAAACGATAACCCTTTAATACGAATACCAAGTTGCTGGGCAAGGCTAATAATGTCGATTGCCGCCTCTGGGCTACAGCCAAACTTTTTAGATAAGTCAGCAAATGCATCTTTATTACGAAAGCTTAAACGCACTAAAATTTCGGCTTGATCTTTATAGGCAATAAATTTTTCAAGCTCGTTAATGTTATCCACCACAAACACTGTACAGCCGTAGGCAAGTGCGTCGCGAATGTCACTGTCGCGCTTTATTGGGTGCGTGTGAATCGTACGCTCGCTTGGTACGCCTTGGCTTGCTACTAAGTCAACTTCGCCACTGGTTGCTAAATCAAAGCTTGCGCCTTCATCTAACAAAGTGCGCACGACAGCAGCATGCGGTAAAGGCTTTAAAGCAAAATGTAACACAACGCCAGGCAGTGCATGTTTAAGTGCACGGTATTGACGACGTATAGCGTCGCAGTCAAGCACCATTAGAGGTGCGCCAAATTGTGAAGCAAGTTGTTCAATGTGGGCAATACTCGGTTGCGCGCAATCAATTGCTTGATTTGCAGCAACCGCTGCTGCAGGTACTTTAGTTACGGTGTCTTGTTGTTGTGTTGATAAAGCCATTTTATTTTCCGAGTCAATTAAGCAACTGCTCGGGTATGGTGTATCCACGAGTCAGTTGAGTGAGATCAATAGTGCAAACGCACAGTCAAATTCACTCTTGGATAGTTGCTCTATCGCCTTGCTACAAACGGGGTTTGTAATGTACTCGGATTGGCTATCATCAAGAAGCGGCGAGATAATAATGTAGGTTTTTATTTAGCGCAATAAAAATTTTAAATAAATTTAAAATAATTTATTTGTTATTAAAATCAGTGGCTTATGTTGATTTATGGAGTTTGTCTTGACGATTGATTTTACTCATCAGAGGTTAAGTATACGTGCTCTGATGAGTAAGCAAGCATCATAGCGCTAGATGTATCAGCACTATAGGCTTGTTGTAAACTTTTTTGTAAGCGGTCGTAAATTTCGGGGGTGTTCATTAAAATATTGATGGTTTTTATTACTTTTTCGCCAAGCTCTGACTTACTACATGCAAAGTAGCCATTAACAAATTCTGGAAATTCAGCTATTTCACGGCTATCTATTTGTTTTAATTGCTCACTGGTGAGTGCACCGAGTACGTTAACCTCGTAATCGACAATCATGTCTATTCTATTATGGATGAGAAGTTGAGGCAGTTGAGAGCTGGTATCTTCTGAGCTTATTGCTGCAATTTGCTCATTATACTTTGTTAAAACAGGCTCAAGTTTTTGGTAACTCGTTCCTGAGTCTACGGCAAGGGTAAAGTCTTTTTCTAGTAGTTGAGCAACAGAGACTCGTTCAGGAAAGTTTTGTAAGGTGCGTTTAAATGCGTATATTTTTCGTTGCTCGTAAATAGTAGTTGGTATATTTGAGAACAAAATATGTTTTTCACGCTCGGGCGTTTTTATTATATCGTAGCTGCATACTGCTTCATTACCCATAAGTCGCTTGATTAAACGAGCTTGGTTGGTCCACTGCAATTTAGTATTAATTGTATGATTGAGCAGGCTTTCGAACGTTTTATCTGAGTTTAAAAAGCCATCAGTAGACGCATTCGCTCTAGAGAGTAATGTAAGTGGTTCATTTGCATGGCTCAATGATGATATAAGCAGTACATGCAAGATAATCAAAAATTTAGTAAATACAGGCATAAAACTTAGTGTAAATGTTCTAAATATTTTTGTCATAAAAAAAAGCCCAAACGGGCTTTTTTTAAGTTAAAACATTAAGACATGTTTTATTTTTAACGCGCGTTAGTGCTTTCAAAGATTTTATCAGCAGAGGCTGCAACAAACCCCGTGTAAAGCTCGCCATCGGCTTTAGGGTATCTAATGGCAAACTCATAAAAGCAGCTAGGGATGCGCAGTTCGCCGTCGCTGAAGGTGACAGCGTAATCATCAGCAAGCGTTGATGATTGCTCTAATAACACCTCTGGTGAGCCTTTTACTTCGCCGCCTGATGTATTTAGGGCAAAGCCTGCGTCTTTAAGTGCTTGGTTAACATCCTGAATATTATCAAACTTAGCAAGCATATTAATATTTACAGTAAAGTGGTTTGCACGGTAGCCCCATGCCGACATCCACGCTGCGTACTCACTTTCAGCGAGTAACTGCTTGTAAGTATCGCTACTTACTTGCCAATGGGTGCCTGAGTATAAAAAGTTATCGGCAGTTACTGCGTTTTCATCTATTTGCTCTACCATATCTGACACAATGGCTTGTAACTCGGGTGAACACTTTTCAACTAATAGCTCTGAAATAAATACTTTAGGTTGCTTAGGGTCGCTATGCTCGTAGTGTTTAGCATAGAGCTTTTTAGCTTCAAAGTGGTATTCACCACACTCTGTATAACCAAGTGCTAAAAAGTGCGCGGCTAGTTTTTCTAGGCCTACTTTTTCAATATTAAAGGTCCGCAGCGCAATATGGTCGTTAATAATGTCATCTTTTTGCGTTGAGCCTAATAAATCATGAATTTTATCTGCCGAGGGGGTAACGGCTAAATAGTTATCCCATAGGTTTTCAAATAATGTATTTACGTTAGTGTGCATGTTAAATCCTTAAATTGGGTTATTCACTTATTCAATTACTAAGCCTGGCGCTAAAGTTTGTGGCAGGTTTACCTTATCGGCCTCAACTGATGCTACAGGGTAGGCACAATAATCAGCGGCATAATACGCACTGGCTCTGTGGTTACCACTTGCGCCTATGCCACCAAACGGTGCCGCACTAGAGGCACCCGTAATAGGGCGGTTCCAGTTGACAATGCCGGCACGAATGCGCTTTAAAAAGTGGCTGTAATCATCTTCGTTATCGCCAAGTAAGCCTGCTGATAAACCAAAGTTGGTGTTATTAGCCTCTGCTATTGCGCTGTCAAAGTCGTTGTAGCGATACACTTTAATGAGCGGGCCAAAGTGTTCTTCATCGGCCATGTTGGTAATGTTAGTTACATCAATAATACCTGGGCTTACAAACCCAGTGCCTGCTTTTAGCTGCTTAAGCTCAACAAGTATTTCGCCACCACTTGCAACTAATTCATTTTGCGCTGCAACCATGCCTAAGGCGGCTTTTTCGCTGATCATGGCGCCCATAAATGGTTGATCGCTTGCAAAGCTGTCATCAACAACAATGTTTTTAGTTGCGCTAATCAGTTTTTCTAAAATAGCATCGCCATTGAGCGATTTTTCAATAAACACGCGGCGTGCACAAGTACAGCGCTGGCCAGAAGTAATAAAGCCCGATTGAATAATATCGTGCACTGCAGCGCTTACATCGGCTACGTCTTTAACTATCAATGGGTTATTACCGCCCATTTCAAGCGCTAATATTTTACCTGGGTGGCCTGCAAACTGTTTATGTAATAAATGACCTGTGTTTGAGCTGCCGGTAAAAAATAAACCGTCTATGTTTTGATGCGAAGCAAGTGCTTTACCTGTTTCTACTTCACCTTGCACAAGATTAATCACACCTGCTGGTAAGCCTGCTTTTAACCAAAGTGATAAAGTAAATTCAGCAACGTGAGGGGTTAGTTCAGACGGTTTAAATACCACGGTGTTACCCGCTAAAATAGCCGGTACAATATGGCCATTAGGTAAATGCCCAGGAAAGTTATACGGGCCAAATATAGCCACAACGCCGTGTGGTTTATGGCGTATAAAGGCTTTTGCACCCGGCATTGGGTTTTCAGTGGTGCCGGTACGCTCGTTGTACGCTTTAATCGAAATGGCCACTTTACCTGTCATAGCGCCTACTTCTGTGCGTGTTTCCCAAAGAGGCTTGCCGGTTTCGCGCGCTATAATGGCTGCAAATTCTTCGCTGTGCTCTTTTAATTGTGCTACAAAGTTTTCAAGTATGGTTATACGCGACTCAATTGGCGTATCTGCCCATTGTACTTGTGCGGCTCTAGCTGCACTGATTGCAGCATCTACTTGATCAGCTGTTGCGCCATTACCTTGCCATACAACTTCGCCGTTACTTGGATTAACAGAGCTAAAAGCGGGGCCTTGGCCTGAATGCCATTGGTTATTTATAAGGTGTGTGTTCATATTTGTTTTACAGGCGGAAAAAACGCGCTGCATCTCCTTGGGATAAATTAAGGGCATCAGCCACTTCTTGGCTTATTACTAATGTGTGTTTAGCGTGGTTATAATGGGCGTGCTGGGTAAAGGTTGCTCTAAACCCACTTACACCTTGATTGCAAACGGCTAAAGTATCTGAGCTGTGCTGGCTAATATGTTCCAGCGCGCCAATTGTAATAGGGCATACTTGAGACTCACGAATACTGCGAATATTACCAAGCTTTGCTTCTACCGTTGGGCCTGCATCAAACAAATCAACGTAGCCACGGTGCTCAAAGCCTTCTTTTTCGAGCAGTTTAAGTGCGGGTTTAGTTTTTTCATGCACGTTGCCAATCACTGCTTGGGCTTTTTTACTGAGTAAGTTTACGTAAATAGGGTATTTAGGCATTAACTCACTAATAAACACTTTATCGCCAAGCCCCACTAAATGATCGGCCTTGGGAAACTCAATACTAAAAAAGTGCTCTTGCAGCCACTGCCAAAACGGTGAATGACCATCTTCGTCGCTTACACCGCGCATTTCAGCAATCACGGTATCGGCAAAGCGTTCGCTGTGCTGCGCCATAAATAAAAAGCGTGAGCGTGATAAAAAGCGCCCGGTTAAGCCTTTACGGCTGTTTTCGCGCAAAAACAAAGTACATATTTCAGAGCATCCGGTGTAATCGTTACACATGCTTAAAATATCAACGGTGTTATAAACATTAAGTGTAGGCGAGTGGTGTACTGTTTTACCTAAATGGTAATGATAAAGCGGCACCGATAAGCCAACAGCGGCTTCTATGGCGGTTGTGCCAATAACCTCACCTGTTTCACTGTCTTCTAAAACAAATAGGTAGCTTTCATCTAACGGCTGATTGATATTTTTAGCAAAGCTTTTCTCGGCGCGGTCTATTTTGTCTTTTAATAGCTGGTCGTCCACCGGAAGTGAGGTAAACCCATGGCCCGATTCAATCGCAATTTGCTTAAGTGCAGCAAAGTCTTCAGTGGTAATAGGACGTAATACTTGCATTTATTACTTGCTCCAACAGCGCACCCTAAGGCGCGCTTAATTAAATTAGCCGTTTACTACGTCGCTTACTGCTTTTTCAAAGCGTGCTAGGCCTTCTTTAATATCTTCAAATGGGATAACTAAAGAAGGGGTAAAACGAATAACATTCATGCCTGCAACAAGGTTCATTAAACCATTGTTAGCACTGGCAACTAAAAAGTCACGTGCGCGGCCTTCAAATTTATCGTTTAATACCGCACCAATAAGTAAACCTTTACCACGTACTTCGCTAAATACGTTGTATTTTTCGTTAATTGCATTTAAGCCATCGCGAAATAGTTGTTCACGCTCTTTAACGCCGTTGAGTACATCCGGTGTGTTTACGGTGTCAAATGCAGCTTCTGCTACTGCACAAGCTAGTGGGTTACCACCGTACGTAGAGCCATGCGTACCTACTTTTAAGTGCTCTGCTATATGAGTACGAGTGATCATAGCGCCAATAGGAAAACCACCGCCTAAAGCTTTAGCCGTAGTTAAAATATCGGGCACTACACCTAAACCTTCGTAAGCGTATAAATCGCCAGTGCGGCCAACGCCTGTTTGTACTTCATCAAAAATTAGCAGTGCATTGTGCTTAGTACATAACTCGCGTACTTTTTTAGCAAATTCATCTGTTGGTGAAATAATGCCGCCTTCACCTTGTAGTGGCTCCATCATTACGGCACATGTTTTATCGCTAATAAGTGCTTCAAATGCTGCAATGTCGTTGTAATCACAGTGCATAATGTCGCCAGGTTTAGGGCCAAAGCCATCAGAGTAAGCAGCTTGCCCGCCCACCGTCACAGTAAAAAATGTACGGCCGTGAAAACCTTTGTTAAACGCAATGATTTGTGATTTATCTTCGCCGTGTTCGTCAAGTGCAAAACGACGAGCAAGCTTAAGAGCCGCTTCGTTGGCTTCTGCGCCTGAGTTTGCAAAATACACTTTATCCGCAAATGTCGCTTCAACCATTTTTTGTGCTAAACGCAGGGCTGGCTCATTAGTCATCACATTTGATAAGTGCCAAATTTTCTCGCCTTGCTGTTTTAAAGCAGATACAAGCGCTGGGTGACAGTGGCCTAAACAATTAACAGCAATACCGCCTGCAAAATCAATAAACTCATTGTTATTTTGATCCCACACACGTGAGCCTTCGCCGCGCACTGGAATAACTGCCGACGGATTGTAGTTTGGCACCATTACATCGTTAAATAAGTCTCTTGTTACTTGCATTATGTACACCTAAAAATTGTGAATATTGAATAAAGATTAGCAAAATAAAAACGTTAGCGTTTTCTCAGCTAGGTAATTTTTGTTATTAAGCACTATTATCGAAGGTTGCAGGTTAAATTTGCAGTGCTATTTTGTGAAAAATGATTACAATAAAAGTCAAAATGACGAAATTAATAAGCAATATGATAACTCCACAAGACGAAAAGCTACTTTCAATTTTAAAAACCAATGCAAGAGCCAGTATTTCTGACTTGGCACGCATGCTTAATTTATCGCGCTCTACCGTGCAAAGTCGTATGTTAAAACTTGAAGAAACAGGGGTTATAAAAGGCTATAGCGTAGATTACGGTGAAGACTATTTGACCAGTATGGTCTCGGCTCATGTATCTATAAAGGTGATGCAAAAACTCACCACTAAAACCAATTTAGAACTTAAACAGATTGATGCTATTTCCCAGCTTTATGCCATTAGTGGGGAGTTTGATTTAATTGCTGTAGTGCAAGCGCAAAACTTAGAAAAGCTAAGCCATTTACTTGATGATATAGGTAATTTAGATGGGGTAGAGCGCACAACATCGTCAGTGATTTTAGAAACAAAATTTAAGCGTTAAAGTTATGTGTTACTGAAGCGAAAGGTTACCTATTGATTTAACTTAATATTTAATTTTATCGAAGTTAGATATTTTGGCAAAGCCTTACTATACTAATTGTAATTAACACAATTATTTAGCAATGGATTATGCCCACAACGTTATTTTTTGCACTTTTAACTTTAACTGAACCCTTAAAATTTGGTACCAATGTATCGCTTACAACACCAGATAATGCGGTTAACCAAGTGCAATGCATTTTACACAATATGGACATGCCATTTGAGTTACAATCGTTACCTTGGCTGAGGGCTCGTCGCGAGGTAAAACTGGATAGGTTAGATGGGTATTTTACAACGCATTTAACCTCTGAGATGAGCCAGTATGGTAAGTTGTCATCACCTATTTACCTAGAAAATTGGTACTGGTTTACTCATCCCGATAGCGTTAATAAAGACCCCAAAAAATTACGTTATGGCGTGGTCCATGGCAGTTATCAGGCTAATTGGTTTAAAACGCAAAATATTACCTCGTTAGTTGAAGTAAACTCGCTGGAAGAAATAGTAAACGTACTTCATCATCATAGAGTAGACAAAGTATTACTTGATTTAGATGATTTTAATAATGCTGCCGATCACTTAGGTATTGACGCATCTGCCTACCCGCGCTCATTTTATCGTTATGTGCCTTTAGGTGTTTTTGCTGCTAATAAGCTTATTAATTCGCACCCTTCTTTTTTAGAAAAATTCGACGAAACGATTCCTCAATGTGCCCCTGCACCGTTTTATTTATCACAGGGTGAGCAAGTACAAATACTAAATACATTGTTAGAGCCAATAAAGGCGTTAATTTCACAGCCCATAATTACCTATGCCGCAGCGCAAAGTAACCATATAAAGCTGACTAACAAAGCGCTCAAACTCGCTGACGAGCTTTGGATAAAAGAAGTTAAAACACATCAACATGATTTAGCTAAAAATATGCTATTTACTGATGCTTCATTATATTTAAAACAATGGCAAAGGCAGTTCAAAGGCATAATTACCGAAATTATAGTGACAGATAAGCAAGGTAAAAATGTGGCTATAAGCAAAATCACCAGCGATTATTGGCAAGGGGATGAGAATAAATTTAGCCTCGTATACCAGCAGTCTTTAGCGTATCGCTTTGACAGTGTTGAATATGATGCTTCAACACATCATTTTCAGGTGCAATTAAGTCTACCGATAAAAAATGCCAAGGGCGATCATATTGGCGTTATTATTTTGGGAGTTGATGTAGAAAAAGCGCTGCACTCACTTAATAACAACGCATTAAATTAATAGCGTGAGCAGCGTTTTATTAAAGCCCACGTGTATAGCAAAATTTTGTGTAAATATTGTATAGCTATTTATTTACAGCAGCCTTTGGCGCTTGTCTGATAACGGTTTTTTGTGCTTCGTTTAATTTAATAACGTAAGCATTTCCTCCTACCAGCCCTTTGAATTCTTCATCGGTAAAAATAAGCGTATTATCATCATAAAAGGTGATCGCTTCTTTTTGCGTAACAATACCTAAATCGATTCGATACACATCACCAGAAAAAAACTTGTCGCCTTTAAAATTTTCGAACAGCCAAATACTTGTAGAATCAAGTAACACAAGTTTAGTCCTGTCAGGGCTAAGAGCAGCGGATGTGATCCAACAGAGTTTTTCTAAAGTTGTGCATGTTTTAAATGAATCAATTAACTGAGCATCAAAATTGGCTGCATGATCGCCCACTTTATAAACATTGGTTATGCCATCGAAAGGTTCTGTTCTATTTTTGGTAAATAAATATAAATGGCGTTTGTACTCTACAAAGGCCTCTAAATCAAAGTTGCGTTTGTTAGGGGTAATGGGAGTGCCATCCATTTCAGGATAGGTAAACTTAATAATTTCGGCTTCGGTGGTCTCTGTTTTTATATCTATTGGGTTTTCTATTTTATAGATAGTTAACCACTTTCTATCGTTTTTATTATTGCCAAAATCACCTAAGAAAAAATGACCAAATTTATTTTGCGTCATGTCTTCCCAGTCTATATTTTTAGCATTCGTAACAAGGATTTCTTTTTCAATAGCGCCATCTTCGCCCAGGCGATAAAGTTTTGGGTCGTCACCGCCATCATTAATCGCCCACAAACGCTTTTTTTTATCAAACTCAATGCCTGAAATTTCTTTTAATTTAGGGTCTACTGATAATTGCTTTTTACTATAAAGGGTATATATAGAAAGGCTTACAAAGGAGGCAAGTGCAATAAATACAATTACCGTAGTAAATAAAATGCTTTTTTTCAACATGAAATTTTTGGTATTTCAGAGACGTAAGATGCTGTGTATTATTACTTAAGCACACTGATAACGAAAGAATTTTATAGGTTAGTGTGAACCTTTTATACGATTTTTTACTCAATATATTAATAATGAAAAATGATTAAGTTGGTTTAATACTTGCTGTACATTAGTTTGTCATTAATAAGCGAAAATTTTTATCGTAATCGCACCTTATATGTGCAGGTAAAAACTTCTTTGCACTGTAATAATGCGTAAATAAAAATTTGTTTAAATTACCCGCGTTTAATGATGTTTAAATGCACCACATCGCCCTTTAAAGTGTTGTATCGGCCCTGTGGCAAAGATTAAGTACCCATTTTGGTTTAGTTGGAGCCTACTATGTTGAATAAACGTTTTTTCAAAACAAAAAATGAAGCTGAAGTTACCTTTGAGTTTACCCACCCTGATGCAGAGCAAGTAAGTTTACTTGGCGAATTTACCGATTGGCAGCCGGTGCCTATGAAGCTTAATAAAAAAGAAGGGGTATTTAAATGTAAGCAACGCTTGCCAGTTGATCAGCAGTTTCATTTTCGTTACTTAATTAATGGTGATATTTGGGATAACGACCACCAAGCAGATGACTACCTACCTAATACATTTGGCACAGAAAATAGCATAGTGAACACTCAACGCATAAATTAAGGCGAGTAAATGGACGCACTTTCGCAGTTGTTTTATCTGCACGGTATCGGTTATGAGTTTACTAAATACACGGGCGAGCAGGTTATATTTAGCGAAGACACGCGCAAACGTGCCTTACAATGTTGTGGTGTAAATACCGAAGATGAACACCAAATAGCACAGCTTAATTATCAATTAGATGTTGCGCCTTGGTTAGAGTTAGCACCCGATACCAGCTTAGTGAATTTAACTGATAACCTTTTTTATATTCGCATAGATGAGCGTCAACGTGATTTACCTGTTGCGATAACGTTGCCAAAGTTAAACGTAACCTATGAGCGTGCAAACTTACATAATTTGGCTATTACGGGCGATTACTATGTACATGGCGTGCGTTATATTGAAGTAGCAGTGCCTTTAGGGGCTATTCCGGTAGGTTATCATCAGGCGCTGGTTAGTGTAGGGGAGCAAAGCAAAGAGATTCAATTGTGGGCCACCCCAGAAAAAGTTTTTCAAGTAGATGATACTAAGCGCACTGGGCTTTCGCTGCAGTTGTACACAGTTAAAAACAAAGCAGGCCTAGGTATAGGGGATTTTTATGATTTACTAGAGCTATGTGACTTATGTGCACAGCAGCACATGGACTACATATTACTCAACCCGTTACATTTGCTGTTTGCACAGCAAAGTGAGCGAGCCAGCCCCTATAGCCCTAATAGCCGTGCGTTATTAAATCCTTTGTACATTTGTGTTGAACTATCAGCTGATGCTAAAAACAATCCACAATTAGATGCTTTGTTACACAGTGATGAGGTAAAAGCGCTTTTTAACAGCAATGAACAGTTTATAAATTATGAAAAAGTAAGCGCAGTTAAATATACATTATTTAAAGCGCTATTTAGTCATTTTGAAGCACATGCCAGTGCTTTACGACGCGATGAGTTTGCACAGTTTTGCAAACAAAACGCCCAGACCCTAACTACGCTGAATTCAGCCAATCCTACCTTTGATTACTACTTACAATGGCAGGCTAAATTACAATTAAGCCATTGTCAGCAGCACTGTTTAAATAAAGGCATGGCAATAGGTTTAATTAATGACCTTGCTGTTGGCTGTGCAGGTGATGGCGTTGAGTATCAATCTCAGCAATCACTTTTTAGTGATAATGCCAATGTTGGCGCGCCGCCAGACCCTTGGGCACAAGCGGGGCAAAATTGGGGGCTGCCTGCACTTAACCCGCAACAATTAAAAAATGATCACTTTGCCTTTTATCGCTCACTTATTAGCGCAAACATGCAAGGCGTTGGCGGTTTGCGCATTGATCACGTTATGGCACTAAGGCGCTTATGGTGGTGCTTTGAAAGTAACCATACACAAGATGGCTGTTATGTTTATTACCCTTTTGAGCACTTATTGGCTATTTTAAAAATAGAGTCTCACCTTAATCAGTGCATAGTAATAGGTGAGGACTTAGGCATAGTCCCGCCCGAGGTAAAACACGCACTTGCAGTAAGTGGTATTTATTCAAATAGCTTATTTTATTTTGAAAAACAACATGATGGCGAGTTTTTGCCGTTACAACAATTACCTAAGCATTGTTTAATTATGATAGCGAATCATGACGTACCGCCATTTTGCGGATGGTGGCAAACAGTTGATTTAGATATTAAACGTCAGTATCAGCTTATTGATGATCAGCAGTACCAACAGCAATTGCACGAAAGACAACAAGAAAAACAACGATTACTGCGTTTTATACAGTTACATAGCGCAGAGCAACTTAGCGAAACTAGCGATGCTATGTGCGTTTACGGTGAACTTGCCAAAGCACTTGCACACAGTGAGACCCGTTTATTTGCACTTCAGCTTGATGATTTAGATAAACAAACGTATCCGGTGAATATACCCGGTACTAATACCGAATACCCAAATTGGCGCCGTGTTTTAACTCATTCAAGCAACGCTATTTTTAAAAATAATGCCAGTACCTTGGCTGCAGTTAATTCAATAAGGAAAGGATATGAGTAGTACCGCACCAAAGGATTCATTACAGACCCATTACGACGCACAGGTAACTGCACTTCAAGGCGGCAGATTTAAAGACCCTTTTAGTTTTTTAGGGGCACATGCTTATAAAAATGGCTATGAAATACGCGTGTATTTACCCGCGGCTAAAAATGTAAATATTATTATTAATGATAAAAAAGTTATTGCTAAGCGTTATAACAGTAGCGATTTATTTATTGCAACAAGCAACGAAATGCCAACGCAGCCTTATAAGTGTAACGTTGAATATGCAAACTCAGCATTATGTTTTTACGATGAATATAGCTTTGCAAGCAGCCTAGATACGGATGCAATGTATTTATTTAACGAAGGCAGTTTAGAGCATGCATATAAACATTTAGGCGCACACTTTATTAATCAACAAGGGGTTGATGGAGTGCGTTTTTGTGTGTGGGCGCCAAATGCAGCCAGTGTATCTGTTATTGGCGAATTTAACCTTTGGCAAGCTAATCGTCATTATATGCGCTTTCATCCTGCGTGTGGTGTATGGGAGCTTTTTATCGCAGGGCTTCAGCCCGATACCTGTTATAAATTTTCTATTGTGACACAGCAAGGCGATGTGCTTGAAAAAGCAGATCCGTTTGCCTTTAAAATGCAGCAAGCTCCAGGTACCGCCAGTGTATTACAACAGCAAGCAACGGCTATTTCGCTCAGTGATAGCGAGCTTAAAAATCGTCAAAAGCGTAACCATATAGACGCGCCCATAAGTATTTACGAAGTGCACTTAGGGTCATGGCAAAGGGCTGAAGAAAACCGCTATTTAAGCTATAGCGAACTTGCCGACAAACTGGTTAATTACACGCTTGAAATGGGCTTTACGCATATTCAATTAATGCCAATAAGTGAATACCCGTTTGATGGTTCTTGGGGTTACCAGCCGGTGGGTTTATTTGCACCAACTAGTCGCTTTGGTGATTACAGCAGTTTTAAATACTTTGTTCAGCAGTGCCACAAAGCAAACTTAGGCGTGCTACTTGATTGGGTGCCTGGGCATTTTCCTAGTGATCCGCATGGTTTACACCACTTTGACGGCACGCATTTATTTGAACATGCCGATATTCGACAGGGCTTTCATCCTGATTGGAATACCTATATTTATAATTACGACCGCCCAGAGGTTAAAAGCTTTTTAATCTCTAATGCGATGTATTGGCTAGAGCAATTTAGCCTTGATGGACTGCGCGTAGATGCGGTGGCTTCAATGCTTTATTTAGATTACAGCCGCAAAGAAGGTGAATGGATTGCCAATTGTTATGGTGGGCGAGAAAACCTAGGCGCTATTGAGTGCTTAAAGCAGGTAAATTTGCGTAGTTATAAAAATAATCCGGGCATTATGATGGTGGCTGAAGAGTCGACCGCGTGGCCGGGGGTCACTCAAAGTGTTGATCACAATGGCTTAGGTTTTGGCTACAAATGGAATATGGGGTGGATGAACGACAGCCTTCATTACATGCAACATGACCCGCTTTATAGGCAGCATCATCATCACGAAATGACCTTTTCTATGGTGTACGCATTTAGCGAAAATTACATTTTACCGCTAAGTCATGACGAAGTTGTACATGGTAAAGGCTCATTAATTGAAAAAATGCCTGGTGATGATTGGCAAAAATTTGCCAATTTACGTGCGTATTACGCTTTTATGTGGGCGCACCCCGGTAAAAAACTGTTGTTTATGGGCGGCGAAATAGCACAGCGAAAAGAGTGGGATCACAATCATTCTATTGATTGGCATTTGCTAGAGCATAAAAGCCACCGCGGTATACAAAACACTGTACAAGCGCTTAATACTGTTTATAAAAAGTCGCCTGCACTGTATGAACTCGACTCAAGCCCTGCGGGTTTTGAATGGATAGATAACAACAATAACGAGCAAAGTATATTTAGTTTTGTACGTTATGCTAAAAATGCCCACGACTTTATTGTAGTAGTAGCAAACTTTACACCTGTTTCTTATCAAGAGTATGAAATAGGGGTACCCGCAGCGGGTAAATATAAGGTTATTTTAAACACCGATGATGACGCTTTTTTTGGCTCAGGTATTAAAGTAACAGCAAACAAAAACGCCACGGTTAGTAGCGTTAAGGCAAGCGCTCATGGCTTTTCGCATAGCATTAAAATTGCGATGTGCGGGTTAACGACTATTTATTTACAAAAGGTTGAAGATGAGTAATCGATTTGAGGTTTCACATGGGCAACCACAGCCACTTGGCGCAACTATTAGCAGTGGCGGCGTTAACTTTAGCTTGTACGCACCTAAGGCAACACAAGCTTATGTGTGCTTATTTGATAAAAGTGGGCACTCTGAAATATTAAAAGTAACCATGCATATCAACGAAGGCGGTATATGGACAGCCCATGTCGCGCCCTTAGCCGAAGGCGCGTTATATGGGTATCGCGTTGAAGGGGAGTACAGTCCTGAAAAAGGTCTGCTGTTTAACGAGCACAAGTTGCTGATTGACCCTTATGCAAAAGACTTATTTGGCGAATTTACATGGAGTGAGCGCCACTATGGGCAAATGCCTATTGGTACGAAAAGCACGGTTAATAATGCCATTGATATACCTAAATCACGGGTTATTAATAGCCAGCCTTATGAACATAAAAAGCCAAACCATAGCTGGTCTAATACCGTTATTTATGAGTGCCATGTAAAAGGCGCCACGTGCCGACACCCTAATATTCCGAAAAATTTACAAGGCAAGTTTTTAGGTTTAAGCCACCCTAGCTTTATTGAGCATTTACATAATTTAGGGGTTACCGCACTAGAGCTGCTCCCTGTACATGCTTTTATAAGTGAGCAGTTTTTAACAGCAAAAGGGCTGCAAAATTATTGGGGCTACAACACACTCAACTTTTTTACTCCGCATAAAGATTATTTAGTTGATGATGACATTAACGAATTTAAGCGCATGGTTAGCGAGCTTCATAAAGCGGATATAGAGGTTATTTTAGATGTGGTTTATAACCACACCGCAGAAGCGGGCGCCGATGGGCCGATTTTATCGCTCAGAGGGCTAGATAACCTAGCTTATTACCGGACGGTGGCTGATAAGCCTCAGGTGTATATAAACGATACCGGCTGTGGTAACACCATTAATATTGATCATCCTAAAACCTTAAAGCTGGTACTTGATAGCTTACGTTATTGGGTGCAAATAATGGGAGTAGACGGATTTAGGTTTGATTTAGCCACCATTTTAGGCCGAAATGCCCATGGTTTTAATAGCGCCCATGCGTTTTTTCAAGCCATTGAGCAAGACCCTGTATTGAGCCGTGTAAAGCTTATTAGTGAGCCCTGGGATATAGGACCTGGTGGCTATCAACTGGGGGCTTTTGCTGCACCTTGGCGAGAGTGGAATGACCAATACCGAGATGTAATACGCCGATTTTGGCAAAGCGAAGAAGGCGTTATTGCAAATGTAGCAAAGCGTATTCATGGCTCATTTGATATTTTTGAGCACAGCCAGCGCGGGCCGCTAAACAGTATTAATTTTATTACCAGCCATGATGGTTTTACGCTTGCCGATTTGGTGAGTTATGAGCATAAACATAATGAAGCGAATGGCGAGCAAAATCGCGATGGCCACAGCGCTAATCATTCCACCAACTGTGGTGTTGAAGGATTTACTAATGATGCCAAAATTATTGCCCTAAGGCTGCAGCAACAAAAGAACTTTTTACTTACGCTAATACTCTCAAAAGGGGTGCCTATGATTGCCTCAGGCAGTGAAATGGGTCACTCGCAAGGGGGCAATAATAATGCGTATTGTCAAAATAACCGCACCAGTTGGTTGGCATGGAAAGACTCACAGCTAAATCATTCACTAACCCGATTTATTGACGATGCACTAAAAATAAGGCGTGGTCACAGTGCGTTTAAACACAGCGTGTTTTCAGAAGATATTGACGAGCGCTTTACGGTTAAATGGTTTACCGAGCAAGGCGTAAAAATGACCAACGAGCATTGGCACGAGCCACAGCGCCAGTTTTTAATGTATAGCTTGTTAGATAAGCAAAATAAATACGCCTTATTAATCGTTTTAAATGCGAGTAAAAAAACAGTTTTTTGTAAGTTACCCCCATCGCCTATCGCGGCGCAATGGGACATGGTTTTATCAAGTGTACATAACGCATCGGTGAGTAGTAAAGAAGATGCAATAGTCGAAATTTCAGCACAAAGCAGCTGGGTTTTTAGTGCAAATTTAGAGGACGAAGGTCATGTCTAAGCAAGACGAAAATGTGTGTGTGGTAAAAGGGTGGCAAGAAGGCCCTGTAATTGATGAAAGCACTTTAAAAGATGATTTAACTCGGCACTTTTATTACAGTTTAGGGCGTGACAAAGTGGGTGAGTCGCAACTGTATTTATATCATGCGCTTGCGCTGACAATCAGAGATCGGCTTGTTGCACGTTGCAGAGAAACCAAACAACAAATCAAGCAAGAAAAACGCCGTAAAACAGCTTACCTATCGCTAGAATTTTTAATGGGTAGAGCACTTGGTAATGCTATTTTAAACCTCGACTTAGACGAACAAGTCTCCAGTGCACTGCAAGAGTATTGCACCACAATTGAAACCGTAGCCCAGGCAGAGCACGATGCAGGGCTAGGTAATGGTGGCCTTGGGCGTTTAGCTGCCTGCTTTTTAGATAGTTGTGCAAGCCTTGCGCTTCCCGTGGTTGGTTACGGTATTCGCTACGAATACGGTATGTTTAACCAATCATTAAAAAATGGCCACCAAGTTGAACAACCCGATAACTGGCTTCGTGAGGGGCACCCGTGGGAGCTTGCCGCGCCTGAGCAATCACAACGAGTGAAGTTTTTTGGGCACGTACAAAGTTATACCGACAAACATGGGCGCGAACACCGTCAATGGGTTGGTTGTCACGACGTATTAGCTGTGCCATATGATGTGCCTATTCCTGGTTATAAAAACGACATTGTTAATACGCTAAGGCTATGGAAATCAGAAGCGACCGATGAATTTAACTTAACCGAGTTTAATGCGGGGAGTTATTCAGAAGCGGTAGCGCAAAAAAACCTAGCAGAACAAATCACAATGGTGCTTTACCCAAATGACAGCAGTGAAAATGGTAAAGAGCTTAGATTGCGCCAACAGTACTTTTTATCATCAGCGAGCATTCAAGATATCGTATCGCAATGGGTTGGACAATACGGCGAAGACTTTAGTGACTTTGCAGCACATCATGTATTTCAATTAAACGATACGCATCCAAGTATTGCCGTGGCAGAGTTAATGCGCATTTTAGTTGATGACTACGAGCTTGATTGGGATAACGCATGGGAAATTACAACCAGCACAATGGCTTACACTAACCACACGCTATTGCCAGAGGCACTAGAAAAATGGTCAGTGCCGCTTTTTGCAAAACTATTGCCGCGAATTTTAGAAATTATTTATGAAATAAACGCCCGCTTTTTAGCGCAAGTGGCTCAGCATTGGCCAGGCGATGCAAGTAAACAGCGTGCGCTTTCGTTAATTGAAGAAGGCGACGTGCCGCAAATACGCATGGCTTATTTAGCGATTGTGGGTAGCTATTCGGTAAATGGTGTGGCCGCACTACATACCCAACTTTTAAAAGAAGGGCTATTTAAAACCTTTTATGAGCTTTGGCCTAACAAGTTTAATAATAAAACCAACGGGGTTACGCCAAGGCGTTGGTTAGCACACTGCAACCCGGCCTTGAGTCATTTAATTACAGAAAAAATTGGCTCAAAATGGGTTAGCGATTTTGCAGATATAAGCCAATTACGCCGCTACTTCGACGACACCGCGTTTCATCAGCAATGGCAAAATGTTAAACGCGAAAACAAACAACGTCTCGTCGATTTAGTGAAAGAGCGCTGTGGTGTTGATTTTGATGTAGAGATGATGTTTGACGTACAAGTTAAACGTATTCACGAATACAAACGCCAGTTATTAAATGTACTTCATGTTATTCATTTATACGACCGTATACGCCGAGGCGATACTACAAACTTAGTACCACGTTGTGTGCTTTTAGGGGGTAAAGCTGCCCCTGGTTATTACATGGCTAAAAAAATAATTAAGTTAATTAATAACGTAGCTGAGGTTATTAATAAAGACCCACTTGCAGCGCCTTATTTACGAGTTGCGTTTTTGCCAAATTATAATGTAACCGCAATGGAAACTATTTGCCCAGCAACCGATTTATCAGAGCAAGTATCGACCGCAGGTAAAGAAGCATCAGGCACTGGTAACATGAAGTTTATGATGAATGGTGCGCTTACTATTGGTACGTTAGATGGGGCGAATATTGAAATTAGAGACGCTGTTGGCGCTGATAATTTCTTTTTGTTTGGTGCGCAGGCTCATCAAATTGATGATATTAAATCGCGATATAACCCTTCACATTTAATAGAGCAAAACAGCGACCTAAGCCACGTAATGCAGTTACTCGAAAGCGGGCAATTTAACCTGTTTGAGCCTAATTTATTTGACGACATTATTAATGCTATTAAAAGCCCTCACGATCCGTGGTTGGTTGCACATGACTTTGAAAGCTATGTGGCAGCGCAAAAGCAGGTAGAGGCTGCGTATCAAGACCAAACGCATTGGACGCAAATGAGTATTTTAAATACGGCCGCAAGTGGCATATTTTCAAGCGATAGAACCATAAGCCAATACAGTGAAGATATTTGGCACCTAACCCCCCTAACTATTAGTGAAACAGACTTACACGCAACTACGAGCCATGCCACTAAGAGCACAGACTAAACGGAGAGAGTATTATGCCTAGTTATGCAAATCGTTACATAAGTAGCTTAACCCGAGATACGTACGCGTTAATACTGGCTGGTGGACGCGGCTCACGCTTACACGAATTGACAGATTGGCGCGCAAAGCCCGCTGTTTATTTTGGCGGTAAGCACCGTATTATCGATTTTCCATTATCAAATTGTATCAATTCGGGTGTGAGGCGTGTAGGCATAGCCACACAATATAAATCGCACTCTTTAATTCGCCATGTTAATCGCGCCTGGGGCCATTTTAAAAAGGAGCTGGGGGAGTCGGTTGAAATTTTACCCGCATCTCAGCGTAATGGTGATGAGTGGTATTGTGGGACTGCCGATGCGGTTTTTCAAAACATGGATATAATTCGCCACGAACTGCCAAAATATGTGATGATTTTGTCAGGCGATCATGTTTATCGAATGGATTACGGCGCTCTATTAGCCGAGCATGTGCAAAAAGGCGCCGACATGACAGTATGTTGCCTTGAAGTACCTGTTGAAGAGGCTGCAGATACCTTTGGGGTAATGACCGTTGATGAAAAAAATCGGGTATGTCGCTTTGATGAAAAACCTTCGATCCCCAGCTCTGTCCCTGGTAAGCCAGGTACCTGCTTAGCCTCTATGGGCAACTATGTGTTTAACACTGAGTTTTTATTTGAGCAGCTAAAAAAAGATGCTGAAAATGAAGGTTCTGGCCGCGACTTTGGGCACGATATTATTCCGGCAATTATAGAAGAGCACAGTGTGTATGCGTTCCCGTTTAGAGATCCCATGCAAGAAGGGCAACCTTATTGGCGCGATGTAGGAACGTTAGACTCGTTTTGGGAAGCCAATATGGAATTGGTAATGCCCGAGCCACAGCTAGATTTATACGATCCAACCTGGCCTATTTGGACTTACCAAGAGCAGTTGCCACCGGCTAAGTTTATTTTTGATGATGAAGATAGACGAGGTATGGCGGTAGACTCAACGGTATCAGGAGGGTGTATTGTATCGGGCTCAGTAGTTAGAAAATCACTGCTTTTTTCTAACGTGCACGTGCGTTCATTTTGCGAAATAGAGCAATCGGTTATTTTACCCGGGGCTCTCATTAATCGTCATTGTAAAATTAAGCGAGCCATAATTGATCGAAGCTGTGAAATACCCGCAGGGCTTGAAATTGGCTACGATAGAAAAGCCGATGAAGAAAACGGCTTTAGGGTGTCTAAAAAAGGCATCGTATTAGTCACCCGTGATATGCTCACGGAACTTGCTAAAAAGCTTGAACGTCAAGCACACGAAAATAAAAAGTTCGCTTAAAATCGGATGCGAATAACAAAGGTTAAGGAAGTAGTAAATAAATGCATGTATTAATGGTTGCCGCAGAAAACGATGCTCTACCAAACGCTAAAGTGGGCGGGGTAGCAGATGTAGTCAGAGATGCCCCAAAAGCACTGGCAGCACAAGGCGTGAGCGTAGATGTTGTTATTCCTGATTATGGGTTTGAGCAACTGCAACGTGAATATATAGGTGATGTCACTGTTATATTTAGAGCGCAGCCACAGGTATTATCTTTATTTAAAATAAGTGATGACAACACACACATTAATCAATTTGTTATTTCGCACCCACTGTTTAGCCAATCGGGTTCGGTGTATTGCAATGACGAACCCGGGAGACCTTTTGCCACTGATGCAACAAAATATGCATTATTTAGTGCCGCTCTATGTGAAGCGCTGCTACAGGGTTTAATAACGCGCCCTCAAGCACTGCATTTACACGATTGGCATAGCGCGTGTGTCGCCGTATTATTAAAATTTGATAAACGCTACGATACCCTCGCTAATTTACATATTGCCTATACAGTTCATAATTTAGCACTGCAAGGGATCAGGCCTTTTAAACACGACGACTCGAGTTTAGAGGCTTGGTTTCCGTCGTTAGGTTATAACGGGCAACATTTGTGCGATCCTCGCTACCCACACTGTTTTAATCCTATGCGCAGTGCTATAAATTTGGCAGATAAAGTTCATTTAGTCTCACCTACTTACAGTACCGAGGTATTAAAGCCGAGTAATTATCAGCAAGGTTTTTTTGGTGGAGAAGGCTTAGAGCTTGATTTACAAAATCAATCGGCTCAAGGCAAGGTGGTGGGAATATTAAATGGCTGTGATTACCCTGAGCAACACCCTGAGCAGGTTACTTTATCGCTCTTGTATGAGCGTATTGAACATACTTTATTTAACTGGATGGCAAAACATGAGCAGCTTGAAACGAGCTACTATGTGGCGCATCAGCGCATGCTGCAGTTTAAAAACACGCCAATAGATGGGCCCCTTGTAACAAGTGTTGGCAGGCTGACCGAGCAAAAGGTGTTATTACTTTGCCAACAATACGGTAATGCATTAGCGCTTGATAACGTGTGTGAAATAATTAACCGTTTTAACGGTCGTCTTATTATTTTAGGCTCTGGTGACAAAGCCCTTGAAAGCATTTTCACCAAGGCCATGGCACGCAATGCAAACTTATTGTTTTTAAAAGGTTATGGGCAAGGTATTGGCGATAGCCTATATGAGCTTGGGGATTTATTTTTAATGCCAAGCTCGTTTGAACCTTGCGGAATTAGTCAAATGCTTGCTATGCGCGCAGGGCAACCTTGTTTAGTACACAGTGTTGGCGGTTTAAAAGACACCGTAAGCCACAACAACAATGGCTTTGCATTTTCTGGCGGCTCGTTGAATGAACAAGTTGATGGGTTAATGACATGCTTAACTGAAACCCTTACGCTAAAACAGCAAAATCCTAAGCAATGGAGTAACATTACAGCTAATGCTAAAGGAGCACGTTTTTCGTGGGAAACGGTCGCTGTTGATTATATTTCAAGCATGTATTGCTAAATCATTAAAATTAAACGCAGTAGAAGTGACATTTATACCTATTTACGCTATTAATTACTTAGTTTGAGTATATAAATAAGAAGTAGGTAATGTGTCTGTATTTGTTGCAAGGCAAGCAATATTCAATCGTAAGCAAAATGTAGTTGCTTACGAGCTTTTATTTCGTAATAGTGCTGAAAACTTTTTTCCCGATATAGAAGAAGGTCAAGCAACTGCTCGCCTAATAATGGAAAACCAGCTTAATTTAGGCACACGCCACATCACCTCAGGTAAAACGGCACTGATAAATATAGGCCCAGACTCTTTAAAGCACAATTTATGTGACTTTTTACCCTGCAAAGATGTGGTCATTGAGCTATTAGAAACCATTGAACCCACCGACGATAACTATCAGCTTTGCAGAGAGCTTTTTCATAAAAACTATAAACTCGCATTAGATGACTTTGTTTATAACGAGCAATGGGAGCGATTTTTAAAGTTTATTAAGCTAGTAAAGTTTGATATTGCGCAAACGCCTTTATCAGATATTGCCGAGATTGTAGAAAAACTAAAACAGCATAAAAAAATAAAAATATTAGCAGAAAAAATAGAAACCCAAGCCGATTATCACCAAGCACATAAAATGGGGTTTGATTACTTTCAAGGTTACTTTTTTGCCAAGCCCACAATGCACGAACAGCAAGACATTGATTATAACTATGCGTTAGTTGTGGCTATTTACGCGCAAGTAATGAAACCAAGCCCAGATATAAAGCAAATTAGTGCGTTATTTGAAGCCGATGCGGCCTTGGCTTATAAGCTTATGCGGCTAATTAACAGCGGTGTTTTTCCTATTCAGAGTAAAATATCATCTATTAAACAGGCGTTAGTGTATTTAGGGCATGAGCGTTTAAAAAAGTTTGT
The DNA here is from genome assembly GCF_001401855.1 of Pseudoalteromonas sp. P1-7a. NCBI lineage: Bacteria > Pseudomonadati > Pseudomonadota > Gammaproteobacteria > Alteromonadales > Pseudoalteromonadaceae > Pseudoalteromonas > Pseudoalteromonas sp. P1-7a. Next base: position 264,104 of record NZ_LKDU01000001.1, on the reverse strand, counting down.
TAGTTTAATTGTTACCGCGCACACCGCGGGTAAAAAGCCAGCAGAGCTAATGCAAGTGTGTGTAGTTAGAGCACGCTTTTGTGAGCTAATAGCAAAGCAAGTGTCTAAATCGTTGGCGGGTGAGGCGTTTTTAACCGGCTTGTTTTCGTTACTAGATGCGATACTCGATCAACCTATGAGTTTATTAGTCGAAAAATTACCTTTTCCTGATGATATTAAAGCGGCGTTATTAAACGAAAAAAACACCCTATATTATATTTTAAATGTAGTACAAGCGTACGAAACAGGTAGCTGGTGGACATTAGAAAAAGCCGTTATATTACTTAATGTTAAAAGTGATGTGCTGCCAGGGTTATATAATCAAGCCGTAGATTGGGCAGATAATTATAAAAATAATAGTTAAAGGATAGTAACCGCTCATTATGCGAAATTATAATATGGACTTTATTCGCGGCATTGCTGTGCTTTGCTTAGTGTATATGAATGGCTATGCGTTTGGCTTAATGGATTATAGCTATATTCCTTTATCTACCCCGCCTTTTAGTGACACCCTTATCCATGCTGTGAGTACTTTTTTTGTTGATGGCCGATTTAGAACGCTGTTTAGCTTACTGTTTGGGGCAGGGCTTTATATTCAATGGCAAAAAGTTAAATCAATAGCACCTTTAAAAGCGCGATTGCATTGGCTTATCATTTTTGGTTTGGTACATGGTTTTTTACTTTGGGCTGGCGACATTTTATTTTTGTACGGTGTATCTGGCTGGTTTGTTCTAAAATATTTGCAAAGTAATAATCAACTGCTTGTAAAAAGGGCAGGAGAGTTTCTTTTAATTGGTTGTGTAGCCACGGGGTTGGTGCTCTTTAGTGCGCCAGATGAGGTCGTTTATCGTGACTCAGCACAGTATATCGATTTATATAGCCCGCATTACAGCGATTACTTTTTGAGTAATCTAGGTATGAATGTATTAATGCTGGTAGCTGTTCCTATCATGATCATGTGGCTGTGCGTAGGGCTAATGCTGATTGGCATATATTTATATAAAAATGAGGTTTTTAGTAAAGGTTTAACTAAGCCGCACCTTATTGTTTGTATAGCTGGCGCCTTTATTTTTTCAGGCATGAGGCTTTATGCGTCAAAGTTCACAGGGGGAGCAGGGTTCGCCATACAAGAGTTTATAAATACCTTTGCCGCGTTGTTCATGGCTGTATTTTATATTCATCTCATCGTGAAATTTTGTAATAACCGTGCCCATGTGGGCCAGCTTATTCAGCAAGCTGGGCGCTTAGCTTTTACCTTATATATATGCCAAACATTTATGCAGCTGTTGCTTTATAAAGTGTTGTATCCGCAGTGGGTATTAAGTTTTAACCGAATAGACTATTGGATAGTCGCGACTGGCCTAGTTAGCGTGCAGCTATTGTTGACAGCTTTATATTGTCGCTATTATGAGCAAGGGCCACTGGAATATGTTTGGCGCAGGTTAACTCAAGCTAAAATTGCAAAAATTAATGCGTAAAGGTTTAAATTAGGGGCGAAAAATAATGGCGTGTGGTTTACACTAGTCGCCTTTAAAATTAGGACCATTAAGTGCCATGACCGAATTAAAACGTTTAAATAAATTTATTAGTGAAACAGGTTTTTGTTCACGCCGTGAAGCCGATAAATATATTGAGCAAGGTCGTGTAACGGTTAATGGTAATACGCCTGAAATGGGCGTAAAAGTGGCTGATACCGATACTGTTTTAGTAGATGGAAAACCGCTGCGCGAAAAACCAAAACGCGTGTACATTGCGTATAATAAGCCAGTGGGTATTACTTGTACCACCGAGAGTAAAATTCAAAGTAATATTGTCAAAGCCGTTAATTATCCCACCCGTATATTTCCTATCGGCCGTTTAGATAGACCTTCAGAAGGATTGATTTTTTTAACTAACGAAGGCGATATCGTTAATAAAATTTTGCGAGCGGGTAATAACCACGAAAAAGAATACGTGGTGACAGTTGATAAACCACTCAATCGCCAATTTGTGAGCAAAATGGCCAACGGTATTCCTATTTTAGATACCGTTACAAAAAAATGTAAAGTGACACAAACAGCTCCGCAAGAATTCAAAATTGTGCTTACGCAGGGTTTAAACCGCCAAATTCGTCGTATGTGTGAATACCTAGGTTATGAAGTTGTGACCCTTAAACGTACCCGCATTATGAATGTAACGTTAAAGGGCTTAAAAGTAGGCCAGTGGCGACATTTAACCGACGTAGAAATGGCGCAAATTAATGACTCCATTGCCGATTCGGGTAAAACGCAAGAGCATTCGGTTGATACCAATAAGCAAAATGCCAATAACAAAGGCGAGCCTAAAAAGCGTGATTTTCAGGGTGAAAACCCACGCGCCTTTAATAATGAGCGAGGCACTCGCACTCAAAGAAGTAACACCCCTTTTCAAAAGCGCTCAACCACCTATGTAGGTAAAGGGGGCGCTAGTAAAAATACGCAAGGCGATAGCAAAAACGCAAACAACAAAAAGCCAGCAAACGGTAAAGCGCGTTCATCTGGCACATTAAGTTTAAAAAAATAGCGTGCGCACTTACCACTGTATTTGATGCACAACGTAACCAAGTGGGCTTTTAACGCCCACGATGTTTATTTTCTCATTTTTTAGCCGCTTTAATGCTGGTTTATCTAAATACCACCTAAAAGAGCGCTTTCTGTAAGTTTGTAAATCAAGCACAACCAGTTTTGCGCAGCTGTATTCGTAATCACTCGGACACGCCTCTACAGCCAGTAGCTGGTACTCTTGCTGCCAGCTATTGTCGCTATAATAATACGTCCATAACTTTACTGAAATACAAAAACTAGCCCACAGCCATAAATAAACTAAAACCGGTATAAACAAAATACCCAGCCAGCCCCTAAGCTTCCCATCATCCTCTAAGTAGTCTTTAAAATTTGATTTAAATGTTATGCATGCGTTGTACTTTTTGTATCCGTACATCCCCCCTGCAATACTAATTATTACTGACAAAACAGGAAACAGCTTATGTGTTAAAAAATCATAAGCGGTATTGGCAATAAAGGGGGGATCGAGATTTTCATCCCAAGCAATAAAAAATAGGGGTGGGAATAGTAAACTAGCGGTAATTATTATTCTAAAAAGTTGTTTTGCTGTCATTTGAGGGGTTATTTATAAAACACAACGCCAATATAAAGTAAAAAAAGCCCTAAATAAATGGCTAATGCAGATACGCTGTTTTTAGAGCGCAGTCGTGTAATTAAATCGTAAGTACCGTCAAATATTACCAGTGCAATACCGCTCGTGAAACGGTAGTTGTTTAAATCTACATTGCCATTTTCGTCGGTTATAAAGCGAAAATAGCCAAACAGAATACAAATACAACCTAGTTTATTATGTCCATCTTTAACCTCGGTTTAAATAATAAAAAACGCAGCTACTGTGAGGTAAGCTGCGTTTTAAACGTCCTGTAAGGCTTTTAATTTACTTTCTAGGCTCGTAGTCTATTCTAAATACAACAGTATAAAGCACAGGTACTACGATAAGCGTAAGTATGGTTGCAAAACCTAAACCAAACATAATAGTTACCGCCATTGACTGGAAGAACACGTCAAACAACAACGGGATCATACCTAAAATGGTGGTAATAGCCGCCATGGCTACAGGGCGTACACGGCTAACGCCAGATTCAAACACAGCTTGATAAGGCGATTTACCATCGCGAAGCTCAAGATTTATTTGATCGACCAACACAATGCCGTTTTTAATTAGCATCCCGCTTAAACTTAGTAATCCAAGTAGTGCCATAAAGCTAAATGGCGCATTCATTATTAACATGCCCGCACTCACACCAATAATGGCAAGTGGCACTGTAGCCCAAATAACTAAAGGCTGTTTAAGTGAATTGAACAGCAGTACGGTTACCGCAAACATCGCTAAATAACCCAGCGGTAATGAACCAAATATAGCGGCTTGTGCATCCGATGACGACTCATACTCGCCGCCCCATTCTAATTTATAGCCACGCGGTAGCTCTATTGCTTCTACGGGTCCGCGCACGCGTGCAAATAACTTAGCGGCAGTTTCATCGCCTAATACGTTGTGATCGGCCATTACCGTTATTGTGCGCTTTCGGTCGCGGCGCATAATTAGGCTGTCTTCCCATTCAACCACAAATTCGTCAACCACTTGCGTTACTGGCACAAATACACCCAGTACTGGGCTGTATATTTGTAAATCGTGAACGCTTTCTACATTTAGGCGCTCATTTGCCGGCGAGCGAGCAATAATTGGCAGTAGTTGTGTACCATCGCGGTATACACCCACTTGCTTGCCTGAAAGGCTAGTAAGCAGTACATCATCAAGGTCTGACTTACTAATACCTAAGCGGCGCGCTTTTTGTTCGTTAAATTGTGGGCGAATCATTTTAGTACGTGCGCGCCAATCATCACGAATATTATAAGCGCCGTCGTCCTGTGCGATAACTTCTTCAGCCTGGGCGGCTAATCGTCTAAGTATTACCGGATCAGGGCCTGTAAAGCGTGCTTCAATTTTAGCATCGGTTGAGGGGCCAATTTCCATAGGCTTAATTTTAAGCTCAGCTGAAAGCGGTGTATTTTGCGAGTATTCACGCACTTTTTGCATTACTACAGCCACCGCCTCGCGGTTTTTTACTCTAATAATGAGCTGCCCGTATGACGAGTACGACTTTTGCGGTGCATAAGTAAGCATAAAGCGTGGAGCACCTTGGCCTGTAGTACTGGTTATTTCTTCAACTAGCTCTTCTTTTTGAAGGTAGTTTTCAAGCTTTTTGATTCCCTCTAGCGTTGCCCTTATGTCGGAGCCTTGTTGCTGCCAGTAATCTACATAAAACATAGGCGTGTTAGAGGCGGGGAAAAACGATTGTTTAACCGCACCAAAACCAACCACAGCCGAGCAAAGGAGCACGACCATAAGCACAAGCGTGGTTTTACGATAATGCATAGACACATCTAAAAGTGCTTTATAGCCGGTAAAAATAAAGCCTTGATATGGGTCGTCATCTTCCTCTTCGCCCTCAGCATTTTTAGCTTTTTTAAACTCATCTTGTTTAAACATTAAATTTGCAAAAAATGGCGTAAGCGTAATGGCGGTGATCCAGCTTAGTAAAAGCGATATAAACAAGACCCAAAATAAGCTACCCGCAAATTCACCGGTCGCATCAGAGCTTAAGCCAATAGGGGCAAACGCAGTAATACCAATAACTGTAGCGCCTAGTAGCGGCCATTTAGTTTGTTCTACAATATTAACCGCAGCTTTTAACTTAGTTTGGCCACGCTTTAAATTTATTAATATGCCTTCGGTTACTACTATGGCGTTATCTACCAGCATACCAAGGGCAATAATAAGCGCACCGAGAGAAATACGTTGCAGGTCTATGGCGAACAACTTCATAAATATAAAGGTGCCTAAAACGGTGAGTAATAAAATACCGCCAATTAAAATACCACTTTTTAACCCCATAAATATAAGCAGTACGACGATTACAATGGCAATCGCCTCTACTAGGCTGACAATAAAGCCATCTACCGATTTTTCTACTTCTTTAGGTTGGTTATACACCGATTCTACATGTATGCCATGTGGGCGCTGGTATTCAAGCTCTGCTAAGTGCTCGTCAATACGTTTACCTACATCTACTACGTTCACGCTATTCATAAACGAAACACCAATTAAAAGCGCTTGTTCTGAGTTGTAGCGAATAACATTGCTGGGTACTTCTGCGTATTCTCTAAATACTTTTGCTACATCACCTAAGTATATAAGCTCGCTAGCACCGGGTTTAGATATAAGTAGAGTTTCGAGCTCTTTAACATCTTTAAATTCGCCGGTTGGGTGAAAGCGTATAGACTCATCGCCCACTCTAATTTTACCTGCGTTAGAGACTGTATTTTGCGATTGCAGTAAACCAAAAATATGGCTTGGGGCAATACCGAGCTGCGCTAATTTACGGGTAGACACTTCAACCATTACTTGAGGCTGTTGCTCACCAGCAATGGTCACTTTACTCACACCTTTAACGAGTACGAGTTCGCGCTTTAAGTAATCGGTGTAATCTTTAAGTTCATCATAAGAGTAGCCATCGCCGGTAACCGCATACATAACGCCGTATACATCACCAAAGTCATCTAAAATGGTGCTTGGGTAAACGCCACTTGGGAGTGAAGGTGCTAAATCGTTAATTTTACGGCGCATTTCATCCCAAATTTGGCGCAGCTGCTCTTTTCGGTAGGTGCTTTTCATTTCTACCGATATTTGCGACTTACCATTTGATGAAATAGAGGTCACATAATCTACGTAGGGGAGTTGCTGAATTGCATTTTCGATAGGAAAGGTGACTTCTTCCTCGACTTGTTGTGGCGATGCACCCGGATACATAGTAATAACCATGGCGGTTTTAAGCGTAAACTCTGGGTCTTCTAGTTGGCCTAAATCAAAGTACGACACACTCCCGCCAATTAACAGCAGTAGTGCAAACATCCAGCTAATTACTTTTTTCTCTATGGAGAGTTGCGCAAAGCTCATAATTATAAGCCTCGCTCTTTATTCCATGGACGTACTTTCATGCCTTCATCTAATGAGTGCACGCCAGCAGAAACGACAATTTGGCCTTCTTTAATACCGCTTAGCACTTCAATGCCGTCGCGGTGTACTTGGCCCACTTTAACGGCTTGTTTATTAACAACACCAGTTTCTGGGTTATATATCCACACATAGGCGTTATCTGACACGCTTTCTTTAGCTTCAGAAAAAACCGACTCAACCGGCAAAATAGTGTAAGCCACTTGCGAGCTGGTTACTTTTGATAAATCGATAAATACACGGCCCGTCATCCCTGCAAGTAGGTTAAAGTCTTTAGGCACTGGTAGCGAAAAAACAACTTTGTAGGTAAGCGTAGTAGGATCGGCCTGCGTGTCCCACTCTTTTAAATCAAGGGTGTACTCTTTATTATCATAACCGTCAAACACAACGGTAGGGTGGTAGTCACTGCCTTTTTTAATGCGCGCTATTATTTTTTCAGGAACTTGGATTTCTACATCCATTAAATCGCGGGTCTCTAGGCGTAAAATGTTTTGCTTGGCTTGAATGTTTTCAAAGTTTTTAACAAATACTTTGGCTACAGTCCCTGCAAATGGGGCGCGCAGCTCGCTGTATTCTAGGTTGGTTTCGGCAATTTTAAAGGCAGACTCTGCCACTTGCATATTGGCCAATGCTTCATCGTACTCTGATTGACTTGCGATTCTTTTTTCAAGTAATTGTTCAATGCGGCTAAGTTGTGATTTAGCAAGCTCATAACGGGCTTTTCTATCATCGTACTGTAACTGAAAGTCTTCTGGGTCAAGCTTTGCTAAAAGTTGTCCTTTTTCAACTTCTTCACCTGCTAATACCGGAAACTCTACCAGTTCACCATTGACTCTAAATGCTAAGTACGAGCCTTGGTTAGCAACCACTTCAGCAGGAAAACTGCGCACATTTGTTTGCGAATCATGTCCTATATTGAATAACTTTACAGGCCTAATGGGCTCTTCTTTTACTTGCTTTTCTGGCTCAGAACAGGCCATTAAGGTAAGTAAAGTCGTAGTAAGTATACATAGACGAAAGAGTTTCATGTCTTCTCCGTGGCAATGATGGGCAAAATAATTAAGTGCAGGATACGCCGCAACCATATAAAATAAAATTCATTAAATTTTAGAAACATAATAAGTTTTATTTATGATCATGTTGAGCGCAGTATGAAGCTGAATCAATTACAAATTTTAGATGCCATTGTACAAAGTGCAAGTTTAAGTGGCGCGGCGCTTAAATTACATAAAACTCAGCCTGCGCTTACCTTAGCAATTAAAAACCTAGAGGCAAAAATTGGCTTTGAACTACTTGATAGAAGTAAGTACCGATTACAGTTAACTGAAAAAGGGCGTGTTTTTCATCGCGAAGCACAACAATTATTGCATGCAAATGATGAGCTATCGCAGCTTGCTAAAGAGCTTGCACTGGGTAACGAGCCACAATATCGAATTTGCTACGAGCAAATTTGTCAAAAAGACAGTTATAACGAGATCATAAGTAATACTTTTAGACTATTTAAGCGTACAGAGTTTAATTTAACCAGTGGCAAACGCTTTGTCTCTTTAGAGCAAGTAAATAGTGGGCAAGTGGAGTTAGGCATAGGCCCCTGGTTTGACTTATTTCATGCAACAGGGCACTTAGAGAGCCTACCAATTGGTAAATTAAACATTGGAATTATTGCATCTACTAATGCGTTTCCTAAGTACATGACCTTTAACGAGCTACAAAATTACCCGTGTTTGGCTATGTTTGAAAGTGACTTAAGCATAGACAGCGACAAGCTTTCGTATTCAAAAGGCTCTGCCTTAATGAAGATTGACGATGTAACCAATTTAAAGTCGTTTTTGCTTGCTGGTGCCGGCTGGGCAATGATGAACATAGACTATTGCGCCCCTGAAATAGAAGCAGGGCTGTTGCAGCAAATACAGATAAACGACAGAGAAGATGAGTTTGGCATAGAAGTACGTGCATTTAGGCGTGATGCAATACACCATGGCCCTGTCGCACGCTCTATTTGGGAGCAATTTAAAGTACTCAGTGAGGCGTACGTTAATGACAGATAATATTGATAAAGAAACCCTCATCTACACCATTATTGCAAATATACCTGCAGGTTTTGTAGCAAGTTACGGGCAAGTAGCAACGCTTGCCGGTTATCCGCAAAATTCACGCTTAGTAGGGCGCCTTTTAAAGCAAATGCCAGATGATTCTGTTATACCGTGGCACAGAGTAGTAAACAGCCAAGGTAAAATATCATTCCCTGCAGGCAGTGATAAATACCAAGAGCAGCGCCAAAAGCTATTATTAGAAGGGGTTAGCTTTAAAAACGACAAAGTAAATATGCGCGAGTGTAGATGGCAGTAGTGAACGTATTATTGTAAAAGAGCTTTTAAAGGCTGCTTTATTACAAGTGAGTGGCTTACTTTTTTGTTTTACCTATCGTAAACCTACAACAAATAGGGGTATTCAGCTTGTAGTTTTACCTTTACCACAACCTCCTTATCTAGCTTTGTGAATGAAAAACTTACAATGATAAGCGATATATTGTCTATTTTTTACACAATAAAAATATACACGGCAAAGTAAAAACACCTCCACACCTACCTATAGCTAAAATGGCATTAAATCAATTAAGCGTCGAGATTTGGCATAACATTTGAACTACTTATTAGTTGTAAATAGATATTGAGCATACCAAATGTTGGCTCAAGGGCGCGTTTAAAAATGGTATCTCATTTACATTAAGGTAAAAACGTAAGTAATCCTCAAGCCATCTTAAAAGTGACTGATAAATTATTTAAAAAATACGGTTTTTCACATCGCTAGTGATGAATGATCAAGCTGATGAAGTGTAAATATTTAGTTTTAAGCATGAGGGTTATTAAAACCAAATATTAAGGACTAACAAACTATGACTGACCCAACTTTATTGATTTTAATGTACTTTGTGATCCCTGTGTGGCTTGCTGCTGGTATTGCTGATTGGTTTTGTCATCGACGTAGTAATATTTCTACAACCAGCGGTGCTAAAGAGTCATTTATTCATTTATTAATGTTTGCCGAAGTGGGCATTCCGTTAATCCTCGTTTTAATTTTTGAAGTTAATAGTTTGATTATTGCCCTTTGTATTGTGTTGTTTTTTCTGCATGAGCTTACAGCAATGTGGGATGTAACTTATGCGGTAAGTAAGCGAAGGGTAGGGCCGGTAGAGCAACATATACACAGTTTTTTAGAAATGATACCCCTGTTAGCTTTGGTATTAATTATTGCGCGCCATTGGGAGCAATTTACCGCTTTATTTACTCCAGGCGGCTTTCCTCCTCACTTTACGCTTGAATTAAAAGCCTCTCCTTTACCAATAACTTACTTGGCAACGGTGCTATTTATAGCACTTGCGCTAGAGTTTACGCCTTATTTAGAAGAGTTCATTCGCGATATACGTGCTAAAAAAGATAACACTTAATCTGCTTAAGTTATTTAAGCAGTTAATTTATGCGTGCTTAAATAGGCACGCTCTTGCTCACACTGTGCTAAATGGTGCTGCTGCTTGAGCACAGGTTTTAGTGCCAAGCTCAGGTGCTGTCTAAGGTATTGCTAACCAGAGCCTCACCAATACTTAGTGGTGCTTATTTAGGTATAATTGAAAAAAGGCTAGGTAAAAATAGCGGCTGATATACGCCGCTATTATTTTATAAAAACAATAAGCTGAGATTAACTAATATGAGTGAGCCATCATGACTATGGTAGATGCTGCCCACCTGTCACACCCATTATTTCAGCGGTTATGTAACTTGACTCTTGCGATGCTAAGTAGACATAGGTGGGTGCTAGTTCAGCAGGCTGGCCTGGTCTACCTAATGGTACGTTATCACCAAATTCAGGCAATTTTTTAGCCGGTTGGCCGCCACTTTGTTGAAGTGGGGTCCAAATTGGCCCAGGAGCAACCCCATTAACCCGAATGCCTTTATCAATCACCATTTTTGCTAAGCTTTTAGTAAAGCTTGTAATTGCGCCCTTAGTCGATGCGTAATCAAGAAGCCCAGCAGAGGGTTGATAGCATTGGATAGAGGTTGTATTAATAATACTAGCGCCCGGTGGCATATGTTTTACCGCCGCCTTTGTTATCCAAAACATAGCAAATACATTTGTTGCATATGTTTGGCAAAATTGCTCGGTAGATAAATCGTCTAACTCGGCAACAAACTGTTGTTTACCCGCATTATTCACTAATATGTCGATTGAGCCTAAGTTCTCAACGCTTTGCGCCACAAGGTCGTTACAAAAACTCTCATCAGAGATATCGCCTGCAATTCCCCAAGCTTTGCTACCGCTGGCTTTTAAAATATCGAGTGTTTCTTTCGCATCGGCTTCTTCGCTGGCTAAGTAATTAATAACCACATCGGCACCTTCTCTGGCAAATGCAATGGCAACCGCTCTGCCAATGCCCGAGTCGCCCCCAGTGATCAACGCCTTGCGGCCTTTTAATCTGTCGCTACCTACATACGTATCTTCGCCGTGATCTGCTTTAGGTTTTAAAATTTCATCTAGGCCTGGGTCTGGTTGATCACTGTCTTTTTCGGTTCGTCCCATTTGATATTGGCTTCTAGGGTCTTGCATCGTAAATTGGTTAGTTGGCATATCAACGTCTCCTTTAACGTAAAGTTTAAGTTGGATTAACTGCATGTAATCACAAAGAGCCTAATGGCATATAACGCAGAAATGCGTGTTACCTACCTCTTTGCTTGGCGGGAATAGACGTAAAAGTGAGTGTGGTTGTAAAATATTGAGTATAAGTAGCAACTTACTAATGTAGCACTTGCCTCAATTGTAGAGTCAGCTTGGAATGCGCCCACTTTGTATCTCCTTTAACGTATTTGCTTGGTCAAGGTTTTACTGACCATTTATATTGAAGGAGCAATAGGTATGCCATAGCGTTACATTTAAAATATGAAGCTATCTCACTTATTTTAATGCATTTATTTTTAAACTAGGAAAAGAGTAAGTGAATAAAATGGGTAAAAAAGGGATAAGAGTACCGAAAATGTTACACGCTGTTTATCGAGCTAGTTAATTAGGCGAGTAAGGATAGTGATAGGCTTATAGTCAGAGCCGTAAATAACAGCGTTTTTAATTAAGACTTAGGTGATAACGCCTAAGCTACAACGCGCTTTTATCGCGCTTTTATATAGAAGGGTAGCAAAATTATTGTGGTTTATGTGTGTGGCATAAAATTACTAATTACATGCATTAATACACGTAATTAGTAATTGAAATGTAGTGGCACACACACCCAGCTATTACAAAGAGGTGCCAAATTGCGTGGCTAAATTGAGTGCTTTTAGCGCTATAAAACAATGTTCCTAAGCTATAAAAAATGCCACCTGCCAGTAACCAGTACAGTGCTTTTACATCAATATTTAAATAAAGTGGGTATACAATCGCAAGGGCAAACCAGCCCATAAGTAAGTAGGTAGCCAGGGAGACTTTTTTATTACCATTTTTAACCAGCACTTTATAAGCAACGCCACCAAGCGCGATTGCCCAAATAAAACTCAGTGTCCCCCAAGACCACAATCCATTAAGAGATAGCAACAAAAATGGGGTGTACGTACCTGCTATTAATACGTAAATAGCGCAGTGATCACATTTTTTATAAAAAGCGCGTAATTTTGGCTGTACACTGGCGTGATAAAGTGTGGATGATAAAAACAATACAAATAAACTAGCCCCATATACAGCGGTGCTAATATAAGCTTTTACGCTGGTGGCTTGTTTAAATAAATCCCACATTACAAACACAGCAAAAAATATTCCCAGTGCATGGCTTAATACATTGAGTTTTTCTTCTTTGCGAGAATAGGGTGCCTCTATAGTCATACTAGTCCTACCACTTATTAATTAAACTTGAGTGTACAGGTGTACGCTCAATGTTTCAATGTCAGCATTGTTACTGTAAATTTGTCACCGTACTTTTATTGATTTTAAAGGGAATTAATCGGTTATAGTGTGGTCGTATAGTCTCAATTAATTAAGGCACGTTTATCATGAAAAAAGAGCTCAAAGCCGTTTTACTTACTGCCATTGTTTATCCAGGGGCAGGGCATTTTTCGCTTAAAAAGCATTTAATAGGCTGTATTTTTGCAGGTGTATTTACGCTACTTTTGTTTATGACATTAGGTGATATTTTGGCTATAGCGCAATGTAGCGCAAATGAAATTTTAGCAGGTAAAATTCCGATGACGGCTTCAGGCATTTTACAAGCCGCTCGTAATCCATCAGGTGAATGTGCTCAGCTTGGGGAATATAAATATCTTCCTTTAATGGTGGTCATTTGGTTACTAAGTATGGCTGATGCTTATCGGTTAGGTAAAAAAGTTAAACCCAATACACAAAATAAAAAGTAATGGTAGTCGTTGTTTTAAACTGCAAATAGTGAACTAAAAATATTTACTAATAGTTAGTCAAAAAATTAAAAAGGTTAGTTAAATTAACCAAGCCTGAATGCTGCGTTGCTGTATAGTTTTTAATATAGTCTTTATATATCAATGGTTTAATTTTTGTTTTTCTGTTGGCACAACCCTTGATTATGTTATTGCGTCTAAACAATATACACAACAAGGAATACCATTATGAAACATTCAATTAAAATCGCTATGGCAAGTTTATTAGTATTAGGTTCTTCGCAAGTACATGCGAGTGAAGTGGACTTAGATGTAACTGATATTATAACGCAAAACGTAACAAGCTATATTAATCAAGCAACGGCAGAACTTGAACAATCAATTTCGCAGAGCCTTAGTTTTGATGCCCAGGCAGTACTTGAGCAATTTGTAAATCAAGCGCAAGAACAAGCTGACGTTACCACGCAGTCTACAATGCCGGTAACTACGCAAGTTAAAGCTAAATAAGTGTAAAAGGATAAGACGATGAGTAACGAATTAGGATTATTTGCACTTATGTTGGCGCCTGTTGTAAGCATGATTAGTGTTTACTATATGGTTCAAGTAATAAAAAGTATGGGAAGTTGGATCAACTTTTAATTTATAGGTAAATAATTCGATTTGAGTAAGCTGATCGACTTAGTAAAAGCGCACGTAGATAAAGGCAGTGTAATTTAAAGAAGTAGACTTTATGAAACGTGCGATTTTCCCATTACCAATATTTGTGTTACCACAAGGCTATACGCGTTTGCGTATATTTGAGCCTAGGTATTTAAACATGGTAAAAACCGCACTACAAAATAATGTCGGTTTTGTGCTATGCACCTACCAGCACGACACGCCATTTAATATTAGCGCTCAGGGCTGTTTGGTCGATATTATCGACTTTGATCAAGACCCTAGCAATATGCTACTTATTGATGTGTACGCTGCTAAAAGCGTGCAAATAAATGACGTTTACCAAGATGAAAGTGAATTGCGCCATGGCTTATTAAGCGATTGCAATACGCCGTATTGGTACAATGACTCCCACAGTGAAATTTCGGCTGATAATCAACGCTTGTCTGATTCTTTGCAGGACATATTTTTAAACAATAAAGAGCTTTCTAGTTTATATAGGCAAACCAAGTTTGATAATTTAGCCTGGGTAGCTGCCCGCTGGCTTGAACTATTACCTATATCTATCGATAAAAAACAGCAACTTGCGTTCGAAAGTAACTTTGCTAACTTACTAAACTTCCTCCATACTGTGATTAACAATGAATTTGCCTAAAATAATGTGATCTGCGTTTAATTGCTTGGCGTATAGATATGTACAAAAGCATACACGGGATTAATTATTATGGTAAGTCAACAACCCTCACCACGTTGTGAACCTAATACAGGTAAATATACTGCCATGCCAGAAACGCCAAGTGCAGAGCTTATGCAAGCTCTGCTTGATGTAGCTACTTCGCGAGACAAAAGAGCGTTTGCTTACTTATTTGAATACTTTTCGCCAAAAATTAAACGCTTTGGAATTAAGCAATTTGGCTCTGAGGCACAAGCAATGGAGCTTGTACAAGAAACACTAACCTCAGTGTGGCGTAAAGCGCATTTGTATCACAGCGATAAAGGGGCTGCGACGACTTGGGTATATACCGTAATGCGTAATGCCTCATTTGATATGCTTCGTAAAATGAAAAGTAATAAAGAAGAGAATATAAGCGAAGATATTTGGCCACTTATTAACGAATCTCAAGATACAACACTTGAATTTAGCGACCACTTGGAAGATCAACAAATTAAACGTTACCTAGACAAACTACCAACTGCACAGCGAGAGGTAGTCAGAGGTGTTTATTTCCAAGATATGTCGCAAGAGCAACTTGCTCAACAATTAAATATTCCTGTAGGCACGGTAAAATCACGATTGCGTTTAGCCTTGCAAAAATTACGTAATGAAATGGGAGATCAGCATGATTAAACATCACCCTAGTGAATCTTTACTAGCACAATATTGTTCAGCGCAGTTACCTGCATCGTTAAGCGTTGCGGTATCTATACACGTTGATATGTGCCCAGTTTGCCAAGCAAAAGTGGCAAAACTTGAAGCCGCTAATGCAAAGGATGTATTTAGCGAGCCGCCATACGCCCCTGATACATTAAATTTAAGTAACGATTTACAAGTACCAGATTTTGACGCTGACCTGCTAGATTTGATAACCGCCGATGCTAGCATTGATGAAGTTTACGAAGTTGAGCCGGTAACCGTACAAGTTAATGATCATAACTACGAATTACCACGCGCCTTAACACGCATTTCGCATGGGCGTTTTACGCAAGTGGGTAAGCTTGCTCGCTCTCGCGTTGCTATTGATGATGGCCCATTGCGCTCAAGCCTTTTACATATTGGCGCAGGGGGCGAAATCCCCGAGCATACTCATACTGGTTTTGAAGTAACATTGCTACTTGATGGTGAGTTTAGTGATGAAGAGGGCAGTTACGTGCCAGGAGACTTTATTTGGCAAGATGGCTCTCATCAGCACACCCCACTTACAAAAGATGGCTGTTTATGCTTTACAGTAGTCAGTAGTGCGCTACATTTTAATAAAGGGCTCAGTAAGTTACTCAATCCTATAGGTAACTTGATTTATTAAGAGAATTTATGCAAACAGACACAATAAAAATAGGTATTAGCGCCTGCTTAGCAGGCGAAAAAGTACGTTTTGATACAGGCCATAAAAAGTCTAACTTTTGTATGGACGAACTTGGAAAACATGTAGAGTACACGCGTTTTTGCCCAGAGGTAGCCGTAGGGTTACCTATTCCTAGGCCAACGATACGCCAAGTACGTGTGGGCGATACAATAAAAGTATGCCGACCAGATGGCACTGGCGATGTTGGGCCTAAGCTAACTGAATACGGTATAAAAGTAGCCACAGAACAAGCTAAAAACCTAAGCGGTTTTGTATTTTGTGCGAAAAGCCCAAGCTGCGGTATGGAAAGAATTAAAATTTATAACGAAGCGGGCACCGGCAATACCTCCGAAGGCGTTGGTTTTTTTGCTGAGCAAATAATGAAGCACAATCCATTATTGCCATGTGAAGAAAACGGCCGCTTAAACGACATGCATTTACGCGAAAACTTTGTAATGCGCGTGTACGCGTACAAACAGTGGCAGTTATTAGCATCTGAGCCGCTAACAGTGCATAAGCTCACCCAGTTTCACTCGCAATATAAGTACTTATTAATGGCTCATAATTATCAAGCTTACCGCGACTTAGGTAATTTACTTGGTACTTATAATGGTGATGATATTAACGCTTTAGCAGATGAGTACATTCTTGGGTTAATGAACGGCCTTAAAAAGCCTGCATCACGTAGGAATAACTGCAACACGTTAATGCACTTGCAGGGCTACTTTAAAAAAGACTTATCTAAGGTTGAAAAGCAAGAGCTACGCGATGCCATCGATGAATACCGTCAAGGTTTAGTGCCTTTGTACGTACCGCTTACTTTGTTAAAACATCATCTAAAAGTACATCCTAATGAATACCTAGAAAAGCAGGTGTTTTTTAATCCTTACCCTAATGAACTAAAATTACGTTACGGCATATAATGAATACACTTTTTTGGTTTAGGCGCGATTTGCGCCTTTTTTCTAACGAAGCGCTTATTGAAGCGCTAAATAATGGCGCTAAACAGGCCATTTTTTTTATCTGCGAAAAGCAATGGCAACAACACAACGCCGCTCCCATTCAAATAGATTTACTAAAAAGGCGCCTCAATTATATACGCGAGCAGCTAGCGCAGTACGCAATAGAGCTGCATATTATTGACGCTCCTTACTTTGACGATTGTGAAAGTGCGCTTTTATCATTTTGCGATAAACATCAGGTAAAACATGTAATTGCCAATAAAGAGTATGAGTTAAATGAAGTAAATCGTGATGCGCAAATACTTGCAAAGTGTGATGATAAAAATATTACGTTTACCCTCTATGAGGGAGATGTAATAGCGCCTGTGGGCAGTGTTAAAAACCAAAGTAACGAAATGTACAAAGTGTTTACGCCATTTAAAAAACAGTGGCTTAAACAACACCAAGATACTCACTTTAGCTTATTACCGTGGCCTTTAAAAAAACAGCCGATAAATAACAACGCACAGGCAATTAAAAGTGATGGCAGCTCAGAAAAATGGCCGGTTGATGATGAAAGCTTAGCAACCATTGTTGATAATTTTATTTGCGACAAATTAAGTAGCTACGACGATCAGCGTGATATACCCAGCATTAAAGGCACATCGGGTTTAAGCCCTTATTTAGCTCTGGGTATTATAAGCCCTAAGCAGTTACTGGTTAATATTCAAAACCGCTACCCAGATATTTTAACAACATCTAAAAGTAAAACGTTTACTTGGGTAAACGAGCTTATTTGGCGCGAATTTTATCGTCATTTAATTGCGCAATTTCCTAAGCTTTCTCGTGGTGATAACTTTAACGAAAAGTACAATGGCGTTAAATGGCGTAAAAACGAGGCTGAGTTTAAAGCCTGGTGCGAGGGAAAAACAGGTTACCCACTCGTTGATGCAGCGATGAGACAGTTAGTTCAAACCGGCTGGATGCATAACCGTTTAAGAATGGTAGTTGCCAGCTTTTTGACCAAACATTTATTAATTGATTGGCGTGAAGGCGAGCAGTTTTTTATGCAGCACCTTATTGATGGCGATTTAGCCTCTAATAATGGCGGTTGGCAGTGGGCTGCAAGCACTGGCTGTGACGCGCAGCCTTATTTTCGCGTATTTAATCCTATCACTCAAAGTGAGCGCTTTGATCCTAATGGTAAATTTATACGTAAATATTTACCAGAGCTTGAAAAAGTGCCAGATAAACATATTCATTTTCCTCATGCTTATTTAGCGTCAATAGGGGCTGATAAGCAATGTTACTGGCCGGCAATCGTAGATCATAAAGCAGCTCGCGAGCGTGCAATAGCTGCATTTAAGGGGTGATATGGAAACAGCATTACCGGTAGCAAAATTTGTAGACATATATCAAGAACTCGATAAATCAAACCTGCATTTGCTTAATGATATTTACAGCGAGCAAATTAAATTTAAAGACCCAATGCACGAAATACACGGGCTAAGCGAGCTTACCCGATATTTTTCTAATCTATATAGTAATGTTAAGCATTGTCAGTTTGATATTAGCGACACCTACGAGCGTGATGACAAAGCATTTTTGTATTGGACTATGCATTACGCCCACCCAAAACTGGCTTCTGGCAAAACTATATCGGTAGAAGGGCACAGTAAGCTGGTTTTTAAAGAAGGTAAAATTATTAACCACCGCGACTATTTTAATGTCGGTGAGATGCTATACAAGCATATTCCTATTTTAGGTGGCGTTATAAATTACATAGATAAACGAGCAGGGTAGCGATGAATATTTTAATTACAGGTGCAACCTCAGGTATTGGCGAGCAGCTAGCAATAAAGTACGCACAGCAAGGTAACGCCGTGATTGCTTGCGGCAGAAACCTTGAAAAGTTAGTTGAGCTTGAAAAGCACACCAACATTAAAGCGTGTCAGTTTGATGCCACAGACCTTAAAGACATAAAGCAAGCAACCCTTGGGTTTAGTGCTTTTGATAAGGTTATTCTTAACGCTGGTAACTGTGAGTATGTAGATGATGCCCGTAACTTTGACAGCGCTTTGTTTGAGCGAGTTATTTCAGTAAACCTGCTGGCAATGGGCTACTGCCTAGAGGCTTTATTACCAAAAATTAGTGCGGGCGGACAACTTGTACTTGTTAGCTCAAGCGTTACGTATTTACCTCTGCCACGCTCTGAGGCTTATGGCGCATCTAAAGCCGGGGTAAGCTATTTAGCGAAAAGCTTAGCAATCGACTTAAACGATGTTGATGTTACGTTGGTGCATCCTGGTTTTGTTAAAACCCCCCTTACTGATAAAAACGATTTCCCAATGCCTATGGCCGTCACTGCAACAGAGGCCGCCGATTATATGATTAAGGGGATCAATAAACGCCGTAAAGAAGTTCATTTTCCTTATCGGTTTACGCTTATTTTAAAAGCATTACGTATTTTACCGTTACCACTTTGGTTACGTTTAGCAAAAGGATTAGCCCGTTGAAAAAAATAGCAATAATAGGTTCTGGCGTATCGGGTTTAACCTGTGCTCATTTACTGCATAAGCATTACGATATTACCGTATTTGAAAAAAACGATTACATTGGTGGTCATACCGCGACAGTAGAGATATCTGATGCTGGGGTTAAACGCTCAATAGACACGGGCTTTATAGTATTTAATGACCGCACTTACCCGTACTTTGAAAAACTACTCGCGCGCATTGGCGTAGACAGACAAGAAACACAAATGAGCTTTAGTGTTCATAATCAAGCAAGTGGTTTTGAGTACAACGGACACACCTTTGCCAGCTTATTCGCTCAAAAAAGAAATATATTTAGGCCTAAGTTTTGGCGCTTGTTAAGCGATATAGTTAAGTTTAATAAATTATGTAAAGCAATGCACAGCGAGCAAAACTACCCTAAAGATCAAACACTGGGTCAGTTATTAGATACGCACGGCTTTAATGACTTTTTTAAATACCATTACATTTTACCTATGGGGGCGGCAATTTGGTCAACCAGCATCAAAGAGATGCAAAATGTAGGGGTTGAGTTTTTTGTAAAGTTTTTTTACAACCATGGCTTACTTGATGTTACAAACAGGCCTCAGTGGTATGTAATCCCTGGTGGGTCTAAGCAATACATTAAGCCGCTTATTAAAGGTTTTGCAGAGCGGATAAAATTAAATACCGACATTGAGACGGTTACACGTGTAGATAATAAGGTAATTATTACCCTTGAAAATGGCGAACAAGCTGAATTTGATAAAGTGGTATTTGCGTGTCACTCAGATCAAGCCCTTGCATTACTTGGTGATGCGACTGAGCAAGAACAGACTGTATTAGGTGCAATTCCTTATACCGAAAACTCGGTAGTACTGCATACAGATACCAGTTTACTGCCAGATAGAAAAGCCGCCTGGGCTAGCTGGAATTACTTACTAAACGAAAACACCGACAAAGCAGCGGTTGTTACATACCAAATGAATATACTGCAAGGTATTGACTCAGATACACAATTTTGTGTAACCCTTAATCACTTAGAAGGGATTAACAAAGCAAATATATTACGTGAGTTTACTTATCATCACCCTGTTTTTAACGAATCATCCATTGCCGCACAAAAACTCAAGCACACTGTTGATGGCCAAAATAATAGCTATTTTTGTGGTGCTTATTGGTATAACGGTTTTCATGAAGATGGTGTTCGCAGTGGGGTAGATGTGGCAAAGCAATTAGGTGTTGAATTTGAATAGCGCTGTATACCTAGGCGATGTAAGGCACAGGCGCTTTGCGGTAAAAAACCATCAGTTTAAATACCCGCTTTATATGATGTGGGTAGATTTAAAAAATCCGTTATTGCTTAATAACATTCACCCCATGTTAGGTACTTTTGGGTTTAAAGCACTGCGTTTTAATCAATCCGATTATTTAAACACACTACCTAACTCAGAGCCATTAAGTATTATTGAACGTGCACAGTGCCAAATAGAAAAACTAGGTGTTAAAGAGACGTTTTCGCATATTTATATGCTTGGCCAACTTAGGTGTATGGGCATTTATTTTAGCCCTGTAAATTTTTACTTTTACGGTAATAGCACCGATAACTTTAAATATATGGTTGCTGAGGTAAGCAATACGCCGTGGAATGAGCGCCATTATTATTTGGTGCCCTTACAAAAAAAAGTGAACTTTAAGAAGGCTTTCTCCGTATCACCCTTTATGAATTTAGATATGGACTACCATTGGCAGGTACAACATACAGCCGATAACACATTAATTCATATAGAAAATAAACGTGGGGATGAGTTGTTATTCGACGCGTCTTTACGATTAAAGCGAAGTCAGTTAACTAAGCAAGAAGTTAATAAATTATTAAAAAAATTTCCTGCGATGACTTTGTCTATTTTCAAAGGTATTTATGTGCAAGCACTTAAGCTGTTTATTAAAAGGGTTCCTTTTTTAGGTCATTCAGGAAAACCTTAGTATAGTTAAACAAGCTTAGTTGCAGGTAGCGATAAAATTATAAAGGGTTTAAGATGGAAAAAGTCTCGAGTATAAACTGCCAAGAGCAAACAGGTTGGTTTACAAACTTATATAAAAAGCTAGTCACCAAAGCCTTTGCAAGTATTGAAACAGGCCAAATAGTGTTAGTTGAGAACAGTCGCTCAACAGTATTTGGTCAACAACATTCAGACTTAAAAACCACGATTACCGTTAACGACACTGCCATGTACAAAGCATTTGCGCTATCTGGCAGTGTGGGTGCTGGTGAGTCTTATATTCTTGGGCAATGGTCGTGTGATAACTTGACCAAACTCATCGAAATATTTGCCATAAACCAAAAACAACTAGATGCTTTTGAAAAAAAATTCTCGTTTTTTAGTGGCCTAGCCCACCGTTTTAACCATCTCAAAAACAGCAACTCAGAATCTGGGTCGAAAAAGAATATCGTTGCACATTACGATTTAGGTAACGATTTATACGAGTCATTTTTAAGCGAGGAAATGCTTTACTCCTGCGCTGTTTATCCATCAAAAGATGCCTCTCTTGAGGACGCTCAACAAAATAAGCTGAAACAAATTTGTGAGCAGGTAGAGATAAACGAAGGCGATTCAGTCATTGAAATTGGCACAGGCTGGGGGGCGTTTGCGATTTACGCAGCCACACATTACAACTGCCATGTGACCACAACAACGATTTCTGATGAGCAATATGCCTATGTTGAAAACAAGGTTAAACAGTTAGGACTTGAAAATAATATAACTTTGCTCAAGCTTGATTATCGTTTATTAGAAGGGCAATACGACAAGCTTGTATCAATAGAGATGATAGAAGCAGTAGGGCATGAATACCTACCAAGCTTTTTTAAGCAATGTAATAGCTTGCTTAAAGAAGACGGTGCAATGCTAATCCAAGCGATCACTATTGGCGATCAACGTTATCAACATTATTTAAAAAACTCTGACTTTATTCAGCAGTATATTTTCCCCGGTGGTTGTTTGCCTTCAATTAATGAGATGAGCGAGCAAATTAAAAACAATACCGATATGGTTATTCATACTGTTAGCGACATAGGCGCACATTATGCTAGAACACTAGCCGATTGGCGCACACGCTTTATTGATAACTGGCACACCCTAGACAGTGACAAGTTTGATGAGCGTTTTTACAGATTATGGTTATTTTACTTTGCTTACTGCGAAGGCGCTTTTAGAACGCGAGCAACCAGTACCGTTCATTTAACGGCGCGTAAACCACGTTTTACTAGTCAAAATGACGAAATTGCCCTTAATTATTAATTTTGTGCTTTTTCAAACAGTGTGGTTTTTATCACTGTTTTTAGAAGCTCAATCTGTTTTATACACCTCTGGTATTGTTGTGCTTATGTTTGTTTTATCAAAGCAGCATAAGCTCGACGCGTTGCTTTTAGTTAAAGCTTTACCAATTGCGCTGTTATGTGAATACCTTGCTGTGCAGCTAAACCTTCTGGAATTTAAAGTATCCCCTTTTCCGCTTTGGTTAGCCTTGCTTTGGGCAGCATTATTGCTTTGCTTAAACACATCAATGGCGTTTATTACTAACCTAAAACTTTGGCAAGCCTATTTAGTGTGCTTAGCCTTTGCGCCAATTAGTTATTATTCAGGTGCTCAATTTGGCGTGCTTAGTATTTATTCACCTGTATGGGCATTTTGGCTTCTGTACGGCGCACTTTGGGCTGCAGCTTTTACATTAATTCTTATTATTAATCAAAAAATTAAAGCGATTATAAATTGTAGCAAGCAATAACAGGAGCTTGTATGAATATCACCGCAAAAATATGTGCAATAACGGCCACAATGATTATGGCTACTTTTTTTACCCCATTGAGCTTTAGCGAAGAGCAAACTGACTTTAAAAAAGTGGGCGAGGCGCGCATGGAATATTTATTTTGGGATGTTTACGATGCAACGTTATATACCCGCTCAGGGAGTTACAAACAGGGGGCGCACCCCGTTAAATTTACGCTCACCTATTTGCGAGACTTTGCAGCAAAAGACATTGTTAAAGCCACTAAAGAGCAATGGCAGCATTTAGGTAAAAGTGATTTATCAGCGAAGTATGCTAATAAATTGCTCGCTCTTTGGCCAGACATTAAAAAAGGCGAGTCGTTAAGCCTACAAACATCACCAAGCGGTGAGGCTATTTTTTATCATAATGATAAAAAGTTAGGTGAAATTAGTGACTCGCAATTTGCCAATCAGTTTTTAGCTATTTGGCTTAGCCCAAACACCTCAGAGCCAGCACTTAGAAAACAATTATTAGGGATTTAACATGCGCAATATAAATAAATTTAAACAGCTATGTATTTTAATGGCCGCATTATTTTTAGTAAGCTGCTCCGCGCCAAAAGTAGAGCACTACAATAGCAGCAACCCAGAATTTGATTTTAAAGCGTTTTTTAGTGGCGATTTGAAAGCATACGGCGTCGTGCAAGATTATAAAGGCGAACTCACACGTAAACTTGTTGTCACTATGAATGCGCGCTGGGAAGGGAACGAGGGCGTTATAGAGGAAGACTTTGTGTATGACGATGGTGAAACACAAAAGCGTATTTGGTATGTCACCCTTAATGACGATAATAGCTTAGTGGGACGTGCTGATGATGTGCTTGGCATTGCAACCGGTAAAAGCGCAGGCAGTGTGTTTCATTGGAACTACAATGTGGCCTTACCCTATGACGGTAGTACGCTTGAGGTGAATTTTGATGATTGGATGTACCTGGTTACACAATCGCGCTTGATAAACCGAACGTCTATTGTTAAGTTTGGTGTCGAGGTTGGGGAAGTGACCTTAGTTATCGAAAAAATATAGAGCAGTGTGTTATTTAAAGTGTGCCTTTTGTGTACTTAAATTAAGTTTTAGTTAATCCAACACGCTGTATTTTACCGAGAATTATTAAAATTTTACGCATTTTCGAAGTATTTAAGCAAAAAATGCAATTTGCTGTTGCTAACTCCTTAAAAATGCATAAAGATAGGTTTTGCGAAGGCAAAATAATAACGAATAGGAATCTAACAATGAATAAAGCTCAATTAGTTGAAAAAATCGCTACTGATGCAGAAATCTCTAAAGCTGCTGCTACACGTGCACTTGACGCGTTTACTGGCGCTGTAACTTCTTCTTTAAAAGAAGGTAATTCAGTTGCATTAGTAGGTTTTGGTACTTTCTCAGTTAAAGAACGTGCAGCACGTACTGGCCGTAACCCACAAACGGGTGCTGAGATCCAAATCGCAGCGGCAACTATCCCAAGCTTTAAAGCAGGTAAAGGTCTTAAAGACCAAGTAAACCCTTAATTGGCGCTTTACAGAATTTTTTAAAAAAGAGCTATTTAGCTCTTTTTTTTTGCTTGTATTAAAGTAGTGAGCTTACCTAAGTTAAGCTTATTCCCACATGCCTAATTAGGTATTAATGCAGGGCGTTGTAAGGCAAGGCTTAGCATAAAAAATCCCTGCTAATTGCTTAGCAGGGATTTAATATAAAACGCTTAACGTTTAAGCTTTAATTAATTACGCTTTTAATGCTTTATCACCACGGCCGATCCCTACAGCACCAGAGCGCACCACTTCAATAATGTCGGTTTCATGGCGTAGGGTGTCTAAAAACGATTCTATTTTGTCTGTGCTGCTTACCAGTTGTAAGCTGTAGCTTTGGCGTCCCATATCTAAAATAGCACCTTGGAACACATCTACCACGCGTGTAACAGCTGCACGTGTGGTTTCGTCTTGGGCAAATACTTTAACAAGTAATAATTCACGTTCGATGTGACTCATTTCGGTCAAATCAATAATTTTAAGTACATCAACTAATTTATTAACTTGTTTAGTAATTTGCTCAACGATTCTATCATCACCCATTGTGGTAATGGTGATACGTGACAGTGACTCATCATCAGTGGTGCCCACTGTTAAGCTATCTATGTTGTAGGCGCGCTGTGAAAAAAGCCCAACAATGCGAGATAAGGCTCCCGGTTCGTTTTCTAATAAAATAGATAATATACGACGCATTATGCTTTTACTCCTTTACGTAACCACATCTCATCAATGCCACCTAGTTTAATTTGCATTGGGTATACATGTTCTTTTTCATCGACGTTAATATCTAAAAATACTAAGCGATCGTTAATGCTCATGGCTTTATCTATAGCAGGTTGTAGCTCATCTAAAGTATCTACCTTTATGCCTACATGGCCATAGCTTTCAACAAGTTTTACAAAATCAGGTAATGAATCCATATATGAAGATGAATGGCGACCGCCGTAAATCATATCTTGCCATTGGCGTACCATGCCTAATGAGCGGTTATTTAGCGAAACCACTTTTACAGCCAAGTTGTACTGTAAACATGTTGATAGCTCTTGAATATTCATTTGGATTGAGCCATCGCCGGTTACACACACAGACTCTTTATCAGGAAAGGCAAGCTTAACCCCCATCGCTGCTGGTAAACCAAAGCCCATGGTGCCTAAGCCCCCTGAATTGATCCATTGGCGAGGGTTTTTAAATGGATAATATTGCGCTGCAAACATTTGGTGCTGACCCACATCAGAGCTTACATATGCGTCACCATTAGTGGCTTTATACACTGCTTCTATAACAGCTTGAGGCTTTATTTTGTCGCCATCGGTGTTGTAGCTTAGGCACTTTTGCTCGCGCCAGCTAATAATTTGTCGCCACCAATCCTCTTGTGCACTGCGATCAATTTGAATGCTACTTTTATCTATGCCGGTTTGCAGTTGCTCCATTACAGTGGCTAAACAGCCCACAACCGGAATATGTGCTTTAATCGTTTTAGAAATAGAGGTCGGGTCTACATCTACGTGAACGATGGTTGCATTAGGGCAAAACTTTTTAACATTATTGGTTACACGATCATCAAAACGCGCTCCCAGTGCTAAAATTACATCGGCATTTGCCATGGCTTTATTGGCTTCAAGCGTGCCGTGCATGCCCAGCATACCCACGTAATTTGGGTGAATACCCGAAATACCGCCTAAGCCCATTAATGTATTAGTGATAGGTGCATTTAGCGATTCAACTAAGCGGGTTAATTGCTCAGAGGTGTTAGATAAGATAATACCGCCGCCTGAGTATATAACCAGTTTTTTAGCTTCTAAAATTGTGGTAACCGCTTTGCGAATTTGTTTAGAGTGACCTTTTGTATTTGGGCTGTAGGTTCTAAGCTCTGTTGTTTTAGGGAAGTTGTACTCAAACTTAATAGCAGGGTTAAGCATATCTTTTGGTAGCTCAACAACAACGGGTCCTGGGCGGCCAGTACTTGCAATGTAAAACGCTTTTGCCAAAATAGCCGGAATTTCTTCAGCGCTTCTGCAGTTAAAACTATGTTTTACAACCGGGCGAGAACAGCCAACAATGTCAGTTTCTTGGAATGCATCGTCACCAATCAAGCTAGTAGGTACTTGCCCCGATAATACCACCATCGGGATTGAGTCCATATAAGCGGTGGCAATACCTGTAATACAGTTAGTTGCGCCAGGGCCTGAGGTAGCAAGTACAACACCAACTTCGCCAGTAGCACGGGCATAACCGTCTGCCATATGCGTTGCGGCTTGTTCGTGACGCACTAAAATATGTTCAATGTCTTCTTGTTGAAAAAGTGCATCGTATAAATCTAAAACCGACCCACCTGGGTAGCCAAATATATACTTAACCTTCAACTCTTTTAATGCCTGAACAACTAGTTCAGAACCATTATATTCTTGTTTGCTCATCCTCATTCCTCTGTGCGCTGTTTATGCATAAAAAAACCCCCGCGTAGTGCGAGGGTTTTTAAAAAGCAATTTCACTTTTTAATACATCCCCGCTGGGCTTATCACTAAGACCACTACGAGTAAGATTAAAAGGTGAAGTTGTTTTTTCATAATTGTCACTTTATAAAAAGCAAAATGCTGCTTTAGATTAAAAATTCTATATGGGGTTATTTTTAAGGGTTTTACGTGCTTATGTCAACCTTGAAAGGGCTGTTTTGGATTAAAATTTCAAATTAATTTGTTTTAATACTAAAAAGTTGCACGCTATTTGTAGTTATATAAAAAATATGAAGAAATTATGCTAATTTAACCGAGTAACCTTAATGGGTAAATAGGTGATTTGAGCGCTGTGCTTAATGCATATATTAGGTATGATAGAGCAATAATTTATCTGGGGAAGATACAGTGAAAAAAATAATATGGCTTGGTTTATTCCTTTGCAGCCTAAATCTTAACGCAGCAAATACCAGTGCGCATGACCCAGGTATTATTAACAAACAAAGAATAGAGTATTGGTTAAATAAACGCGCTGATACCCAACAAACCACTAACAAGCCAACGGTTGAAAGCTACTTAGCGAATACTGAACGGCTTAACCCTTCGCAGTTAAAACCTGTTTCTACCATGAAAGCCCGCTTAACCGCTAAGCAAGCCAATAAGCAGCTGCAATATGCAAGTGCGGCTAGCCCTAGCATCGCGCTAAATGAGGTTAAAGTACTGGCTATTTTAATTGATTTTCCTGATTTAAAGCACGATGACAATCAGCTAGTTGATGATGATACCGATATGTATTACGAAAATTATACAAAAGAGCATTACCAACAATTGCTTTTTAATGAGGGTGGGTTTGTAGGCCCTAATAATGAAACACTTAGCAGCGTATACGATTATTATTACGACGCATCAGGTGCTAGCTTAGCTTTTAGCGGGCAAGTATATGGGTGGGTTAGGGCAGATAGTAATGCTAAAACCTATGGTGAGCGCGTAGGTAACACACGCGATATAAATGCCCCCGCACTGATAAAAGAAGCAGTCGAAAAAGCCACTGCACAATTTGATATTGATTTAACGCAATATGATTTAACAGATTTAGATGATATTGACGGCGATGGCATTATCAACGAGCCAAACGGCATTATCGACCATGTTATGGTTTTTCATTCCAGTATTGGTGAAGAATCCGGTGGAGGCTATTTAGGCGTTGATGCAATTTGGTCTCACCGCTACTACGTATTTGATGAAAACAGTGAACCTGTCAGTATTGCGGGTAGTAGCGTTAAGTTATCGGGTTATACGATAAACCCAATAGATGCCAGCATAGGTGTCGTTGCGCATGAATTTGGTCACGACTTAGGTTTAGCAGATGAGTACGATTTTCAGTCAAATACCGTGGGTGAGCCTGTATCGTCTTGGTCAATAATGTCTACTGGTAGCTGGGCTGGTGGGCCTCGGGGCTCAAAGCCCGTTATGTTTAGTGCACAGGCGCTTGAGTATTTACAAAACAGATACCAAGGCAATTGGGTGAACCAGCTTAATTTAACCATGGAGGAAGTTAACAGCCAGCCTCAGCAGTCGCTTGTTTATACTAGCTCACTTTCTCAGCAACAAAGCCAAATTAAAGTGACACTTGCGCAGCAGCTAGAAAAATTTAAAACCCCGGTTGAAGGAGATTTTCAATTTTACTCTGGTACAGGTAACAACCTAACACACACGCTCTCACAAACCGTGACCTTACCTGAGGCGGCTACACCACTGACATTTAGCTTTTTAGCTTACTACAGTATTGAGCGCGATTATGACCTTGTACAAGTAAAGGTAAATCAAACTCCTTTAGCTGGTAATTATACAATCGAGACAAATCCTTATTATGGCGATATAGGCCCGTATATAACTGGTGATTCGTTTTTACATGCAGATGCGCAGCAACCTAATGGTTTTTTAATGCATGAGTTTGATTTAACACAATATGCAGGACAAACCATTACATTAAGTATTGAGTATATTACTGATACAAACACACAGTATTATGGTTTTGTAGCCGATGATTTAAAAATAACACACAACAATACTGTGATTTGGCAAAATAACGCAGAGCAGTCAGAGTCGACCTTAGCGTTAAATGGTTTTAGCCGCGTGAGTAGTTATATTTATGCTAAAGCAGCCCACTACTATATACAGCTACGTGCGCACAGAGGTGTGGATGCCGGCTTACAAGCAGAGCAATATTCACCGGGAGTTATATTGTGGTTTAGCAATAGTGCATTTGATAACAACAACACAACTGATCACCCAGGGGGGGGGGTTAATTTAGTGGTTGATGCGGATCAAAAGCCAATTTATCGCGGTACAGGTAGCACCACACTTGCAGATACACCTATACAAGTTCGCGATGCTGCATTTAGTTTATATCAGCAAAGTGCAGGTTTAGGCGATCAAGACTTAGCTGCCATTAGTGAGTTTAATGATCATTTTGATTACAGCTTTACGCAGCAGGCTGAATCAGGTGTGGTGCTTACTCCCCAAGGGTTTAACTTTGAAATAGTCAGCCAACACCCTGAAAGTGAAACAGCTGAGCTTTTGCTTAGCTATGATGCGCTACAACAAATAACCACAACAGTAAACGAGGCAACCGTTAGCTTTAATGTAGCCGGTTTAAAGTTAACCCCCACAGATACATTTTTATGGGACTTTGGTGATGGGCAATCGAGTACTGAGCTAAGTCCTACACATACCTATGCCGATTACGGCACCTATAGCGTTACCTTTTCGGCAACGGGTGAGACGACTACGCAAACACAAACTAAACAAATTACCATCACAAAGCCGCTAGAAATTGAAAATTTAACGTATCAGTTAAACGGTGCGATTTTATCTGCTCAAGCAATCGTAACTGGCGGAGAAGCACCTTACAACATGAGTTGGCTTATAGATGGTGAACCCGTATCGCAAACTGAAAACCTAGATTACCAATTTAGCTACTCTGGAGATTACACCCTCGCGTTAATAGTAACTGATACGCAAGGGATAAGTGTTAGCCAACAGCATGCTTTGAGTGTTAATGCACCGCTGCAATTAAGTACACGCCATACGGCAAATAACTTAGCGGTACAATTTAATAGCTCACCATTAGGCGGATCTGGTAATTATACATATAGCTGGGATTATGGCGATAGCAGCCCACTAGGTACAACGCAAAACCCAAGTCATAATTACCAAGGTGCAGGTAGTTATACAGTAAAACTTGTACTCACAGACAGTCAAACCAATGAAGTTATAAGTAGTGAGCTAACAGTCTCGGTACAAGAAGCGCAAAGTGAATCGTCATCAAGTGGTGGGGCAATAGGTTATTTAATTGCGCTATTAGTGATAAGTGGATTTTACCGGCGTACCAGCAATAAAGTTTAATGATTTTGTGAAGTAAAAGCATTTGACTTAAATGTCTAATAACTTAACACCAGTGGTATAAAAAATGATGCTCGCTGCATTAAAAATTCTATTTAAAATAAATAGCGTAGTTATGCCAAGTGATGTTATCAGCAAAGGTTAAAATACAAAAAAGCCAGCAATATGCTGGCTTTTTAGGCTTAAAACAAGATTAACCTTGTAAAATTATAAACGGTCGATTACTGATTGAGTGAAATCAGTTGTACCGTGGCTGCCGCCCAAATCACGAGTTGTGCGATCGCCTGATTTAATTACATCAGCTACTGCGCTGCGAATACGCTCAGCCGTGTCGCCCATATCTAAGTGCTCAAGCATTTGGATAGACGCTAAAATTACTGAAGTAGGGTTTGCTAGGTTTTTGCCAGCAATATCTGGTGCACTACCGTGAACGGCTTCAAAAATAGCAGCATCTTCACCAATGTTTGCCCCTGGTGCCATACCTAAACCGCCAACTAAACCTGCACAAAGATCAGATAAAATGTCGCCAAATAAGTTAGTTGTTACTACAACGTCAAACTCTTCAGGTGTCATAACCAGCTTCATACATGTTGCGTCAACAATCATTTCAGTTGATTCAATTTGCGGGTAACGCTCAGCAACTTCACGTGCAACTTTTAAAAATAAGCCAGAGGTAGATTTTAAGATATTTGCTTTGTGTACTGCGGTTACTTTTTTACGGCCTTCACGTACTGCTAACTCGTAGGCAAAAGTGATGATTTTCTCAGCGCCTTCGCGAGTAATTACAGATTTAGCTTCTGCTTCGTTACCGTCTTCGCTTACTACTTGGCCTACACCTGAGTACATACCTTGGGTATTTTCACGAATAGTAATGATATCGATATCATCGTAACGTGCTTTAGTACCAACAAATGATTTAACAGGGCGTACGTTTGCGTATAAACCAAACTGCTTACGTAATGTTACGTTAATAGACGTAAAACCTTCACCTACCGGCGTCGTTAGTGGGCCTTTAAGAGTGATTTTGTTTTTAGCGATTGTATCAATTGTTTCTTGAGGAAGTAGCTCGCCAGTTTTTTCTAGTGCAGCAAGGCCTGCATCAACAAATTCATAATCAAAATCGCAACCTGCGGCTTTTAATATTTCAAGTGCTGAGTCGATAATGCTCGGACCGATGCCGTCGCCTTTGATCACTGTGATGGTTTGTTTGGCCATTGACTTTTCCTTTAAAAGAATAAAAAACGCACATAAATTATTACTAATAATAGTAACTGCTTGTTAGGTCATTTATGTGACGTATGTGGATATATTTTGAGGGCGCATTTATACCAACTTATCGCCCATTTTGCCAGTTTATACTATAAATACAGGGTATAACCTGTGCTTATAGTCAGCATAAGTGACTTAAATGCTGTTATATAGCGATAAGCCTTGCAGTTGCGCAAAAAAATCATCCTCAGATTTAAAGCCTTGTGCTTTTAGCTGCGCATTTAAAGTTTGTTTTTGCCAAGGCGTTAAAGGCAGAGCGGGTTTAAAAATAGTTTGCGCCACGACCTTTAAACTAATCCATAATTTGTGCTGCTCGTTTAGCTCTTTTTTAGGTTGTTGTTCAGCATCGAGTAGGGGCTTGGTCCATGGATTATCACTCAGTAGTTTTGCTAATTCTGTATTTAAATGTTCATTATTAGTCGTTTCCACCCCAAAAAAGGCTGCTAATGGGGCGCTATAAGTTTGGTTAGGCACGCTACTTATGGTTACTTTTGCACAGAGCTGTGCACTGCAATGGGTTAATAAATAATGCACGTAACCATAGATGGGCAAGGCTATATGTTCAAATTGCTGTTTTGGGTTATTACTTACCATTAAAGCTAAAATACTAATAAAGCTATTAAGTTTATTCAGTACGATGTGTTTGTGTGGATGATGTGATGTATCCACTAATTGCTCAAATATAACCCGCTGAATAATTGCCGGTGCATTATCGTAGCCGACCATCGACAAGCTATGGCGTAAGTCTTTGGCGGCTTGGTGCTGATTGTTATAGGGCCTGACTGCTTGGCAGAGCTTCTGTGTTATTTCACTAAAAGGGGCTAGTAACTTATCTAAGCCTTTAAAACTATATTCATGTGCTACTTTTATATGACTCACTAACGCTATTAATTCGGCCTTTGAACTTATCTGCGCCGGGGCTTTACGTACTAGGTGCTCATTGTTCCAGGCTAAAAATAATACCCGTTTATCAGTACATAGCCATTGCATTGGTTGATCTTTAAGTGAGGTTTTAACCTTGTACCACGCCAGTTTTTTCTCATTATTGGCATTAATAAGTATATGCTTATTAGTCTCATCACTTGCTAAATAAACCATTGCTTGGTCGCTGTAAACAATTTTACTGCCTGGCAGGTGTGGGCCTATATGCGCTATTAAATCCTTAATTAACCTTTGCGCAAATGGGTTAGCTGTTTTGACATACAATTCACCCAAAGCTTTGTAAAAATTTAATGGGTTCTTTTTCGATGTATAGGTGATGTTCATCGCGATAATATTACTTAATGCACACAAGGTTATGGCATTGTCATATAGCATTATGTCGCTAGTACTTAGTAACGCTTGCTTATACTTATTTAGTTTAGCTAACATACGCACGCTATTTTGAGTAGGGTGCTGTGCACTGAGCAACACTTTTGCTGCTAGCTGATGGCGAAAACGCCATATTTTTTTATCGCTGAGTGTAAGCATTTGCTGCTGCGCAATTTTATTATGCTGCGCTACAACGCAGCAATGCTCTACCAATGCAACACCAATATAAAGCTCGGTTAGTTCGTCATCAAATTGCTGGCTAGCGCACAGTGCTGTGCTAATAACACATTGGTTAATAACGAGGTTTGTAGCAAAGTCGTAGTGGCTGGTGTACAAGCTTAAACGCGCTTGTAAAGCGTGCGGGTGTTGCTGATACAAAACGCGATAGTGCTGGGCTGTTTGTACAACAAGCGGATAAAAATGTTGCCACTGCGTTTTGTCACTATAAATTGTTAGTATTTGATGTGTGTTATGCAGTAACCGCACTAACTGTTTTGAAATAGGCTCATCCATTGGCCATCACCTGATCTTTTCCTGATAAGTTGTATAGGCGCTGGGGCCCCAT
The DNA here is from genome assembly GCF_001401855.1 of Pseudoalteromonas sp. P1-7a. Taxonomy (NCBI): domain Bacteria; kingdom Pseudomonadati; phylum Pseudomonadota; class Gammaproteobacteria; order Alteromonadales; family Pseudoalteromonadaceae; genus Pseudoalteromonas; species Pseudoalteromonas sp. P1-7a. Next base: position 230,554 of record NZ_LKDU01000001.1, on the reverse strand, counting down.
AAAAATAACTCACCATTTTTAAATAATAAGCCGGTGCATTCATCCATCGTGGTTATGCCATCTGAAGTTTGGTGCTGTGTACGGTAAAAAACAATCTGCCATACTTGGTCTTTGTTACGTTTGGCATAGGTTAAATCGGGGCTTCCTAAATAATCGAGTACACTGTTTAAGGTAACCGCCTCATCAATAGACAGCTTTCTTATGTAGCGCTCGTTAAAAGCCTCACGGTCTTGCCAAATCATTGCTTGCGGGTCATCTTTATAAAAGGTGATCACTAAAGTCGCAATGAGTGCATACAAGCCTAACCCTAATATTAAGTATCTTATAAACTTTTTAATCATTTTTAACTCACACTCGCAACAATAAAGTGAGTATATGTTGTGCGCTTAAACAGTGCTATCAACATGCGACTAATGCAACCTTAACTGCTTTAAACTAAAACCTAGCTGTATATCTGTTCGCAAAGTTACTAATTGTTTAGAAATAACATACATGTCTTTTTGCTCAACTAGCTTTTTTTGAATACTGCTTGATAGGGCATCATCTTCTATGGCGCTATCTATGCTTTCGTAGGTATTTACAATAAGCTGAGCCGATTTAGTCCCTATGCCTTTAACGCCGGGTACATCGTTAGTTTTATCGCCCGCTAAGGCCCAAAAATCAATAAGTTTACTTTGTTCAATACCAAAACGCTGCTCAATGCTGTCGCAATCTAGGTAGGTCTTTTTAAAATAATCGTACACACAAATATAGTCGTTCAAAAAAGGTAAAAAACCCTTATCGGTAGAAACAATGGTACTGTTTATCTTATTTTTTGCAGCTTTGTCGGCTAAGGTGGCTATGATATCGTCGGCTTCATCGTTGAGCGGTTCAAATACAACGATGCCCGTTTGCTCTATAGCTTCTTTAAAGTAGTGCAGCGCATTTTTAAGCGTGTCGGGCATGGGGGCCCTAGAGTGTTTATATTGTTTATAAAAGTGGTAGCGCCAGCTTTTGTCGCCATCAAAAACAGCTATAGCGTGAGTGGCATCTGTTGACTGTAAAAGCTTTTTGCAAGCATGTGCTACGCGCGCGCAACTGGCCTTTAGCATCTGCTCTTCACTGTGGTGTGTTTGGTTTGCGTCAACTGCGTAAATGCGCCTAATTAAATTAAGCGCATCAATTAAAAGTAAATGGGGTTTCAAATAGTCAAACTCATGCTTTTATTTCATAACAAGGGATATACTTACTACCGGGTAACTTCATACGACCTTGGTCTACAAATGCTTGTAATAGTTTATCCATATCTTTCATTAAATCAGGCTCACCACTTAACACATAGGGTCCATGTGCTTTTATAGCGCGTAGGCCTTCATCTTTGACATTGCCAGCAACAATCCCCGAAAACGCTCTACGTAGATTAGCCGCTAACTGCTGCTTGGGCTGTTCTAGGTGCAAATCTAAACTTGCCATGTTTTCGTGCGTAGGTGCAAAAGGTTGCTGAAAATCGTTATCGATTTTAAGTGTCCAGTTAAAGTAGTAGGCATCGCCTTGGCTTTTACGATAATTACGTACATTTGCCATAGCTGATTTTAATTTTTGCCCTACTAGCGCAGGATCATCAATGATTACTTCAAACTTATCAAGGGCTTCTTTGCCTAATGTCAGCTCTACAAACTTACATAACTCGCTAAAGTACGCTTCGCTTTCTTTAGGGCCGGTTAAAATAACAGGCAAACACTGTTTTTCGTTATCTGGGTGCAGCAAAATACCTAATAAATAAAGTAATTCTTCTGCAGTACCTGCACCACCAGGAAATATAATAATTGCATGCGCCGTTCTAATAAATGCTTCAAGGCGCTTTTCAATGTCGGGTAAAATTACCAGCTCATTTACAATAGGGTTTGGTGGCTCTGCGGCAATTATACTAGGCTCGGTCAAACCAAGATAACGGTTTTCACTAATACGTTGTTTAGCATGGCCAATAGTGGCACCTTTCATCGGGCCTTTCATTGCCCCTGGGCCGCAGCCAGTACATATATTTAAACCACGTAAGCCAAGCTCGTAACCTACTTGTTTTGTGTATTTATATTCTATTTCGTTAATTGAATGTCCACCCCAACACACAATCATGTTTGGTTCGCTGTTAACGCGCAGCGCGCCGGCGTTTCTAAGCATATCAAATACCATGTGGGTAATGGCTTTTTGTTCTTTAAGATCTTTTTCGTATTTTTGGCAAATAAATAAAATATCGCGGATCACCGAAAAAATATGCTCGTGAATACCGGTAATTATTTCGCCATCAACAAAGGCGGTTTCGGGAGGGTTTTCTAACTCAATTTTAATGCCGCGCTCGCGACTGACTAAACGAATATCAAAGTCTTGGTATTTATCGTAAATTTCATTACTTGCGTCTGTGTGGCTGCCTACGTTAAGGACGGCTAAGGCACAGTTTCTAAAAAGTCGATAACGTTCACTGGCTGAAGATTGCTCTAATAAATCAACTTCCAATTGTGACAGTAAATCTAAAACCCCAGTCGGGTTTAACTGTATTAACATCGGCATTCTCCTTGCTGCTTAAAATGTAAAAACTGCATGTCATCTACTTTAGCACTCAAACTAATTGAGAATTATGACATTATTTACTCATACAAAGGCGATCCCGACCCGTTTTCTTTGCTTCATAAAGGGCGTCATCTGCTCTGTCGAATGCTTTGAGCGGTGTATCGCCTTTTTTAAATTGTGTAGCGCCTAACGAAATGGTGATTTCTATTTCTTTTTCTCTAAATTTAAAAGGAATATTCTTAATCACTTTTCTTAGTTTTTCAAGCGGCTGCGCTGCGTTTAACAACGAAAGCCCAGGCATAAGTAGGACAAATTCTTCTCCGCCGTAGCGGGCTATAAAATCAGACTGCCTTACTGATCTTTGCAGCGCTTTTGCAATAACTTGTAAGGTTATATCGCCTGCAGTATGACCAAATCTATCATTAATTGACTTAAAGTGATCCACATCAATAACCACTAGGGTAACATCCGAGGCTTGGACATTAAATAAGTGAAGCTCGTGATTGTAACGTTCATCAAAAGCCGCTCTATTAGGAAGTTTTGTAAGGCTGTCTAGTAAACTTTTAAAGCGTTGCTCGTTTAGGCGTTTTTTATATTTGGTTAGTTTGCCTTCTAAGCTGCCAATTCTCTGGTTAATTTCATCAAAACTGGCAATCAGCGTTTCGCGGTCTTTTCTTTCTAGCTGCTCTTTAGCTATAAAGTCTTGGCTGAGAGATTTTAGCTCGTTATCAACTAATTCTTTTAAAGAGGAAATAGACGTAGCAGATTGGGTTTGCTCGTTTAAATGTTTTATTTTTCCTTCAATACGTTTATTTAGTGTATCGAACTCTTCCCCCATTGACTTAGAGTGCTGGCTGGTAGATACAATTGATGAGTGCAACTCTTCTAATGTTTGGTTAAGCGAGACTAAAAAGCTTTGTGCCGATTGGCGCTCTTTACTGATATTTTTGACCACGACGCTTATTATATTTAAAGCAGCTTGCAACAGGGCTTCTACATTATCGTTTTCGGTAATTGTATTTTTTATTTGTTTAATTTGTTCAGTCGATTCATCCTCTAATACCAGCTCATTTGCAAGCTCTAACAGCTTTTTAGCCATACGAGGAGAAGCATTAGTGCTTGTTTCATCCGTGGTTGAAAGCTTGCTATGCAAAGCATGGTGATAAAAGTTTATAAGCTGATTTAATATCGGAATGTAGTCGTGCGTAGACTGTACATTATTAATTTCGTGGTCGAGTAAATGTCTTAAGGTGCGGCGGGTATCATCTGGTAAGCCTTTGGTTTTTTGTAAAAGCTTACCGGCTGTTTGTACGCTCGAAAACAGCTCTCGCTGATGGGCTGTTTGTAACGCCTCTTGGTTTTGCAGTAACAATAAAATGTCATCTATTAAAGGGAATAATATTTCAAACCCGACACCTTTATTTAGCGAACTTCTAAATTTGGCGAGCTTATTATCAAGCTCAATATCAAGCCCTTTACAGCTTAAAGACAATTTTGCAGTTAGATTTGATAAAGTATCAACTTGGAGCTTACGCGCATTTTCAATGGCTATCCTTGCTTCAATTGCTTGCTTTAACTTTTTATCTACAGCGTTAGAGTTTTCAGACACCTAAGCATACCGCCATCGTATTAATTACATTACCTTCAGTTTACAACAAAATCATATTAAGTGTAGTTATCTAATTAAAAACTTAGCATTTTTACTTAGACCCTGCATGTAAACTGAGCTATTAGGTTGTTTGTCGTTTTTAATTCACTTTTAATTTATGCCTTGTTAGGCTTATTTCAAATAATAAGTAACCTTGAGTCATTATGAAAAAGCGTTTTGTCCTGTCAATGTTAGCGGCCTGTTGTGCAGCCCCTGCGTTAGCCGATGTAAATTATTCTTTAAGTATTACACAGCCACAACATCATTTAGGTAATGTAAGTGTAGAGTTTCCAAAGTCGGCGCAATCGCATATCGATGTTAAATTGCCTGCATGGCGTACTGGTCGCTACGAAATATTAAATTTAGCCAATGGGGTACGTTACTTTGCGGCCACAGACGACAATGGCAATGCATTAAAATGGGAAAAAATTAATCACAGCACATGGCGAGTGCATTTAGCTGAGCCAACACACGTGAATATTGATTACCAAGTATATGCAAACGAGTTAGGTAAACGTGCACGCCACATAGACGATAGCCATGCCTTTATTGATGCATCTGGCTTTTTTATGTTTAGTGAATCATTTCGCCAAGAACCAGTTACCGTAGATTTAAAGGTGCCTAAAGCGTGGCGCTCTGTATCAGGCATGGAAAATGCGAGTAATAAACACAGTTTTAAAGCCGCAGATTACGATGTACTGGTAGACTCACCAATAGAGACAGGAATTAACAAACTTCATAAATTTGAAGTAGATGGCCGCCAATACGAGTTAGTTATATGGGGCGAAGGCAACTACGATGAGCAACTAATGCTTACTGATTTAAAAAAATTAGTGACCACAGGTAATGTTATTTGGAATAGCTACCCGTATGAGCGTTATGTATTTATGGTGCATGCTACATCGGGTGCTGGCGGGGCAACTGAGCATTTAAACTCAACCATTATACAGCGCCCACGGAATCGTTTTGGTAGCCGCGAAGACTACTTAGGCTTTATAAGTACCGCCGCGCATGAATTTATTCATACCTGGAATGTAAAAGCTTACCGCCCTAAAGGGCTGGCGCCTTATGATTACACCAACATGAACTACTCAAATTTATTATGGATTTCGGAAGGCTCTACTAGCTACTTTGAAGATCATCTATTAGTGCGCTCAGGCATAGAAACCACCGATGAGTTTTTTAAAGTGATGAGTAAAACGATTAATCGCCACTTACAAACACCAGGTCGAGAAGTACAAAGTGCCAGCGAAACAAGCTTTGATAAATGGATAAACCAAGGTGGCGACCACGCGCGTAATTACAGCACCAATATATATTTAGAAGGCTCATTGCTTTCTATGTTGCTAGATATACATTTATTAGAAACAACCCAGGCAAAAGTTAACTACCGCCAAGTACACAACGCTTTATACAACAAGCACACGTTACCACAAGGGTTTACTGAGCAAGATGTACTGGCAATATTAAAAGAGCTAACAGGTGAAGACTATACAACGTGGTGGCACGATAACGTGAGTACCCCAGCTAATATAGATTTTGATGCTTTATTAGGTAAAGTTGGCTTAAAGCTTACTCGTCCTGAGAGCGCTAAGCCATTAGCAAGCATTGATGCCACTGCAAAAAATAGCGGCGAGTTATTAACACTTACCCACGTTCGCAGAGGCGGAGCAGCATGGCAAGCGGGCCTCACAACAGACGATAAAATTGTGGCGGTTAACAAGCAGCATGTTGGAAAAGATTTAAAATCGAGCTTAGAAGTATTTAAAGCGGGTGAAAAAGTCACTATCGATTTTATTCGTCGCGATGCACTTCAATCGACAACCCTCGTTTTATCGCAAGATTATGATAAACCTAAAAAGGTGGTTGCTGATAAAAATGCAACTTTATCTCAACGCGCCTTATTTAAAGCATGGATGGGGGTAGAGCACCCCATTAATGTGCAAGCTGATTAACATAATAGTGTTTTATTAAAGGAGCTTTTGCTCCTTTTTTTATATCTTATGCAAAGGTATATCACTTAAAAACCAACCTAAAAGTGCTAATTTTAAGAGTACGTCCTATTATTGTGTTAATAACGACTCTAGGTTGCGTATAAATGAAGTCATTAAAAACCACTCAAATCCTCTCACATCAATTTGTGCTTAACGATCCGCTGCATCAGTTATTTGATGCGATACACAGTATTTCTGTGCAAGGATACGATGAGCAGCGCCGCGTTATTTATTGGAATAAAGGCAGTGAGCTGCTTTATGGCTATACAAAAGAGTACGCAACCGGAAAAAAACTAGAAGAATTAATTATTCCGCCCCCAATGCAAGATGCGGTTATAGATGCTCATCGTGAGTGGCTCATAAACGATATCGAAATACCCGCGGCTGAGCTTACATTACAGCATCAAAATGGCAGCAATGTTACTGTGTTTTCAAGCCATGTTATGTTTACAAATCAGCATGGGGTAAAACAGATGTACTGCATAGACATAGATTTGAGCGATGTAAAACAAGCACAAGCGCAAGCTATGGATAAACAGCAGATGCTCGAAAAAGTATTTGAAGCCATTCCTGATTTGTACTTTTTACTCAAACCGGATGGCACCATAGTTGATTACCATGCAAATGATTTGAGCAACTTACATTTACAGCCTGAGCAATTTTTAAATAAATCGATGTTTAGCGTATTGCCCTATACTGTAGCCAAAATGTTTAAAGACAATATTCAAGAGCTGTTAATTCACAAAGGTAATGTATGCTTTGAATACGAACTTTTAGTACCCAAAGGCGTGTTGTATTTCGAAGCGCGAGTGAGTTATTTACATCATTCAGACCAAGTCATGCTGATAATTCGCGACATAACAGAGCAGCATGAGTCAAACAAACTTATACGTAAACAAGCCTATTACGATAGCTTAACGCTACTCCCTAATCGTTTTAATTCTTTAAAACGACTTACTCAGCTAATTAACACTGCGAGCGAAAAAAACACTTTAGCCGCTGTTATTTTTATCGACTTAGATGACTTTAAAAAAGTAAACGACACACTCGGGCATGAAATTGGCGATTCATTACTTATCAGCGCCGCTAATAAATTGAGCCAAATAGTTAATGAAAACGCGACCGTAGGCAGGTTGGGGGGCGATGAATTCATTATTTTACAACCAGAGCTACACAGTAAAAAACAGCTAGATGCGATTGTTACACGCTTACTTAAAAGCTTTAGAACTCCTTTTGAAATAGATGGCCGCGAATTGTTATTAACGTTAAGTATTGGCGTGGCTTTGTACCCTGATAATGGGGTAACAGCCTCTGATTTATTACGCCATGCAGACACAGCAATGTACCAAGCAAAAGCGCTTGGCAGAAACACCTACGCCTGCTTTACCAGCGAAATGAATACCGCTATAAAGAGGCGGTTAGCAATAGAAGCGCAGATGCATGTTGCTCTTGAAAAAAACGAATTTGAATTGTATTTCCAACCTAAATGCGATGCTAAAACACTTAAAATAATTGGGGCTGAGGCGCTATTGCGCTGGAACAATAGTGTGCTTGGTAAGGTTATGCCCGATGAGTTTATTCCGTTAGCAGAGCAAACAGGTTTAATTATTCCTATTGGAAAGTTTGTTATTGAGCAGGCATTAGCATTTTTAACGCAGTGGCAGGCAAGCTCTCAACAAAACTACAGCATGGCAATTAATTTATCACCAAGCCAATTTAGAGATTCAGAGCTGCTAAGTTTTATAGCAAGCACGTTAGAAAAAACTGGAGTAAGTGCTAAAAATGTCGAGCTTGAAATAACCGAAGGCGTGTTAATGAGCGTACAAACCAATATTACAGAATCGTTGCATGCACTTAATAAGCTCGGTATTAAACTATCTATGGATGACTTTGGCACAGGCTACTCATCGCTTAGCTATTTAAGGCAATATCCGTTTGAAGTATTAAAAATAGATCGCAGCTTTATTTGTGGTATTACCGAAAACCAAGAAGACTACAGCTTAGTTAAAGCCACAATTGCAATGTCGCATAGCTTAGGCTTAAGTGTGGTAGCTGAAGGCGTAGAAACATCAGCACAACAAAAATTACTAGCCGAACTAAATTGCGATTTGATTCAAGGTTACTACTTTAGTAAACCGCTGCCAGCGTTACAGTTACTCGATTTTAAAGCGTTATAAGTACATTTATTATAAGTGTTAACCTAAAAATCAGTTAGTTGTAAATAGCGTAAATTGAGCCGCCCACCGCATTTAGTATTTAAACCCTTTAGCCAAATAACGCTACACATTAATATGATAGGCTTTACTGCTTCTGCTTTGGTATTTTGATAAAACAAAACCTATGCAGTGAAATAAAACACCCTCTAGATTGAGTAAAACTCATCCCGCAAACTTTAATACCCCTGACACTCATAATTCATTAATTTAATTCATGTGCATTTTATAAGCTAATAATGCTAGGTTTAATCATCACAATATTGAAGGAAATAATTATGAAACTAGAGTCATTAGCACTGCACCATGGTTACGAGTCTGAAGAAACCACAAAATCAGCAGCAGTGCCTATTTATAATACCTCATCTTACACGTTTGATAACACGCAACACGGCGCTGATTTATTCGACTTAAAAGTACCAGGCAATATTTATACCCGCATAATGAACCCAACCAATGCCGTGCTTGAACAGCGTATAGCTGCAATGGAAGGGGGCATTGGCGCGCTAGCGGTAGCCTCGGGCATGGCAGCTATTACCTATGCTATTCAATGCTTGTGTGAAGTAGGCACTAATATTGTGAGCACCAGCCAAGTATATGGCGGTACATATAACTTATTTTCCCATACGTTACCGCGCCAAGGTATTGAAGCACGCATGATTAAAGCTGATGATTTTAGCGCCTTTGAAGACGCGATTGATGATAATACCCGCGCAGTATTTTGTGAGTCCATTGGTAACCCCGCAGGTAATATTGTCGATATTGAGCGTTTAGCTAACATTGCTCATAGTAAAGGGGTGCCACTTATTGTTGATAATACTGTGGCTACACCGTATTTATGCCGCCCATTTGAGTTAGGTGCCGATATAGTGGTTCATTCACTGACAAAGTATATAAACGGACACGGTACAGCTATTGGCGGTATGATTGTTGATTCAGGTAAATTTGATTGGAAAGCCAATGCCACACGCTTTGCAATGATGAATGAGCCCGATCCGTCGTATCACAATGTGGTCTATACCGATGCCTTTGCAGAAGCAGCCTTTATTGGTCGTTGTAGAGTCGTGCCACTTAGAAATACCGGTGCAGCACTTGCGCCCAAAAATGCATCTGACATTTTAATTGGCCTAGAAACCTTAGGCTTACGAATGGATCGCCACTGCGAAAACGCGCAGCAATTGGCTGAATATTTAGAAAATCATCCTAAAGTACTTTGGGTTAACTACGCTGGTTTAACATCGAGCCCATATAATGCAATGAGCCAAAAAATCACCAGTGGTAAAGCCTCAGGCATTTTAAGCTTTGGTATCGCGGGCGGCCTTGAAGCAGGCACGCGCTTTATTGATGCGCTCAATATGATCTTGCGTTTAGTTAATATTGGCGATGCTAAATCGCTAGCTTGTCATCCTGCGTCAACTACACACCGCCAATTAAATGATGAAGAGCTTGCAAGCGCAGGTGTGAGCCGCGATTTAATTCGCCTATCAGTCGGTATTGAAAACATTGCCGATATTATTGCCGATGTAAGCCAAGCGCTCGATAAAGCATAGTTATAAAATTAAGAACCTTGCGTGAGTAAAGAAGGTGCTTTTGTAGCGCCTTTTTTATTAGGTTTAATTTGCTTGGTTTGTTTTATAAATGCATTTGTATAAAGTTTATTTAAAACGCCGCTGTGTAATTGTTGAAACTTACGTTTAAAAAAAGCTTTTTTAACCTTTGTTTTAGTAGCGCAGCTTGCAATATCGCTCTGTATGTCTGTATTTTGCGAAACAGGGTATGGCATAAGCGAAAAACCATTTACGTGGGTTTCCCAAATATGCTGTAAGTCGCAATCTACAGGGCGGCCAAATTGAGCTGTGGCTTTAAGTAATTGCTTAGCCCCTTCATAGCTTATTGCCGTAGCACAACAGCCAGTCATTAGCTTTTTATGTATGACTAATTGCTGGTGGTTATTTAGGTTTTGCTGATAGGCAATAGGGCGAGTGCGGTTTTCATAAGCGGCGAGTTTAATAAGCTGCCAGGGCTGCTGTAGCTGCTCAATATTTTTTATCGCGTTATGAATGCTGTCATCAATATAAAAGTCATCCTCGAGCACAATCGCGTAATCTAGTTTTTCATCAACTATTTTTTGCCATGCTTTACGGTGGCTTAAATAGCAGCCAATTTGACCATTGCTTAGCGGATAGTGATACTGCTGTTTGTTCAATTGCGGGCTGTAATGTAGGAACTTTTGTTGTGTACTTAATTGTGCGCCATCTACGGCATCAATCCGTTCAAATGACAAGTTAACACGTGCCAGTTGCGTTTGAGTATTTGCGAGTCGCTGCGCGGAGCGCGCTAAGTTTATTACAAATAATGCTGCCATGATGTTCACCCCCTACCGTTTTTAGCAATACTAAAGGGGGGCTGTTACACGCAAGTGGCAAATTTATGGCTTTTTTAAGTCAGCTCGCGGCTGCGCTAAAATGGCGTTTTTTTCTTCTTGGCTGAGGATGATCCAATCAAATATTTCTTCATTAGTTCGCCCGCAGCCAGTGCAATAACCGCTGCGGCGCTCACATATGCCTAAACAGTCTGTTTTTAACTTAGTGTTTGAGTGTGTGGGTTTTTGCATTTAATTTCCTAGCGGTGGAGCAATTTCAAAACGGGTAATATAGCGCGTTCTGCTTTGAGAGGTAAATAAGGTGATAACTGGGTGAGCTTCATCCAAAACAAAGTTACTACTCATTGAGGTTGCTGACTCTTTCGTATTTTCGTACCAGCCTTGTGACGCTACACATTGACGTATTTTATCCACTGTTTGTATATGTAGATTTGTGGCATGGGCTTGTTTGTTTTCACTCGTGCATTGATAACTAAACTGCTTATTATGTTGAGTAATGGTGCAGGTATTGCCTATAAAATGAGTATTAGCATGCCACTGGTTTATAAAATCATTTCCCACTTTATTTGCTTTTACTGCATTAAAGCCGTTAGTGTGCGCATTAAGTAATGTGTTTAGTGGGCTACATGCGTTTTGCGTTTTTACTATTGTAGGCGCAGGGGCTTTTTGGCTTACACAGCCTGTTAGTACCAATAAGGATAAGGCTGTGATAATTGATTTATTCATAAGCAACGCTAAAAGAATTCGATAAGCTGCACCATACGCAACCTATGTAAAAAAATAAATACCATAACGTAAAAAGGCCCATAAAATATGGGCCTGTAAATGCGCTAAAATAAAGCAGCTGTATTATTTATGGCGACCTTGCAGGCATTTTACAACGTCTTCTAGGGCTAAGCCTTGGCGTTGTAGTAATACGGTAAGGTGGTAAATTAAATCAGCCGATTCGTTAGTAAGCTCATCGTTATCGTGTTTCATTGCAGCAAGCGCTACTTCTACGCCTTCTTCACCTACTTTTTGACAGCTACGGCTTAAGTCTTTAGCAAACAATGAAGCGGTGTAGCTTTTTGATGGGTCGTCGTTTTTACGCTCAACAATGACATCTTCTAATTGCGCTAAAAAGCTTAGGCTAGGTTTTGCATCATCACCAAAGCAGCTTTGTGTGCCTAAGTGACATGTTGGGCCTTCTGGATTAGCCAGTACTAAAATTGAGTCGTAGTCACAATCGGTATGCACCGATACTACGTTTAAGTAGTTTTCTGATGACTCACCTTTGGTCCATAAACGTGACTTTGAACGCGAGTAAAAGGTTACCTTGTTACTTTCAAGCGTCACCTTTAGTGCTTCGCTGTTCATAAAGCCTTGCATTAAAATAACACCAGAGCGAGCATCTTGAACAATCGCAGGGATCATTTCGCTTTTAGCAAAATCTACTTGAGTTTGGTTTTGTTGTGTTACTTGCATAGTCTTGCTGCCACTTGGTTATCAGTTAAAAATTGTTTTAATTCGCCAATGTTAATCACATTTTTGTGAAAAACGCTTGCTGCTAATGCGCCATCGACTTCGCTTTGTTTAAATACATCAACAAAGTCTTGCATACTGCCTGCACCGCCTGATGCGATTAAAGGAATATTACATAATGCGCGCATTTTACTCAGCTGCTCATTGTCGTAACCGTTACGTACGCCATCTTGGTTCATACAGTTTAAAACAATTTCGCCTGCGCCTAAGTCTTGTACGCGTTTAACCCATTCCTCGGTTTTGTAACGTGTACGGCTTGATGCATTAGGATCGCCGGTTAATTGATACACTAAGTATTCGCCGGTCACTTCATCGTAAAAGCTATCAATACCTACAACAACACATTGCTTACCAAATTCATCATGCAGCTCTTTTATAAGCTCAGGGCGGGCAATAGCAGGGCTGTTAATACTTATTTTATCAGCGCCACGCTCTAATACACGTGCTGCATCGGCTACTGATTTAATACCGCCAGCCACACAAAATGGAATATCGATGTGGCGGGCAATGCTCTCTACCCAATTTACATCAAGTAGGCGTTTTTCAACGCTTGCGCTGATTTCGTAAAAAACCAGTTCATCGGCGCCGGCATCGCTGTAGGCTTTTGCCATTGTTAAAATATCGCCCACTATTTCGTGGCCTTTAAATTTAACGCCTTTTACTACTTGGCCGTCTTTTACATCTAAACACGGGATTATGCGTTTTGATAACATGCCAACGCCTCCTCAACACTAAATGCGTCATCAAGTAGTGATTTACCTAAAATAACACCACCTACGCCCAGCTCTTTAAGCTTTTTAATGTCATCAAGTGAGCTCACGCCACCCGAAGCTTGTACTTTAATGCTGCTGTTATGGCGAGTTAAATCTTCGTAAAGCTCAAACGATGGGCCCGTCATGGTGCCATCTTTACTGATGTCCGTACATAAAAAGTCAATAACGCCCAAGCTTACATAAAAATCTACAAGCTCAAGTAAACCAAACTCAGATTCACTTAACCAACCGTGCGTAGCAGGTGCCCAGCCCGTGGCTGTTTTATTTACATCAAGGGCAATAACAAAGTGCTCGGCGCCAAATTGTTCAATCCAGGCTTTTACTTGCTCGCGTTTTTCTACCGCCATAGAACCAATAACAACTTGGTTAGCACCGGCTTTTAGCCAATCGCTTACATCTTGCTCTGAGCGAATGCCGCCGCCCACTTGATACGGTACGTTAAGCGCTTTAGTTGCAGCTTGGATATGTTGCCACTGTTTTTTACTTGGATCGCGTGCGCCTTCTAAATCTACAAGGTGCAATTTACCTGCGCCGCTGTCGGCGTATTCTTTTAAACGTGCGCCAAGCTCAAAAGGGTAAAACTGAGCGGTGTCGTACTTACCTTGGTATAAACGAACAATTTGATTTTGTAATACGTCTAATGCTGGAATAATCACAAATAATCTCTTTATTGTTGGTTAATGGGCCGTTTATAACTGCCAATCAACAAAATTTTGTAATAAACGTGTGCCTACTTTTGCACTGCGCTCTGGATGAAACTGCATGCCAGCGTAGTTGTCTTTTGCAACTATGGCTGAAAAGGTTTGGCCGTACTGGCCGCTTACAAGTGTTGCATCGTTTACGGTGTGCGCAAAGCTATGTACAAAGTACACTTGCTCGTCTTTTGTTAAGCCTTTGGTGAGTGCATGCTCTTTATTTACGCTTAAGTTATTCCAACCCATATGCGGCGATGTTAAATTGCCAACATCAAGGGCTTTTACTTGGCCTGGTATTTTACCTAAGCATTGTACGTTACCTTCTTCGGTGCTTTCGCACAGTAACTGCATACCTAAGCAAATTCCCATAAGTGGGCGATGGTATTCGTTTATAGCTTGTTGCCAGCCGTTATCTACAAGGCGTTTCATGGCAACAGATGCATGTCCAACGCCTGGTAATATTGCACGCTCAAAACCAGCTAATTGCTCTGGTGAGGTAATGACTGTTGGCGTTTGACCTAAGCGTTCAAAGGCAAAACGAACTGAATTTATATTGGCACACCCGGTATTAATTATGGCAATCATAAACATCCCTTAGAGCTGGCTGTTTGTTGGGTCGTGTCTTGTGCTACTGCCATACGAAGGGCACGTGAAAACGCTTTAAATAAGCCTTCTACTTGGTGATGACAGTTACCGTCGCTCACCGATAAAATAAGGCTAATAGCGGCATTATCGCTTAAGCTTTTGAAAAAGTGCTCAACCATTTGTACGTCTAAATCGCCGGCTTTTTCACGGCTAAAGTTAGCGTTTAATACAAATGAAGCGCGGCCCGATAAATCAATTTGTGCTTCAGCTTTACACTCATCCATTGGCAGTGCAAAACCATAGCGCGCTATTTGCGATTTAGTGCCAAGCGCTTGTTTAAGCGCGACACCTAGGGCAATACCTATGTCTTCAACAAGGTGGTGCTCATCTATGTGTAAATCGCCTTTCGCTTTAATGTTTAAACCAATGTTGGCGTGGGTGCGAATTTGATCAAGCATATGATCAAAAAAGCCAAGGCCTGTTTCAATGCTACCGTTTTTAGTTTGATCTAGGTTTATGGCCACATCAATTTGGGTTTCTTTGGTGTTACGCGTAACACGGCCTTCGCGATTGGCAGTTGTAAGCTTTGTAACAATGGCAGGCCAGCTACCATCATACAAAATGCCTTCACAACATAAGTTTTGAGCAAGGCCAATATCGGTCTGGCGATCGCCAATTACATATGAACGAGCTAAATCAACTTTGCCTGAGCGCATAAGCTCAGTTAATAAACCTGTTTTAGGTTTACGGCAAGCACAGTTTTGCTCGTCAAAGTGTGGACAAATCAATACCTCGTCAAAGCTAATGCCTTGGCTTTGCAGTATGTCCATCATTTTATCTTGAGCTATATCAAAGTCAGCAGTCGGGAAGCTGTCTGTGCCTAAGCCATCTTGATTAGATACCATTACTAAGCGGTACCCTGCGGCTTGTAATTGTAATAAAGCCGGGATAACACCAGGTAAAAACGCTAATTTTTCTAGGCTGTCTACCTGTTTGTCGGTGATTGGCTCTTCAATTATGGTGCCGTCACGGTCAATAAATAAATAGGGGTTACTCATGATACTTCTTGTCCTGATAAAAGAGGTGAGGTTGCTGGCTTATCAAGGCCATCTAACCAAGTTTTTACTTGCTCAAGTTCTTGCTCATTACCAATGGAGATACGTAGCCAATCGTCTTCACCGTATAGGGTAAACGCGCGCATCACTAAACCTTGTTCAAGTGCTACTTTAAAGTAGTTTTTGTCGGCTAATTTTAAGGTAACAAAGTTACCTTCACCAGTGAGAATTTTTAATGCAGCAGGGGATGCGTTTAACCACTGTACAAGTTTAGCTTTTAAACTATTTAAAATAGTCACTTGGCGGCGCATTGATGTAATTGCATCAGGCGCTATGGCTTGTGCTGCAATACTTGCTACCACACCCGATACCGGATACGGCGCAATCACTTTACGAATAGGTGCAAGTACACTTTCTTGTGCAAGTGTAAAACCGGTTCTTAGCCCTGCAAGCGCAAACGCTTTAGATAAGGTGCGTAGTACCACTACATTACTATATTCGTTAATCAGCGCTGTAGCACTTTGCTCAGGGCAAAACTCAATATAGGCTTCATCAACAATAACTAAGGCTTTACCGGCAAGCGCTGTTGCAATTGCTTTTACTTTTTCAAGGGGGGTTATGCTACCGGTTGGGTTATTTGGATTACAAATAAACACCAATTTTGAGCTGTCCACTGCCTCAACTATTTCATCAACACTGCCATCAAGTAATAACGCTTGGGTTAAGCCATTGATTGCAACGTTGTGCGTATCAGCGGTTACTTTGTACATACCGTAGGTTGGCAAAAATAACGCAATGCTATCTTTTGCAGGTTCGCAGTAGGTACGTACTAAAAGCTCAATGCCTTCATCGGCGCCGCGCGTCATTAATACGTTTTCGCTTTCAAGCTCTGCATACGCAGCATAGCGGTCAATAACCAATTGCGGTTGTGGATCTGGGTAGCGATTTAAATCCTCAATACTCAGTTCAATATTTTTAGCGTACGGGCTTTCATTGGCATTTAACCAAGTTGACCCTGTTAGCTTTTCACTTTTAGCAGAGCTATAGGCAGCAAGGGCTGCAATATTTTGTGGTAATAAGCTAGTCGCTTGTGCGCTCTTATTGCTCATTTTTAATTGCCTCTAAACGAATTGAAACCGCATTTGCGTGTGCATCAAGGCCTTCTGCATCTGCTAGTGGCAAAATAGCTTTTGACAGCTGTGTTAGGCCACTTTTACTTATAGTTTGTACTGTGTAAGTGCGGAAAAAATCAAGCAAGTTTAAGCTTGAATAGGTTGCACTGTAACCGTAGGTAGGTAACACGTGGTTAGTACCCGATG
Source organism: Pseudoalteromonas sp. P1-7a (assembly GCF_001401855.1). Classification (NCBI taxonomy): domain Bacteria; kingdom Pseudomonadati; phylum Pseudomonadota; class Gammaproteobacteria; order Alteromonadales; family Pseudoalteromonadaceae; genus Pseudoalteromonas; species Pseudoalteromonas sp. P1-7a. Next base: position 213,824 of record NZ_LKDU01000001.1, on the reverse strand, counting down.
CGTAATCGCCCGCTGATTCTGGCGTGTAGTCGCCAACAAATACCGAGCCTGCATTTTTTACTTTATCTAAGTAAGGTGTTGAATCTGCTAATTGCAAAATTAAGTGCTCAGGGCCATATTGCGCTGATACGTCAAATGCTTGCTCAACAGAGTCCACTAAAATAAGTGATGAATTAGCCAGAGCTTGCTCGGCTGTATCTTTGCGGCTTAACTTAGCAAGTTGGCGTGTAAGTGCCTGCTGCGTTTGCTCAATGATACTTTCGCTGTTACATAATAAAATAACTTGCGAGTCTGCGCCGTGCTCAGCTTGCGAGAGTAAATCTGCCGCTATAAATTCTGGGTTTGCACGCTCATCTGCAATCACTAATACTTCAGAGGGGCCTGCTGGCATATCGATTGCCATACCAGGAATTGTTTGCGCAACAAGCTGTTTTGCCATCGTTACGAAGCTATTACCTGGGCCAAAAATTTTGTTCACTTTAGGCACTGATTCAGTTCCGTAGGCCATTGCGGCAATTGCACCTGCGCCACCACTTTCAATTAAAGTTGTAATGCCACATAACTTAGCTGCATATAATATCGCAGGGTTAATGCTTTCATCACCTTGCACAGGGGTTGCAAGTACGACTGTTTTAGCACCACTTAATTGTGCAAGTACACCTTGCATAATAACCGATGATGGCAGTGGAGCACTGCCACCAGGTACATAAATACCCACAGCTTCGATGGCCTGATATTTCAGTTCACATTCAACGCCAGGTTGGGTTGATAACTTAATATCTTTAGGCAATTGCGCTTCGTGAAAACGTTTAACGTTTGCATAAGCGGTGTCAATTGCGTATTTAAGCTCTGCGCTTAGTGCTTGCTCTGATGCGTTTATTTCATCAAGCGGTACACGTAAACGAGGGTTAGCTCTATTATCAAACTTTTTAGCCATATCAAGTAAGGCTTTATCACCTTGCTCTTTCACATCGCTCATAATTGTTTGGCATATAGCTTCAACCTTGGCGCTGGCAGAAACCGCAGGGCGCATTAGCGCCGCTGCTTGTACTTGTGAAGATTCCTCATTCCAACGAAGCATGGTACTTACTCCATCATTTTTTCAATTGGCATTACTAAAATAGAGTTAGCGCCTAAGGCTTTAAGCTGCTCCATTGTTTCCCAAAATAATGTTTCGCTGCTTACCATGTGAAGCGCTACGTACTCTTCGTTACCAGCAAGTGCAAGTAGAGTAGGTTGGCCAGAGCCTGGTAAAATTTCGCAAATTTCATCAAGTTTAGTTTTTGGCGCGTGTAGCATAATGTATTTGCTTTCTTTAGCTTGTTTAACACCACGAAGGCGCGGCATAAGCTTATTGATTAGCGCTAGTTTGTCTTCATCTTGCAGGTCTTTATTTTGAATTAAACACGCGTTTGATTCTAAAATTGTATCACCTTGAATTAAGCCGTTCGCTTCAAGCGTTGCACCGGTAGAAACTAAATCACAAATTGCATCTGAAAGACCGGCACGTGGGGCTACTTCTACTGAACCTGTAAGCATTACAGTGCTTGCATTAATGCCTTCGCGCTTTAACCACTGCGTTAAAATTTCTGGGTAGGTTGTAGCAATACGTTTGCCTTCAAACCAGCTTTTATCACGTGGGCCAAGCTCTTGTGGCCATGCAAGTGCAAGGCGGCAGTAACCAAAGTCTAGTTTTGCTAGTTTGCTAACTTCGCTTGGTACACCTTGGCGTTCACGTTCGGCTTGTACTTCTACTAGTACGTTTTCGCCAACAATACCTAAATCACAAACACCGTCCATTACTAAGCCCGGAATATCGTCATCGCGCACACGAAGTACGTCAATTGGCATATTGGTTGAGTGTGCAATTAAGCGTTGCTCACGTAGGTTTAATTTAACACCTAGTTGCTTTAGTAAATCTTGACAATCTTTAGACAGGCGACCGCCTTTTTGGATGGCGATACGTAGACGATTTGTGTTACTCATTATTCATTTTCCTTTAATTTAAAAACTAAAAACCCCGAGGGGAACCTCAGGGCGAAAATGAATCAATGTGTTTTGAATCGCCAGAGGTTCCTTTTAGGAATAACCTCTCAGCGAAAGACCTGACAGGTTATTCCGGTGAATGGTGGTGATGATGTACTGTTGTCAGGTTTAAGCGCATTTTTGTATCCTATTTTGCTTACCGCTATTTAGTGAGCGTTAAGCTTTAATCTGTTTCAATAAATTTCGCATTCATAAAAACATAAACCGCCTAGCTTAGGCAAGTTTTTTTTTTACCAAATTAAAGCATATCTTATAACTGCCGATAATATTGAGAGCTAAACAGTATTTTTAGTTGTTTTAATGTTTAAATTGTAGGCAAGTTGGGCTTTATTGGTCAATTTATCTAATTTTTAATAAACAAGTTAAGGAGGGGAGTATGGATATAATGATCCCTTTTTTAGGGAAAATTTCACGGTTAGAGCTTGAACCAAAAAGTACATTTCATATTGCAGGTGTGCAAAATATGCCACAAGCGCAAAAAATTAAGCTTGAAAATGAAAAAAAGCAGACGCTCAACAAAAAAAGATTAGCGCAGGCGCAGGGCAAAAAAAGTGCAAGTGCAGCTAATGAAAAAGCGATTACCGTAGATGATGAAGGGAATGAACATTTAGATACGTGGGCATGAGCTAAACCCTTAATAGTAAAAAGCCACGTACAACTTTTTACTATTAAGGATGTGCTTGCTAGCGTTTTTTAGCTTTAATAATGTAAAAGCTAAATATAACAGCTACGGTAAGTTGCGCTATAAAGCCTTGCCACGTAGATTTTAAACCCAGTAGTGCAATATCAAAGTTTATCGGCATTGAACTAATTGCGACTAAATCAGCCTCTTGTAATGCAATGACAGCTTTACCCATTAATACAAAGGCAAGTGCAAATAATAAATAAGTTGTATACGCAAAAAACTTAGCAATAGGTAACTTAATCGAATATTTAACTAACACCCATGCAATAAGCGCTAATAAAACCACACCCAATGCAAAGCCCATCGCAACCGATGAATACTGTGCTTGCGAGCTTTGCGTTAATAACGACTGATAAAATAATACCGTCTCGAACACTTCACGATATACCGCTATAAACGAGAGGCCCGCGAGCCCCCACAGTGTGCCAGACTCTAAACGCGTATTAATATTTTGCTGAATATATGCCTGCCACTGCTGAGCACTGGTTTTACTGTGCATCCATACCCCAACATATAGCAAAATAATAGCTGCAAATAGGGCGCCTATCCCTTCCATTACTTCGCGGCTAGCACCACTTATTTGTATTAATGTTTGCGCTGCCGCCCATGTTAAGCCACCTGCTATGAGGGCCATTACCCAGCCAATATGAACGTATTTAAGCGCATCTTGGCGTTTGGTTTTTATAAGTACGGTCATTAGCGCTATAACAACTAATAGTGCCTCTAGGCCTTCGCGTAGCAAAATAACTAAACTGGCTGATAGCAAGGCGCCATCACTGAGTGTGGTGTCATTAAGTAGGTTGTTTGCTTTTGTTAATTGTGCAAGTAAAGCGTTAACTTGCTCACTGACAAGCTCGGTGTTTTTTTCATTTTTGAATGTGTTACGTAAGTTCATCAATTGTACTTCAATGCTTTTACGCAAGCTTTCATCGTATGCATTTAAGTTATTTTCTATCAGCTCAAAGCCATCTAAATAGGCACTGATAGCCAGTTCGCTGGCTTTTGCATATTCACCATTAGCATGTGCATTTTGCGCTGCAATAAGTTGCGAGCGTGCAACGCTAAGTGGCTCAGCTTTGTTTTTAAATAAGTGTTCTGGATTACCGCGCAGCCACTTAATAAATTGAACTTGGGCAGGGGATTTATTTTGTGAAAGCTGCGCAGGGTTAAGATTAATGATGTCTGAAGCGCTGATTGTCTGGTTATTGTGTTGCGGCTTAGTTATATCTTGAAAAGCTAAACTGCCTACATAAAAGGCGAGTGACCAACGTTGTTGCTCATTAAATTGGCTAAAAGCAACCATTGGCGTATCGTCTATGCCATTGGATACAGCTTCATATAATCCCATAATTGTGCGATTTGTGGCTCGCTCTTTATCCGTAAAGTTGGTGGGCTTTGGTGTTAACCCTTTAGCAAGTAAGCCATCACCTTGTCCATTTATGCCATGGCACATAGAGCAGTTTTCTGCAAAAAGTGCTTTTGTTTGTTTTAGGGGTAATAAAGATGTAGGCAAAGAAAGCTGTGGCATAAATTCAAGCAAAGACTCCCTAAGCTTTGAGCTGGCAGCACGAACACTCTGTAAGCTTTGTTTATTTATAATGGCGTTATGTAAGGCGCCAGCTTGTATTTTTATATGACTGTATTGATTATTAGCACTGCTTAACTGTGTGGCTAGCGTGCTTATTAAATTTGCAAACTCAGACATTTCTTGAAATTCGTCTTTACTGAGTACCTCGCCTTTTTGCACCGCGCCAACGTAATCAACCCCTACGTATTCTGCAAGTTGTGATATTTGTTTAATTTTAGCTTGCTCAGAAGGCGTTGAGGCAAAAGCAGAAAAACATAAAAAAGTGAGTAAGAACAAAGGAAAGAGAAAAACGTGGCGACGTGTAATGCCATAAAATAACGAAAAAACACTTATATACTTACTGGACATAATTAGCCCTATAAAAAACATTTAAAATTAAAACTATTTTTATTACGCTTAAAATAAATAAAACCGTGCTAAAAATAATCCCCCATAAATAACTAACCCGCAGTGAATAGACTGCGGGTTTAATAAAGAAAACTTAGTGATTTTGATCGGCAGATTTAATACTACTTTGAATGAGAGGAGAGATAGTTAAACCTTGCACAATAATAGAAAATATAACCACAACATAGGTCACAATAACGATTAAATCATGCAGATCACTGCCTGATATAAATACTTGATCACGAGGAATAGCTGCAGCCATAGCTAATGCTAAACCGCCACGTAAACCACCCCAAGTTAAAATTTTAACGCTGTGTTTGTCGTAGTTTTTAAAGCGCTTAAATATTACAAATGGTGCACCAACACTAATAAAACGTGCTAATAAAATAGCAGGGATCATAACGAGGCCTAAGCCAATTTCACCCATTGTTACTGGCATAGTGACAATCAGCATACCAATAATCAAAAATAACAAAGCGTTTAAAAAGCTGTCGGTGGCGTGCCAAAAGTCTTTAATATAGCGCGTGTTTTCAGGCCCTGTGCGCTCGGTTGCTTTTGCGCGAGTAATATTACCTAAAATAATACCACTGGTTACCATGGCAAGCGCGCCTGATATTTCCCATACATTGGCAGCGGCAAAACCCGCAGTTGGAATGGTTAAGGTTATTAATAGGCGTATATTTACATCTTTACAGTTAATAATTAAATAGTGACCCACAAGGGCCATTGCTAAGCCAAACACGATCCCACCTATGGCATCAACAAAAAACAGCTCTGCAATGTCGGCTGGGTTGGCATCGGTGCCAAAAAATGCAACAGAAAACAGCGTAGTAAAAATTACCAAACCAATACCATCGTTAAATAAAGACTCGCCTTCTACTTGTACCGAAATACCTTCAGGGGCGCGTAATTGTTTAATAATTGCCAGTACAGCAATTGGATCGGTTGGGCTTATTAAGGCACCAAAAAGTAAACAATAAATAAAAGGGACGGGCCAGCCAAGAGCGGCAAAAATATAAAAACTTAAATAGCCAATTAAAAAAGTAGAGACTACGGTAGAGAACAAAACTAAAGCGGTTATTTCCCATCGTTGTTTACGCAGTGCCAACAGGTTAATTTCTAAAGCACCTGCAAATAACAAAAATCCAAGCATGCCTTTTAAAAGCAATTCATTAAAATTAATACTGGCTACAATTTGCGTCATTTCTAATGCAGTTGTATCGCCTAATAACTTAACTGAAATAATTAATAACAACGATATAACAACCGAGCCCGTTGTTATAGCAATCGTTGTTTGCATTTTAAGAACATACTGGTTTGCATAAGCAATAAAAATTGCGATAGCAGAGAGAAAACAAATGAGATACCAAGCATTCATTGGCTAACCTTAAATTTATTTTAGAGAACAAAAAAGAGCGAATTAAACGAGCCGTATATTACTCCTGTGACTAGGCTGTGTCACAGTATTTATGGGGCTTTTAGCACTTTTTTTATGTCTTTAGGAGACATATAGTTAATGCAAATTTACTGGTGTTATTGCTTGTAATGAAGAGATTAATACAAAGTTGCCTAGGCAACGTAGTGGCTGATTACTGCCGTTAATTGAATAAAGTAAACGCGGCTATTTTGCGGGTGTAATAGTGTAATTTAGTGTAAATATATGTATACAAATTGTATCTGTTTAAGGTTTTACTGATTTTGTGTGTTTTTTAACCTGTTGTAATTTCTGTTGTTCTTACGTTTCCTAATACTTTACTTGTAAATTAAATGTTTAATTTTCATAACTCAAATTTGTAACATAGGCTTGATCCTTAATCGGGTACAAGTAGTTCCGGTTAATACAAATCCACTACAAACTAAATATTTTGACGGAGCGTAAACGTGAATTTATCAAAAATCACATTAGCAACTTTTGCTGCTTTAACCTTGGTTCAAGCAACAGATGCAGTAGCTGCGAACAAGAAATACCTAAATCAACAAACGGCTTTAAATAACATGATGCAATCAAATTCGGCATCCATTTTATCTACTAGCCCTAAAGACTTGATTGGGTTAAGTGTAAGGAACGAGTTAGTTGTATTAAAAGAGTTTATAAGTAATAACGGTGAAGTAACTCGCCGTTATCAGCAAACATATCAAGGTTTACCAGTAATTGGTGACACTTTAAGCCTTACATTTAAAAATGGCATGCTTAAAAAAGCCCATGGCGCTGCGGTGTACGATATTGAAGGCGATATAAACGATGTAAGTGCTAAATTATCTGTAAAACAAGCCATGCTTCAAAGCCAAAATGTAGGCATAGCTGCAAAAACTAAAGGCTTAAAAAAACACAATGAGAAATCAAGATTAGCGATTTGGGTTGATCAACAAAGTAAGGCGCATTTGGTGTATGAAGTATCGTATGTAACCTACGGCAAATCGCCATCACGTCCTTATCAAATAATCGATGCTAATACCGGTGAGGTTTTGCTCAGCTACGATAACTTACAACATGCTGATGCTACGGGACCAGGGGGGAATCTCAAAACAGGTAAATACATTTACGGTACTGACTTTAGCAACCTAGATGTGTCTCAATCTGGTAACACCTGTGTTATGGATAATGCCAATGTAAGAACTATAAATCTCAATGGCGGTACAAGTGGCTCTGCTGCCCATTCATTTACCTGCCCAGAGAATACAGTAAAAGAGATAAATGGGGCTTATTCGCCGCTTAACGATGCTCATTATTTTGGTAACGTTATTTTTAATATGTATAACGACTGGGTGGGGTCGCCACCGCTAAGTTTTCAGTTAAAAATGCGCGTACATTATTCAAGTAATTATGAAAATGCATTTTGGGATGGCAGCGCAATGACCTTTGGCGACGGGCAAAGCACGTTTTACCCACTCGTAAGCCTTGATGTATCGGCGCATGAGGTAAGCCATGGCTTTACTGAACAGAATTCTGGCTTAATTTACAGCGGTAAGTCGGGTGGCTTAAATGAAGCTTTTTCTGATATGGCTGGTGAAGCGGCTGAGTATTACATGAAAGGCACTAACGATTGGTTAGTCGGGCAAGATATTTTTAAAGGCAATGGCGCGCTTCGCTATATGAATAACCCATCACAGGATGGACGCTCTATAGATAATCAAGGTAGTTATACCTCTGGCATGGATGTGCACTATAGCTCGGGTGTATTTAACAAAGCATTTTATAACCTTGCTACTACATCCGGCTGGGATACTAAAAAAGCATTTGTAGTCATGGCACGTGCGAATCAGCTTTATTGGAGTGCGAGTACAAATTGGGATTTAGCTGGTAACGGCGTTATGGACGCTGCGTGTGACTTAAATTACAACCCAAGCGATGTACAAGCTGCATTGGCGGCAGTGGGAGTTAGTTCAAACCTAAGTGCAGGGAGCGATTGCTCGAGCACGCCTGTGCCTACGGATGAGGCGTTAACAAATAAAGTGGCACGTACGGGGATCAGCGGCTCTGCAAAAGCGCAGATGTTTTTTACACTCGATGTACCAGCGGGGGCAACAGATCTTGAGTTTAATACCGCTGGTGGCTCGGGCGATGCAGATTTATATGTAATGTTTGGAAGTAAACCCACACTGAATACGTATGACTGTAAAAGTACCACCTCTTCAAGCACCGAAAACTGCAGTATTTCGAACGTTCAAGCAGGCACCTATTATGTAATGGTAGAAGCATGGAATGCTATAGCTGATGTATCGCTTACTGGGAGTTTTAACAATTCAACAGGAGGCGTCACACCGATTAACAGAACCGAGTCTAATATTAGTGTTTCAACTAATAGCTGGGCTCGATTTACTCAAGACTTAGGAGCGGGCTATAGTAATTTAACCGTTACTATTTCTGGTGGAAGTGGCGATGCCGATCTTTATGTAAATTATGGTTCGGCGTCGAGTACGTCAACTTATTTGTGTAGACCTTATAAAAATGGCAACAGTGAAACGTGTTCGTTTGATAACCCACAATCAGGTACATGGTACCTAGATTTAAGAGGGTACAGTAATGCAAGCGGAGTAACACTGAGTGTGTCTGCTAATTAAACATTGATACCAGGGGCCTAGTGCCCCTTTTTTAATTTTATGGATACCAGTATTGCCAATTATAAGGAATACCAATGAAACCTTTTAAACTACTAAGTGCGCTGAGCTTATTTACTACAATGGGCGTTGTAGCACAAAGTGAAACAAACAAAGTGTGGGTAAGCATAGATTCAACTGCAGCGGCACATTATGAGTATACCCAGCATGGATTAGTACAAAGATTGCCCTTTGCACAGCACTCAACAAGTGCGCTTGAAAATATAGACTTGGTGAATATACCTGCTGATCAGGTAAATAATCTAAGCGAATTTATGCACCACAATTATAATCGGTGCGGTGGGTTTGTGGCACATGATTCATGGCAAGAGGCGAGCAGTTACGCAACACAATTAGCCGCGGCGCATACTATACAAAATACATTAGCATTTAGTTATTCTATTGATAACGAACAAACAGTACAAAATTTAATGTCATCAATTAGCACCGTTAACCTCGATAGCACTGTTAACTCTTTAACCAGTTTTAATAATCGTTATTACACCTCACAAACAGGGATAGATGCTGCAAATTGGTTAAAAACATATTGGCAACAAATAGCGCAAAGTCGCAGTGATATTAGCATTGCAACTTACCCGCATAATTGGGCACAATCGTCGGTTATAGTGACAATTGAAGGCAATGAAAAAGCAGATGAAATCGTTATTATTGGCGGCCACCTTGATTCGATAAATCAGTCAAACCCAAGCAATGGACGTTCACCCGGTGCTGATGATAACGCCTCAGGCATTGCTGTGCTATCAGAGGCGCTGCGCGCGATTGTACAAACTAATTACATACCACAGCGTACGATTCAAATTATGGCGTTTGCAGCGGAAGAAGTCGGCCTTAGAGGTTCAAGTGACATTGCAAGCAGCTACCAATCGCAGGGTAAAAATGTAGTGGGCATGGTGCAGTTTGATATGACAGGCAATAATGGCAGCCTTGAAGATATAGTCATGATGACTGATTACACTAACAATGCACAAAATCAGTTTTTAGCAGCGCTTTTAGATACCTACTTACCGCAATTAAATTATGGATTTGATCAGTGTGGTTATGGTTGTTCTGATCATGCGTCATGGTATCAGCAAGGGTTTGCAGCCTCTATGCCTTTTGAATCAAAAATGGGCGATATAAACCCACTTATTCACACCCATAACGATAACCAGTTTGATGCTCAACATGCCAGTAAATTCGCTAAGTTGGCAGTAAGTTATGTTGCCGAAATGGCAAAAAATGCCGGCGATACTGCACCCCCTCCTAATAACCAATTAACCAATGGGCAAACACTCAGTGGGATCACTGGGGTTGCAAAAGAGCAGTTTATTTACACATTAGCTGTGCCACAAAGTGCGAGCAATTTAAATTTTATTACGACTGGGGGCACAGGCGATGCAGACTTATATGTACGCTACAACCAAGCACCTACACTGAACGATTATGATTGTAAAAGCACTACCTCAAGTAGTAATGAACGTTGCGATATTAACCCCTCTAGTGAAGGAGTTTACTATGTGATGGTACACGCATGGAATGCGATAGAAAATGTATCCCTAACCGGAAGTTACAATGAAGGGGGGAGTATTGAGCCTATCAATCGGAGCATTACAAACATTAGTGTTTCTGCTGGGAGCTGGCAGCGCTTTAGTCAAAGTTTAAATACGCAGTACGCATCATTAGATATAACAATGTCTGGTGGCAATGGCGATGCTGATTTATATGTAAACTTTGGCACTCCCTCTAGTGATTCTGAGTACTTGTGCAGGCCATATAAAAATGGCAATAGCGAAACCTGTTCGTTTTCTGCGCCACAAACAGGTAATTGGTATATCGATTTAAAAGGGTATAGCAATGCCAGCAATGTCACGTTATCTATAAATGCACAATAACGTGTAAAGGGGTGTGAGCCCCTTTGCAAAATTCTAATTTCAATTGGCTTGCCCTTATAGCCAGGCTTACGTAAAATCTCGCTATTATTTTTTGTAAAGTGACTGGTATTATCAAACAGCTGTTTAGTGCAACCGGGCCGTTAGCGTTATCTTTAGATGGATACACGCCACGCCAACCTCAAATTGATATGGCCGTTGCCGTTAACGATGCATTAAAAAATAGCACGCAGTTAGTGGTTGAAGCGGGGACTGGTACAGGTAAAACGTTTGCCTATTTAGCGCCTGCCCTTAAATCTAAGGGTAAAACAATTATCTCTACAGGCTCTAAGGCCTTGCAAGAGCAGTTATACCACCGCGATTTACCTCAGCTAGTAAAAGCACTTAATGCATCTAAAAAAACCGCACTGTTAAAAGGGCGCGCTAATTATCTGTGCACTTATAGGCTAAACCAACATGTAGCCCATGTACCAACAGACGATCCTGATGTAATGCATCAACTTGCTATGGTTGCAAAATTTGCCAGTGAAACACACTCGGGTGATTTAGCTGATTGTATTGGTATTGAAGAAGACGCCAAGGTACTGCCCTATGTTAATTCGACAGCCGATAATTGTTTAGGCAAAGAGTGTCCAGACTTTCAATCATGTTATATACGCAAAGCGCGTTTAAATGCAGCCGAAGCGGATGTAGTGGTTATAAACCATCATTTATTTTTTGCTGATATGGCAGTAAAAGACTCCGGTTTTGCCGAACTTATGCCCACCGCCGACGCTTATATTTTTGACGAAGCACATCAGCTTAGCGAAATTGCTAGTGACTACTTTGGTGAAAGTATTAGCACTAAAAAGTTGGTGGATTTAATTAACGATTTACGCGCTATTTACCGTGCAGAAATTCCCGATATGCTGCAGCTTGGCAAAAGCCTTAATAAGCTTGAAACCAGTGTGGCTGATTTACGTTTACAGTTTGGTGTAGATGGAAGCCGAGGAGATTGGCGCGAAAAGCTCAGTGATAAATTAATTTGCGCAGCGCTGCATCGGGTAATTAGCGATTTAGACTTTGTTTATCAGGTATTAAAACTGTGCCTAGAGCGAAGTGATAAAATAGAGCATCCGTTTGAGCGCACTTTAGCGTTTAAAGGTCAGTTAGAGCGTGTTTTTGATACCGCACAAACGGGCTTTAGCTATTGGTACGAAACCACGCGGCGCTATTTAACGGTTAATATTACGCCACTTAATGTCTCTGCTAAATTTGCTCAAATGATGAAAGACACCGGCGCAGGGTTTGTATTTACCTCAGCCACGTTATCGGTTGATAATAAGCTCGATCACTTTAATGCAAGCTTAGGTATTACTCCTGCGCAAAGTATGATGGTTGATAGCCCCTTTGATTACCCTAATCAGGCGCTTTTATGCTTACCACGATATTTGCCTGAATCGCACGCAGAGAACATGCCTCACGCAATTATAAAATTAACCCTAGAGCTGATTAAATCGGCTAAAGGGCGTTGCTTTGTGCTGTTTACAAGTTACCGAATGATGCATTTGGTGGCTGAGGGGTTAACCACACAAATGGACTACCCAGTTTATATGCAAGGGCAAATGTCTAAGCGTATAATACTGGAAAAATTTACGCGCCATGGTAATGCGGTATTGTTAGGTACTGCCTCGTTCTGGGAAGGGGTTGATGTACGTGGTAGCACGTTAAGCTGTGTTATTATTGACAAGTTACCTTTCGCAGCACCGGATGACCCATTACTGCAAGCCAAAATGCAAGATTGTCAAATGCAAGGCAAAGACCCGTTTGCTCATATACAGCTACCGCAAGCTGTTATTGCGCTCAAGCAGGGCGTAGGGCGTTTAATTCGAGATAACAAAGATAAAGGCGTGCTGGTTATTTGCGACAACCGATTAGTAACGCGCCAATATGGCCAAGTATTTTTAAAAAGCTTACCGCCGATGCGTCGCACGCGAAGCTTAGAAGATGCAAACACATTTTTAAAACACATTAACTAGAGTACTAAAATGATTAAAAGTAATATTCTTGCCCTAGATGCCTCAACCGAAGCGTTATCTTTAGTTTTACACTTTGAGGGCCAAACATTTCATCATTTTGAAGAATGTCCACAGCAACATAGTCAAAAAATACTCCCTTTAGTTGATGAGCTTCTTAATAAAGCACAGTGTAAATTAAAAGACTTGGACGTTATAGGCTTTGGCCAAGGGCCAGGTAGCTTTACCGGTGTACGCATTAGTGTTGCTATTGCACAAGGGTTAGCTTATTCAGCCAATTTACCATTAGTGGGTGTATCAACCTTGGCAATTATGGCCCAGCAAGCGTACGAACAAACGCAGGCGCCAGTAGTGTATTCAGCTATAGATGCGCGCATGGGAGAAATTTATTTTGCCCAATACCAGGTAAATAACGCACGCATGGAGTTGGTAAATGAAGAGTGTGTTATAAAACCAGAGTTATTAAGCGAAGAGCACATAAACAGTGAAGAGTTACACGCGATTGCCGTTGGCACGGGATTTAAAAGCTACCCTGATGCACTTAAAAACGTTAGCAATATAACCATAAATACAGCCATTACTTTGCCAGATGCTCGCTATATGCTTAGCCATGTAGGCACGGCCTTTTTGAAGGGCGAGGTTGTTAAAGCAAGCGATGCGCAACCTAAATATGTGCGCGATACAGTAACATGGAAAAAACTACCGGGTCGCGAATAAGCACAAGAGTTGCAAATTGGGTGTTTTTAAATCATAATTTTTAATATGTTTATTATTGGAAGTTATTTATGACTTTGCCAATTGGCGCTGGTTTTTTTACTGGGGATATTCCTGCAAAGGTCAGCTCTACAAAAATTATACCCTCTAAACCGCAAGGTTTAGCGGATGATAGCGCCAGTCAAAAAACAAACACAGATTATGTAAAAACTAGTAAAGCGGGTGTAGAGCTTGCTAATCAATACTTTAGTCAAAGCACTAGTAAAGCAAAGTACAGCCAAACTATTTATGACCAACCAAGCGCAACGGTGAGTAAAGCAATTTCAACATATACAGAATTTGCAAATTTAGAGCGTCGAGCCGAAGTACAAGATTTAATAGGCGTCGATATATACGCTTAGCCCCAGTAACAGTAAAAAATAAAAAGCCCGAACACATGTTCGGGCTTTTTTCGTAAGCTTATGGCTACTGTTTAATAAAGCCAATTAGTTTATCGGCAATATCTGTATTATTTTGAGCACCGTTAAAGTGTTCACTGCCTTTACCGTAGGCAAATACTTGTACATCTACAGCGGTGTGTCCGCCTGTTGTCCAACCAGTAAAGCTGGCGTCACTAATAATACTTTTAATGGCTAAATTAAGCGCTGTTTCGCCCATTTTCTTCGCTTGTTCAAGTTTTACTTTATTAGCCGGTGTATATTCAATACCTGTGTTGGCGCGCCAAATAGGCTCTAAGTCATCAGCAGCGAGTAATTGCTTTGTTAGCTCAACGGCTGTTGCTTTAACACCTTTAATAACTTCTGTATCCCACTTATATTGTCCGTGCGCACCGAGGGTTAACCCACCAGTTGAATGATCTGCAGTAACCACTAATAAAGTATCAGGGTTTTTATCAATATAGGCTTTTGCTTTTTCAATCGACTGTGCAAAGTCATCCATTTCGGCCATGGCACAGGCTACATCGTTAGCATGTCCACACCAATCAATTTGGCTGCCTTCAATCATTACAAAAAAGCCGTCTTTATTTTGGCCGTCGAGTAAATCAAATGCTTTAGCTGTTAGTTGCGTTAAGTGGTTTGAATTAGCATCAAGCGCAAATGGCAGGCCCATTGGGGCGTATAAGCCAAGTGCCGGTACTTGTGTGATCTGACCAAGGTTTTTTATATCATCGCTATATTGATAACCAGCTGCTTTAAATTCATCAACGAGGTTACGGTCTTCTCTAATAAAATACTGCGTACCGCCCCCTAGCATTAAATCAACAGGGAGTTTACCGGCAATTTTGTTATCTATGTACTCATTAGCAATCGCATCGTAATTTCGACGTGATTCGTTATGTGTAGCAAAACTAGCTGGGGTGGCATGGTTAATTTGCGAGGTAGCCACTAATGCCGTTGTCATACCGCGTTCTTTTGCTATTTCTAACATGGTTTTAACAGGCTTTTTGTCAGTATCGACTGCAATAGCACCATTATAACTTTTATGGCCGCTACTCAGTGCGGTTGCACCTGCAGCACTGTCGGTAACATAAGTGTGATCGTCAGGGTAAGTACGCGCCATGCCTGTTAAAATAGTATCAAATACGGTTGTTTCAATCTGCTTGGTGGTTGGATCATCTTTAAAATAACGATAAGCGGTTGTATAGGCAGGACCCATCCCATCACCAATCATATAAATTACATTTTTAGGTGCATCGCTTGCATAAACACTGGTAGATGCACATAAAAGCGCTAATAAGCTAAGTTGGTTTTTCATTTTTATCCCTATGAATGTGCTGTTTAAATAGCACCACAATTGTATATGGTTACGGCGTGTTGAATTTGCAGCATAAATACCAAACATGCGCTGCCCAAAAATTCTTTCTAAGGCGATTAAGTTTTTGCTAGGTTTTTACTCCGCCCACAAGGTTACAAACCTCGTACCAGGATTTAACCGCCCGTAGATTGAACAAGTTTCAATCCACAAAGTTCAATACGCCCTCGTATAATAATGAAATGAAGTAAGAATAAAAAGCAAAGTATATAAACAGGTTTGGCTAATTGTCACTAAAACAATACAGCCATTTTTTTAGCTTATGTTAATTATAGTGTAATGAATATAGTGGTATACATTACTTACCTGAAGAGTATTTAAGCTCTGTTTGTAATTATTTATTAAATTAATGAAACTTAAAATAAGTTAAGTTGTTGAAATTAAATATATAATTAAAGTTCTAAAGTTAACCTTACAAATCAAGAGGTCTTTATAAATATAAAAAATATAAAAAATTTTGGTATTAGAGGTCTGACAACTAGTATGTTATAAATAATGTCGCACGTTAAAAAGAGGTGTCTGTTGCAGCCATTTGAAATAAAAACAAGAAATATAACATTGCGTGGCTTACAAAAAGGCACTGGCGATGAGCTGGTTATAGCCTTGCATGGGTGGCTAGATAACAGTAATAGTTTTACACCTATGTTGGATCAGGTTAATCCGCAGCATACTTGGTATTGTGTTGACTTTGCTGGGCATGGGCTATCTGATTGGCGTGCACAGGACGCTCATTATTATTTTGTTGATTATATTGACGATGTGTACCAACTTATAAAGAGCTTAGGGGCAAAAAAGGTACATTTAGTCGGCCATTCAATGGGCGCAATTGTGGCTGGTTTATTTGCTAGTTGTTTTAGTGAGTATGTGCATTCAGTTACCTTTATTGAAGGGGTTGGCTGTGTTACAACCCCCAGTGATGAAGCATGTGAGCAATTAAAGGGGGCGATACTTAACAGAGAGCGCGCCTACAATAAAAAAAAGCGCGTTTATAAATCCGAATCCGCAATTATCGAAGCGCGAGCAAGTACAACAGATTTAAATAACGAACTGATCACCTTATTGATGAGTCGTAATATTAAGCAAAGTGAACTAGGGTATGAGTTAACAACAGACCCTAAGCTTAAAAATCACTCAGGTTTTAGGTTTGATGAAGCGCAATGTATTGGTGCAATAAAACAATTAATTGCACCAAGCCAATTAATTTTAGGTAACCAAGGTTATTCGTTTGTAAAACAAAATTTGGCCAAGTATATTAGCTATTACAACAACTTGAAGGTAATTAATGTAGATGGCGGGCATCATTGCCATATGCAAAGCAGTGGGTTATGTTTTGAGCATATTCAAGCCTTTATGCTGCAAAATGGTGCATGTTAATTGTAAATTAGCGCCAAATGTGGGATTATTCCTGCATTAGAGTATTTGCTCAATTGTTAAAGTGCCTTACTTAGATTAAGGTTAATAAAAATATAATTATAAACAGGGGCTAAGAGTGGAAAAAATCTGGCTTAAGCGCTACCCAGAAGGTATGCCTGAAACAATCGATCCTGAGCATTACAACTCGTTACTCGAAGTGTTCGAAAAAAGTTTTACCGATTACAAAGATTTACCTGCATTTACGAATATGGGTAAAACATTATCGTATGATGAAATAGATACAGCGACACAACGTGTTGCCTCGTATATTCAAAATGATTTAGGTCTTAAAAAAGGCGACAAAGTTGCCGTAATGATGCCTAACTTGTTACAAACGCCTATCGCTATTTTAGGTATTTTACGTGCAGGGTGTGTGGTGGTTAACGTAAACCCACTTTACACAGTACGAGAGCTTGAGCATCAATTAAAAGACTCTGACGCGTCAGCTATTTTTATATTGGCTAACTTTGCAGACACGCTTGAAAAAGCACTTGCAAAAACGGATGTAAAACACATTGTTGTTACCCAAGTGGGCGACATGGTGGGTGGTATTAAAAAGCATATCGTTAATTTTGTGGTTAAATACATAAAAAAAATGGTACCCAGCTACAACCTGCCAAATACAATCAAGTTTTCAGATGTGTTGGCAGGTGACCCCGCAAAGTATACGCGTCCAGAAATGAGCTTATCTGATCTGGCCTTTTTACAATACACAGGTGGTACAACCGGCGTATCTAAAGGGGCGATGTTAAGTCATGGCAACATGGTTGGTAACCTTGAGCAAGTATCGGGCTGTTTAGATAAAGTATTAGACCGTGGTACTGAAGTTGTTGTTACTGCATTACCGCTTTATCATATATTTGCGTTAACGGCTAACTGCTTAACGTTTATGAAATACGGTGGTTTGAATGTATTAATTACAAACCCACGTGACATGCCAGCATTTGTTAAAGAGCTTAATCAGCATAAATTTACTGCTATTACCGGTGTAAATACCCTGTTTAACGGATTACTTAATACGCCAGGGTTTGCAGAGCTTGATTTTAGTCATTTAAAAATGTCTTTAGGTGGCGGTATGGCGGTACAACGTCCTGTAGCCGAAAAATGGCAAAAAGTGACTAATTCTAAATTAATGGAAGGTTACGGTTTAACTGAGTGTGCACCGCTTGTAACTGTAAGCCCGTATGATTTAGAAGCTTATAATGGCTCTATTGGTTTACCTGCTCCTAATACCGAAATTAAGCTAATGCTTGAAAACGGAGAAGAAGCGGCAAAAGGTGAACCCGGTGAGCTATGGGTTAAAGGCCCACAAGTTATGCTAGGTTACTATAACCGCCCAGATGCAACCGCAGAATGTTTGCAAGATGGCTGGTTTGCTACCGGTGATATTGCCACATACGACGATGAAGGCTTCTTCTATATTGTTGACCGCAAAAAAGACATGATCATTGTATCGGGCTTTAATGTGTTCCCAAATGAGATCGAAGAAGTGGTTGCCATGCACGACGGCGTATTAGAAGTCGCGGCTATTGGTATTCCGCACGATGTAAGTGGTGAACAAGTTAAAGTTTTTGTTGTTAAAAAAGACCCTTCTTTAACTGAAAAAGATATAATAAATCACTGTCGTGATAATTTAACTAATTATAAGGTGCCTAAACTCGTTGAGTTTAAGGATGAGTTACCTAAAACAAATGTAGGTAAAATTCTCAGAAGAGCCCTAAAAGATTAGTAAACTATAAAAAAGCCGGCATTAGCCGGCTTTTTTATTGTAGGAGATTAAGTGCAATACCAATTGATCGAAACACAAAATCAACTCAACACCTTTGTTGAGCAAATAAAAAACAAGCCTATTTTAGCCATAGACACAGAGTTTATGCGCCGCCGTACTTTGTACCCTGAAGTTGCACTTATTCAAGTATATGATGGTGAGCATCTCGCCCTTATAGATCCACTTGCCGAACTCTCGTTATTTGAATTTTGGCAAATATTACAAGATCCATCAGTACTGAAAGTGTTGCATTCCCCCTCAGAAGATATTGAAGTATTTCAAAAATATGCAGGCTTTGTACCTGCTCCATTGTTTGATACACAATTTGCTCTTCAGCTTTTAGGCGAAGGCAACTGTATGGGCTTTGCACTAATGGTAAAAGAGCTATTAGGCATAGAAATAGACAAAAGTGAATCGCGAACTAATTGGCTACAGCGCCCATTAACTAAAAAGCAGCTCGATTATGCAGCCGCTGATACGTTTCATTTACTGCCTTGTTTTGAACTAATAATTGAGCGTATAAATAAAGCTGAGTTATTTGATATTGTCATAAATGAGAGCGAGTTAATTGCAAATAAACGCGCCTTTCAAACCCCAGATGAGCTGCTTTACAAAGATATCAAAAACGCATGGCAACTAAAACCGCACGAGCTCGCGGTATTAAAAGAATTAGCTGTATGGCGTCGTAATAAAGCTATTCGTAAAAATTTAGCGCTTAATTTTGTGCTTAAAGAGCACAACATGACGGAAATTGCTAAACGTGGGCCTTCAAGCTTAAATACGCTAAGACAAATTCCGGGTGTTGAGTCGATGGAAGTAAACCGCTCTGGGGTCGAAATACTAAAGTGTATTGAAAAAGCCAAAGCACTTGCGGTTGATGAGCATCCGCCTGTGCTTAAACGTTTAATTGATTTTCCGGCTTATAAAAAAGTAGCTAAAGATATTAAGCAAAAAATCACGAAAGTGGCAAAAGAGCAGGGTATACCAGAGGATGTAATGGCCTCTAAAAAACAAATTAATCAGCTTATTAGCTGGAATTGGAAACTCACTGATGAGCAAAAGCTAAATCATATTAAACCTGATTTACTTAATTCTTGGCGCTACAATTTTGTTAAAGACGCACTTAAAGAGTGGGATAATTAAACCCACTTTCTAAGCTAACAGGCTATGTTATACCAATTCGCAATAATATTTAATCATTTTTAGGGGCTAAACGTGTCGCTATCTGCGTTAAAAAATTCTCATTTAGAGCAACTAAATAGCGATTTTTTTGCCTTGCTATCAACACGTTTTTCCATCCTCAAAATAGATCACTTAATTATGCGAATTGGTATTAAAAATCGGGCGCTACGCTGAACGTTAACCGCTTATGGGTAATGGGGTGATCTAGCGCCAAATACTCGGCATGTAAGTGTAACCTGTTGGCTTTTTTACCGTAATGTGTGTCACCAATAATAGGCATATTCAGCCCTAAGTGGTGAGCGCAGTGTACCCTTAACTGGTGAGTGCGGCCCGTTTTAGGGTAGAGCTGTAAGCGTGTAACATTTTTTTTACGTTCAAGCACCTGCCATGTAGTAAGTGCGGGTTTGCCGTTTTTATAACAAACAAGCTGGCGTGGCTTATCGTCAAAATCAAGTCGCAATGGCAGCTCTATCTTGCCACTGTCCTTAGGCACAATACCATCAACCAGCGCAATGTAACGTTTATCAATAGTGCGGGCAATAAATTGCTTTTGTAGTGCTTTGTGGGCTCGTTTATTGAGCGCTACCACTAATAAACCTGATGTAGACATATCTAGTCTGTGCACAATTAACGGGCCTGTAGCGTGTGGAAATTGTGTTTGAATACGTAAATACACAGAATCTTCAATATTGACACCTGGTACAGATAAAAACTCGCTGGGTTTGTTTACAATAACAATATCATCGTCTTGATAGACTATCGGCAGCGTTTTACCTTCAGCAGGGTTAACGAGTAGCGGGTTATCTTCTATGCTGAGGCCTTTTAACATGTGCGATAAAATAGGTTGGCACTTACTGTAGCAAGAAGGATAATAGTTTTTATGTTGACGTATTGCCGACTTAGGTGCGCTTCCCCACCAAAACTCAGCCATAGCCACTGGCTTTAAATTATTAAGATAAGCGTATTGTAATAGCTTGGGTGCAGCGCAATCTCCCGCACCTGATGGCGGTGTATGCTCAGGCAATGCTGCAAATATGGCGTTGAGATCTTTAACTTCATGCTCTGCATTTAAAAATTGGTACTGTGCAAACACGTGTTTTTGTAAGTTTTTAGATAAAATCTTACGGCGTTTTTTTAACTGTTTTATTTCGTCCTGTAGGGCATTAAGCGCCTGCTGCTGCAGAGTTATTTTATCATGCCAGTGATCTTTTATGCTTTGATAGTGTTTTTTATCTTCTATGCTTTGTTTTGCCAGTTCATGCAAGCTTGCTTGTTGCTCAGGCGTTATTGCTAGATTGTTATTAATTGCAAGTTCACTGCGCGCCTTTTTACGTGCTTTTCTATTGGCTTGCATTACGCTTTGTTGAGCCTGTAACTGTTGATCAAACGCGTATTTATCAGCACTTAATGACGCTACTAATTTATTCAATGTACTTGCATTTTCTAGGGCATGTATTTGCGCATTTATTTCGTTAATAATTTTACTTTCTTTTAAATAACTCACCTCTTCCAATGCCATTTTAGATACATTAGGCACGCATTTTATATCGGTATTTAAATTTTCAAGTTGGCCAGAATACGCCGCTAAAAAGCCAAGTTGTTGTTGCTGGTTTTGTACAACTAGTACACCAAACATTTTGCCATCATTCGCTGCTATTTTGTTGCTGTCATTTTCGTTATACGGTAAATGTGTATCAAGTTGCTGCTGTAATTGTGTTGCGGCTAAAACAGATAGCGGATGAGGTTGGTAGTAAAACGGAAACGTAAATTTATCTGGAAGCGGTATAGAATCTACAGAGCAATCAAATAAAGTAAAACAAGAAGCGTGATTTAACATAGCAAAGTAATAGCAAGCATAAAGCAAAATAATATGCCCATAATAACATATTCACTTAAGGGGTACTTGCTTAATCCTCTGCGGTTACTAAACCGCGCTTAGCTAAAAAGCGTACTAATAATAGTGTTAGGTTTTCTCTGCGTGCATTATTTGGCCATACCGCATAGTAACCAAGCGGCTTAAGTTGCCAGTTAGGTAAAATGTGAATGAGCTCTTCTCGTGCTAATTGTTTTTTTACTAGGTTTTCGGGCAATATGCCAAGACCCAAGTTTTCAGATACAAAGTGACTTATTGCAAGCGCACTATTTACATTTACTCGCGACTTTTCACAAATACACACCACTTCGCCATTTGGAGAGGTAAAATCTACAGTGCTGCCGCGCATACTAAAATGAACCCAATCCCACTGTTTTAAATCGTTTGGGTGCGTAGGGGGTTGATGCTTATTAGCGTACTTACTTGAAGCAACTAAAAAGCGTTTACTCTCTCCAATTTTACGCGCCATGAGTGAGCTGTCTTCTAGCCAGCCAACTCGAATACTTAAATCGAGCCCTTCATCCATTATATTTATTACTTGGTCTGTGTAATTAAGAGACAAGTTCACTTTTGGGTATGTTTGCACAAATTCTGCTATCGCGGCCGAAATTTCGTAGCTTGCTAAAAAGGCGGGCAGCGATATTTTTAAAGACCCTATAGGCTCATCACCCACAGAGTTAATTTCGTTCAAACCTGCCTCTGCGTGTTTTGTTATGTTTTCTACGTGGGCGTAAAATTTTTCACCTTCAGGGGTAAGCGACAATTTACGGGTTGTTCTATGTAATAAAGTGACGCCTAAAAACTGTTCTAAGTCAGAAACACTATGGCTAACACGTGAAGGTGCTATGCCAAGCTCCTTAGCTGCAATACGAAATGAACCGCCAGAAACCACTTTGGCAAAAATAGCCATGTGTCGTAAATAGTTAATCATTGTTCTGAAAGTCGGAATTGTATTGTGCCGTTATTGTATCTATTCGCTTGTGAATCGAAAAGTTATATTAGCTGCGAATTCAACATTAGCCTTACAGCCCAATAATTTGGTTGTTAAAAAAATCAGGAATAACAATGAACACATTACAAAAAACTATAGTTGCCGCAATTGCTTTAGCGTGTATCACACCTACTTTAGCTAGTGCAGAGGGGTTTTATGGAACTGCACATGTAGGCTATAGTTCGCAAGCAAATGACTCTCAAGCCATTGGTAACAATATTGCCGTAGATAGTGATTTTCCATCTGAATTTGATGCCGGTGAGGGCATTGTAGGCAGTATTGGTTTAGGTTATCAGTTCAATCCTCAATTTAGAGTAGAGGCGCGTATTAGCTATCATGATACTGACTATAGCGATACAAAAGTTGGCGTAGGTGCACGTGAAGGTGAGCAGTATGTATTAAAGGGGGATTTAAAAGCCACCACTTATACAATTGAAGGCTTTTACGATTTTGATAACAGCACCGCGTTTACGCCTTATATTAAAGCGGGGTTAGGGGTTGCCGATAACAGCTATTCTGCAAAATTAGGTGGTGCAGGCATTAGCGCCTTTGACGTGTTCGATGGAAATGTTGATGGCTATTACGATGCGTATGCTGATGACGATTCAACCGAATTTACATGGAATATTGGTGCAGGGGTTAACTATCAAATAACTAAAACTATGTCGTTATACACTGAGTATCAATACATTGAATTTGGTGATGTGCAAACGGGACAAGATGCATTTACTGATGGCTTTAAAATTGACAGTGCAGCAAGCCATGAGTTTTTACTTGGTTTACGTGTAAACTTTTAAATTTAAAACACAACACAATGCACCACATACGTGTAGTGAGTGTGCAAAGCAAAAAGCGGCATTTAAAATGCCGCTTTTAGTTGTGCTACTTTTTTTCTTCGTCAGGTAATGTCACGTTGAGCTCAAGTACCGCCAAATCATCTTCGTTTTGATCAAACTGTACCTGCACTGCATCAGTGTTTACATTTACGTACTTACGGATCACATCTAAAATATCTTGTTTTAATTGTGGTAAGTAATCCGGTGTTCCGCGTTGCGAACGCTCGTGCGCGACAATGATCTGCAATCGCTCTTTTGCTAATGACGCGCTATTTTTCTTTTCTGAGCGGAAGTAGTCAAGTAAAGACACATTAACCTCCAAAAATCCGTTTAAATAAGCCTTTCTTCTCAACGTCTAAGAAGCGAAAATCGACTGTTTCACCTAATAAGCGATTAATTGCATCAGCGTAAGCTTGCCCTGCATCTGAATCACCATCAAGTATCACCGGTTGCCCCGAGTTAGACGCACTTAATACCGCTTGCGACTCAGGAATAACACCAAGTAATGGAATCGACAGAATATCTTTAACATCTTCTACCGATAACATTTCACCTTTTTCAACTCGCTCAGGGTTGTAGCGTGTTAATAATAAGTGTTCTTTAATATTTTCTAGGCCTTCTTCAGCACGTTTTGATTTGCTGTGTAAAATACCTAAAATTCTGTCTGAATCTCGAACCGAAGATACTTCAGGGTTTGTTGTTACAATTGCTTCATCAGCAAAGTACATCGCCATCATTGCGCCGGCTTCAATACCTGCAGGTGAATCACACACAATGTAGTCAAAGTCTTCTTTTAGTTCGTTTAAAACGCGCTCTACGCCTTCACGGGTAAGGGCGTCTTTATCACGTGTTTGTGATGCGGGTAGTAAAAATAATTTTTCAACGCGTTTATCTTTAATAAGCGCTTGATTTAGGTTGGCTTCGCCGTTTATTACGTTTACAAAATCGTATACTACGCGGCGCTCACACCCCATAATTAAATCTAGATTACGTAAGCCAATATCAAAATCGATAATAACTGTTTTATAGCCTTTTAAAGCTAAACCGGTGCCTATTGCAGCACTTGATGTTGTTTTACCAACACCGCCTTTACCAGAGGTAACGACAATTACTTTTGCCATGAGATTTATCCTTTAACCAAAGCTGAAATTTCTAATGATTCGTTTTTTTGTTGTATTTGTACTGCATTGCCCCAGTGCTCACCTTGTAATGAGTCGCTGATCCAGTAATTGCCATCAATTGAAACCAATTCGGCTTCGAGCTTTTGGCAATAAATGCAGGCGTCTTTAATCCCTTTTGCACCTGCAATAGCACGCCCGCGTAAGGTGCCATAAATATGCACATTACCATCGGCTATTACTTCTGCACCATGGCTAACTGCACCAAGTACAATTAAGTCTCTGTCTTTTGCATAAACTTGCTGCCCTGAGCGTACCGTGCCATTAATTACTTGCGCAGGTAGGTACACGTTTTTTTCAACAATAGAGGTATTAGGCGCCTCTTGTTTAACGGGTGCACTTTTAGCATCTTGCGAGTAATTTAGTACAGAAAGGCCAGCGGCTTTAGCTTGCGTGTGTTGCTCATCTGAGCCATTACAAACACCTACAGCATTAAAGCTCATACGCTCAATGAGAGATTTTAAATGTACAAAATCAAGTGAGCTGTTTTTAATTTCTTCTAAATTAACAACAATAGGCGCTCCTTCAAAAAAACGAGGAGCTTGGGCTATTTTTACATACAACTGTTCTGCTAGAAGGGCGATATCAGTGCTATAAAGATGCAATACTGATAACGTGAAAAGGTTCCCTTTTAGCTCAAAAATTTGTTCCGACATACACGCTCAATTGATTTGTCTGATTAGAAATTAATTTTAGATAAACGTAGGCTGAATAAGGCCTTTAATGAAATTTCTAATCTAATTTTTCTAACTTATTATTACTCTCATGTTATAGTGTGCGGCAATGTTAAGCAAGATTAAATAGGGCCATTATGCTCACTGCGGTATATAAAAGTAAGAAAAAAGCGGATACCTTCTTATTTGTTGAAAAAAGAGATGATTTTAGTAAAGTGCCTGAACCTTTACTGGCTATGTTTGGTCAACCTATTTATGTAATGATTATCAATTTAGCAAAGCGTGATCATTTAGGCGGTGCCGACCTTGAAACAGTAAAAGCAGCGTTAGCTGACCCAGACAAGGGTTACTATTTGCAAATTCCACCGCCGGAAGAAAATTTACTTAGCCAATTACGAAAAGAAAACGGAGTTGATAGTGATTAAAAAGTTAGCCGTAATTTTATGCTCAGTGTGTTTAAGTGGCTCTGTAGTTGCTAAAACGCAGGCCGAATTTCAAACTTATTTAAGTGACTTAAAGCAAGAGGCCATTGCTAAAGGGTACGATAGCAAGTTAATAGATGATGCATTTGCGACTGCCTCATACAAAGAAAAAGTTGTATCGGCTGATAAAAACCAGCCAGAGGTTAAAGAAACCCTCGAAACCTACTTACCAAAACGTGTACCGCAATGGAAAATTGATCGTGCACGTAAACTCTACGCAGAAAATAAAGATGTACTTGAACAAGTTGCAAAAGAGTTTGGCGTACAAGCACGCTTTATAGTGGCATTATGGGGCCTTGAAAGTAACTTTGGCACAATACAAGGTGGCCATAATGTTATTTCATCGCTAGTGACGCTTGCCTTTGATGGTCGTCGTGAAGCACTTTATAAGCGCCAGCTTTGGGCAGCATTAGATATTTTAAAGTCAGGCCATATTACGCTTGATAAATTTAAAGGCTCTTGGGCTGGAGCAATGGGGCAAACTCAGTTTATGCCTACCTCATTTAACGCCTACGCCGTTGATTACAATAACGACGGCCGCAAAGATATTTGGACCACCAAAGAGGATGCATTTGCATCGATTGCCAATTATTTAAAACAAGAAGGTTGGGATGACTCACTAACTTGGGGTCGCCAGGTAAAATTACCTGAAAATTTTGACAGTAAATACGTGCTAAAACGTGGCACTAAAACACGTAAGCAATGGTTGGAATATTGGAACGACTCAGAGCGCTCGCTTGCAGACTGGCAGGCTCTGGGTGTACGCAAAGCTGACGGCTCTGACTTACCTAATGTTGATGTACGCGCTGCACTGGTAATGCCCGATGACATTAATGGGCGTATGTACTTAGCGTACGATAACTACAAAGTGTTTATGCACTGGAACCGCTCATATTACTTTGCCACCAGCGTGGGCTATCTATCAGATAGAATTGGTTATCCAAAAATATAATTTATACGCTGTTGTGTAATAAAAAAAAGCCGCTATGCGGCTTTTTTTATTTGTTTAATCATGTTCTTTTTTAAATATTTTATCTTTTAAATCGATAACCTTGCCAATTCCTGAACCAAGCTTCATTAGCTTATTAAGCTGCTCTGGGCTTAGGCGTTGTAACTCTGAAGACCACTTAGTAACCGTTTCGAGTAGGTTGTGGATTTCGCCCATTTGCTTTTGCGCATAGCGCTCTTCTTCGTTGTTTGCTTCGTCTAAAAGGTTATCACGCAGCAAACTTAGGGTAGGGTCTATTTCACGCTTTTTACGCTCTTCAAATACGCGATTAGCCATATCCCAAATTTCACCCGCTGGGGCGTAATATTCTTTACGATCACCAGGGATATGATGCACTTTAATTAATTGCCATGACTGGAGCTCTTTAATTCCCATGCTTACATTGCCACGAGAGATACTTAGCGCATCGGCAATCTCATTTGCGGTCATGGGCTCTTTGGTGATGATCAGTAAACCGCACATTTGGCCAATCGTGCGATTGAAACCCCAACGGCTGCCCATTTCACCACAGTGCATAACAAAGGCTAAGTTTTTTTCAGATAGACTCATAGCTTTTTAAGTTTCAGTAAATTCAGAAAGTAATGCTAGCACGCTTATAAATTATAGCAACGTTTAGCCTGGTATCTTTTGTAGAGTATTAAATCAAGATTAAGTTTAATTTACTCCTACTTTTAGTAGGAGTAAATTACTTGCTTAGGCAGGGTTAAAGTGTGTAGCTAAAACTTAGTTTTGCATTACGCTCTTCGCCTGGCATACCACCTAAAAACATGGCTTTTGAGTAGTACTTTTTATTAAACAAATTGTTTAAATTAAGCTGCATGTGCCACTTATTAGTGGTGTACGAAACTGCTGCGTCGTACACCGTGTAGCTTGGTACATAGCCATCAGGAATACTAAACGAGCTAGAGTTTGTGCTTCTGTTATCTACAAAAGTAATACCGCCACTTATGTTAACAGCTTCAGGTAGGTTAAACATATCGGCATAGTAGGTAACCCACGTACTTGCCGTTACATACGGTACGCCTTTTTGGCGTGTATCGTAACTGCTGCTATTTGGATTAGATTTATCGCGGGCATCTTGGTATACGCCGTTTACATTTACTTTCCATTGCTCGTTTAAGTGCGCATTTAAATCGAGTTCAACGCCTTTGGTTTGCTCTTCACCATCGTAGTAGCTCTCTACTACATCAGGCCCAGACACACCGGCTTCATACAGTGGGTTTGTGTATTCAAGGTTTGTACGCGCGCTTTCAAATACCACCAGTGATGCTAAAAGCTGATCATCAAATGCTTTAAATCTAAAGCCTAAATCGTTACTGATAGACTCAGAGTCTTCACGGTCTGCCTCTGTACCTGCTACTGAGCCTAATACACTGTAGGCAGTACGGCCTTTAGCGTGGTTAATAAACACGGAAAAGTTTTCAGTAGGTTGATACGTTGCGCCTAAGTTATAAGTTAAGCCACTGTCTGATGTGTTTGCTTCAGGCGTTGGTTCAGCGCGGCTTGAGCTATAACGCTCATCTACACCATAGTGCTCATATGTTTGCTTAATGCGATTATAAGCAACACCAACTCGGGTTGTAAGCTGCTCAGTAATGTAGCCTACGTGCTGAATACCTAAGCCCCACGCTTGTACTTTTTTATTGTAGTCACTGGTTTTTAGTGGGTCGTAGTCATCAAAACTGCCTGTTGGCCAATTTGGCGAGCGCATATCATAAATATATGGCAGCGTGCCCTGATACAGTACATTTCCTTCGCTGTCGTAAATAACTTTGTCTGCATCGTAAATAGAATACTGTTTAAAGCGAATGTCTCTGTCTTCGTAGTTTGCATTAACCAGTAATTCGTTATCTACGTCGCCTAACATAAAGTCATAGCGTAAATCTAAGAAATACTGCCATGACTTTTCATCAGCTTCTACTTGACGGTATTCTTGGCGTCGCGCTGCAAATGGATAAAGTACACCGTCTTCAACTAACGGGGCACGCGGGTCGTTATTTATAATGCCATCGCGTGTTGAATACACATAATTAAACGCACCAGTTTGACGAGCAAAGCTTGATGTGTAGTTACGGTACTGTAACTGCTGATTTAAAAATAAATCATCTGTAATAAAGTAATTATGGGTTAGCTTAAAGCGAAGCTCTTCACCTTCATTATCGTCCGCCATAGGAGAGATAATACCGTTAGTACCAAAATCGTACGGGGTAAGGCCATCGGTTGATGAAAGCGAATCTGCCAATTGTGTTTGTTGAGCCGCAGTTAATTGAACACCATTACCAGATGGGTCATTTACTAAATCTGCGCCAGTTACTTCACCTGCAGTTAAACCATTGGCGGTTTCTGCGTTATAAATTCGAATAGGGTGGCCAATAGAATCTACTGCAATTGAGTCTTTAATATAGGCTGCAGAGAGCATGATATCTTGATTGTCACTTAGTATGTATTTAAGCGAGGTATAAATTTCGTCGCGGTCTTCTTTTAAATCACGAAAGCCATCGCTTGAGGCCGTTTTAGCCATTACGCGATACGCTAGGTCATCGGTAATCGCATTGGTGCTATCAAAGGCAAGTGAATAACTATCCCATTGGCCAAGTTCGGCAAATATTTTATGTTTTTCTTCAAACTCAGGCTTTTTTTCTATCAGATTTATAACACCACCAGCACTGCCTATACCATATAAACCGGTAGCAGGGCCTTTAAGTACTTCAACCGACTCAACATTAGTGAGTGAACGAGTTGGGTTAAATGTATTACCTAAGCCTGCACCGCCATACATACCATCGTAAGTGTAATTAGCATCAAGACCACGAATGACTAAATTGTCGCCTATACCGTAGTTATTACCGGCTTGAGTTAAACCACTTACATTACGTACAAGCTCTTGTAGGCTATCTACACCTTGTGACTCTATAAGTTCACGGTCAATAATAACAACCGGAGCCGGTGTTTCCATTAACGACATGTCTGATTTAGTTGCAAGGCCTGAGCTCATTACAACTTGGTTTTGCTTTTCGTAAACGCTGATGCGCTCAATGTCTTTTTCAGCCGTTGTTGCAGCAACCGCTAATGATGCGTTTAAACACGCAAGTGTAACAAGAGAGTATTTGAACTTTTTCATATTGATAATTATTCGCATTCCATAAAGTGTGCGAATAGTAATAGTTATTATTCGTTAAGTGAATAAAAAATTCTAAAAAAGTGAAATTAATTGCGCGGTAGGTGAGTTATTGCTCTAAAAAGTAAATTTAAGGTTAAATTAATGCTATAAATAAAAAGCATGAAAGTGTAAGCTTTCATGCTTTTGTAAAATAATACATTAATTAGTGACTATTTTTTATAAACAACGCCTGCTTTCATAACAAAAGGAATGCGCTCAAGCACAGAGATATTTTTAAGTGGATTACCTTTTACTGCAATAATGTCGGCTGCAAACCCTGATTTTAGCTGACCCAGTTTATTATCCATTTTTAATAGCTTTGCACTGTTAATGGTGGCAGCTTGTATTGCTTTTAGTTCGCTCATGCCAAATTTAACCATACGGCTAAATTGTTTGGCGTTATCGCCATGAGGGTAAATAGCAGCATCGGTACCAAATACCATATTTACACCGGCTTTTACTGCGCGGTTAAAGCTGTCGCGCTGCTTTTTAGACACTTGACGTTCTTTATTGAGGTTTTCTTCATCTACCCCATTTTGCTCACCAAAGCTCAGTGTGTATTCTGTATTATAAATGTCCATTGATAACCACGTGCCATGTTTTTTAGCAAGTGTGATGGCTTCATCATCTAAAAAGCTGGCATGTTCAATACTATCTACGCCGGCTTTTATAGCTGTTTTAATACCACTTGTGCCATGTGCGTGAGCGGCTACAGGTAAATCACGCATGTGGGCTTCATCTACAATTGCTTTCATTTCTTCAAATGAATACTGCTGTACACCCACTTTTGTACCTTTAGAAAAAACGCCCCCCGTGGCGCAAAACTTAATGGCATTAGCGCCATACTTTATGTTTTCTCGTACTTTTACACGTGCAGCCCATGGGCCATCGGCTACCCCTGTTGAAGTGTATTTTAGCTCTGGTGGTAAACGGTTATTATCGCAATGTCCGCCTGTGATCCCAAGCGAAGGGCCAGCTGCCCAAATACGCGGGCCTACAATATCTCCGGCGTTAATACCATCACGCACTGCAATCACGCTATAGCCCTCGGCTCCTACATTTCTGAGGGTAGTAAAACCAGCAAGCAATGTTTTTTTAGCAAAGTGCGCGGCTTTAATGGCCATGCGCGGTACCGACTGACTTAAACGCTCACTTCGCGATACTGTTGGGTCACTAGTTAAATGAACATGCATATCCATAAGTCCCGGCATTAAAGTAAGCTCGGGTAAATCAATATGCTGATCATCTTTGGTTATTTTTGGTTTTTTGTTTAGTGTAACCTCGGTTATCACCCCATTATCTATTGTGAGCAGGGGGGAGTGAATAACCTCACCTGTTTTTACATCTATTAATGCTTTAGCAGTTACATAAGTAAGGGCTTGCGCGTTAAAACTTCCTAAACACATAAGTGCAATGGAGGCGCTGAGTAGCTTTTTTTTCATTGTGTTTTTCTTCTGGTGGCGGTTCATTAATTAAAATGTAACAACCTAATATAAAAGTGTAAATATAATAGGTTAATCCCCATTTATCGTAATTACTTTATTAACGCAGGTTAAATGCGCATAATCGGCTGACGATACTAAAAAGGATTATCATGAAATCAATTAAACTTGCCTTAGTTGCTAGTGGCGTTATGTTTGCATTAAGCGGCTGTATGAACACACAAACCAGTAATAACACAGGTAGTAGTGCACAGCTAAACACGTCAAACGCACCCGCAGCTATTGTTTCAGAGCTTTCTTATGAGCAGCAATTAGATGTGCTTGTAGCCCAATATTATAACGAGTTACTGAGCTTTAAACCTATTAATGCAACCTACAGTGGTCGCAGTGAATTCAACGATAAGTTTACCCCAGAGATTTCATCTAAAAATCGAGCTAAAAAAACCGCTTTTTATAAAAAGTACCAGCAGCGCCTTGCCCTTATTGATAAATCGCAATTAACAGGGCAGGCACTTTTAAGTTACGAAATACTAGCGCGAGATTTGGCGCTTAATTTGGAAGGCATGCAATTTCCATCTTACATGCTACCAATAAACCAAATGGCAGGCGCGCATAATACCTTTGCGGGTTTTGGCTCAGGGCAAAGCGCACAACCGTTTAATACAGCCGAAGATTATAGTCATTTTATAAAGCGCAGCGAAGGTTTTGTAGCTTGGCTTGCAAGTGTTCAACGCTCAATGGGGGAAGGTTTAAAGCAAGGTATTTCTTTACCAAAACCTTTAGCTAAAAAACTACAGCCGCAATTTGCAGCGCATGTTGTTAAACGTGCTGAAGACTCTTTATTTTGGGGACCGATTAAAAACTTCCCTGAATCATTTACCTCAGATCAAAAAGAGACGATCACAGCGCAGTACCGCTCACTTATTATGACGCAATTAGTACCTGCTTATAAAAGTATGAGTGATTTTTTAGTTAATGAATACATTCCTAATAGTCGTACAACGGTTGGCTATAGTGATTTACCAAATGGTAAAGCATGGTATGAATACCAAATTAAAAAAAATACCACATTGAGTTTATCTGCGGATGAAATACACGCCATTGGGTTAAGTGAAGTGTCACGCATTTTAGATGAAATGAAAAAAGTAAAACAGGATGTTGGATTTAATGGGTCATTGGCTGAGTTTTTTCAGCACTTACGTGATTCAGATGAGTTTTATTACGACACGCCAAGGGCATTAATAACTGCGTATGAAGATGTTAAGCAAAAAATAGATGCACGTGTTCCTTTATTATTCGATATTGCCCCTAAAGCCCCCTATGTTGTTAAAGCGGTTGAACCATATCGAGCGCAATCTGCTGCGGGCGCATCTTATGCGGCCCCAGCACCCGATGGTTCACGCCCCGGTATTTTTTATATAAACACGTTTAATTTAAAAGCACAGCCAAAGTTTTTGCTTGAAACACTCTCTATACATGAAGCTGCACCGGGTCATCACTTTCAAATTGCCCTACAGCAAGAAATAGAAGGCTTACCCGACTTTAGAAAGTTTGGTGGCTACACCGTATTTGCTGAGGGTTGGGCATTGTATGCAGAAAGCTTAGGTAAAGAACTTGGCTTATTTACCGACCCTTATATGTGGTATGGGCGTTTAGCGGATGAGCAACTTAGAGCGATGCGTTTGGTGCTTGATACTGGCTTTCATGCAAAAGGTTGGACTCGTCAGCAGGGGATTGATTACATGCTAGCTAATTCATCTATGGCTAAAAGCGATGTAATTGCAGAGGTTGAGCGTTATATAGCATGGCCTGGCCAAGCTCTTTCGTACAAGTTAGGTGAGTTTAAAATTAAGCAGCTGCGTGATTACGTTAAAAAGGCGCTAGGCGATAAGTTTGATATTAAAGCCTTCCACACTCAAATACTGATTGACGGCGCACTACCAATGCCAATTTTAGAAGAAAAAATTAAACGTTGGGTTGCTACGCAGAAATAAAACAATACACGAACGCCCGTGTTGATAAAAGCACGGGCTTTGCGCGTATAGCTGCAATACGTTAGAATGCGCGCTCTTTAGGGGCGCGAGTAAATTATGTTTGATCAAGAATTAGCAAATACACAGTTTTGGCTTAAAAAAAGTTTAGCCGATATGAACCAAAACGAATGGGAAGCGATTTGTGATGGTTGCGGAAAATGTTGTTTAAACACCTTTATTGACAGTGAGGATGAAGACGAGTTTACCGCTACGGATCAATTACGCGAAGGTGAAGAGCTTATTTTCACTAACATTGTTTGCCAATATCTTGATAACAACACTTGTGGTTGTAGCGAATACGAAAACCGCCAGACGCTTGTTCCTTCATGTGTAAAGCTTACCAAAGCCAACCTTAAAGATATCTTTTTTATGCCGCAAAGCTGCAGCTATCGCCGATTACACGAAGGCCGTGGTTTAGCATCGTGGCACCCGCTTTTAAACAATGGCGAAAAATCACAAATGCATGAGTTAGGTATATCCGTTAAAGATAAAACAGTAAAAGACTGTGACGTAAAGCTTGATGACTTTGATTTATACATAGCTGAGTGGC
Organism: Pseudoalteromonas sp. P1-7a; assembly: GCF_001401855.1. NCBI lineage: Bacteria > Pseudomonadati > Pseudomonadota > Gammaproteobacteria > Alteromonadales > Pseudoalteromonadaceae > Pseudoalteromonas > Pseudoalteromonas sp. P1-7a. The sequence continues at coordinate 179,999 of NZ_LKDU01000001.1, read as the reverse complement.
CCACTAAGGATTGCGATTAATGAGCAACTTAAAAGCTAGCATAGGTCTAATAAACCCTAAAAGCCCTACAAATGTAGGCGGTGTTTTACGTGCTGCGGGTTGCTACGATGCAAAGCAAGTTTTCTTTACCGGTAGCCGTTATTTAAACGCTAAAAAATTTCATACCGATACTAAAAACGTTGTTGAGCGGATCCCCTTAAATGCCACTGATAATCTACAAAGCGTAAAACCAGAAGGTGCAACTGTTGTGGTTATTGAACTCATTGAAGGCGCGACACCTTTGCCTGATTTTAAGCACCCAGAAAATGCATTTTATTTATTCGGCCCTGAAGACGGCTCTATACCAAAAGATGTTTTAAAATGGTGTGATGAAGTCGTGTACGTGCCAACTATTGGCTGTATGAACCTTGCTGCTACTTGTAATGTCGTATTGTACGACCGTTTAGCAAAGCTCGGTGGTGTAGAGAGCAGTGATTCAACCATTATTAATTCGCGCGATACCAATAATAAAATGAAGTGGGATAAAACCTAAGCTTCGAGCAAAACTATCTTAATAAAATTTCTTTTACTTTGCGTACTTAGTTCTACACTTTAGGGAAATATTCCAAATAAAGTGTAACTATGCGCATATTGTTAGTTTTGTTTTTACTTTCACCTTTTTGCTTTGCTCAGGTCCCTGTGACTTACATGCAGGACGATACATCCTACACTGTAACAGGTGAGCGCTATAAATCAGGTTATTTATTTAGCGTACCTAACAGCACTAAAACTATTCACGTTGTTACTGAAGATTGGCCGCCTTACATAGGTAACAAACTGTGTAATAAAGGGTGGGTGTATCAATTTACCGTATCTATATTTAACAGTGCTGGCTATAGCGTTTACATTGAATTTGTACCGTGGGCAAGAGCTGTTCGTGCCGTTGAACTAGGTAAAGCAGATATATTAATGCCAGAATACTTTATCGAAGATACCGCACCTTCTGATTACGTACCACACCAAACTCGTCGAAAATTACTTGGCCTTTCTAATTCGTTTGAAGGCGGCAATATAGGCTTTTTAAAACGCAGAGGCGAGCCCGATAGGTTTAATGGCAATTTAAAGTCATTAAAGGGCTCGCGTATTGGGGTAGTTAGAGGCTATCAAAATACGCCTGAGTTTGATGCCATGATGGATAATAACGAATTTATTATTATTAACGCCGTTGATGATTTACAGCTTGTAAAATTACTGGCGGCTGAGCGTGTGGATTTAATTATAGGCGATCCCGCTGTACTGATTTACTCGGTTAAATATGCCTCTTTACCCGATAACGAGAAACAGGCTTTACTCAGTGCTATTGAACCAGAAAGTCACCCAATTCAGTTTAACCCCCTCTACTTTGCTATTAGCAAAAAAACGCCTAATTGGTTATCTATTCTAGAAGATATTAATACGGCTTTGTACAAGTTTAAAAATAGTGGCGAAACACAAAGGCTCAAAAAAACCTTAATGAATGAATGTGGTTTATTGTAACGTTCCAATTATTTTGTGCTTTTAATATGCCTTAAACGTGTAAAATCATTTTCAACTTGTTAATGGAGTGAAAATGACGTGAGTGAAATAAATACCAATCAATCATTTGCGGTCAAAGAGCAACAAAATAAAAATTACCTGTTACCGCTGACTGCAATGACCACACTGTTTTTTTTATGGGGTTTTATTACTGTTTTAAACGACGTACTAATTCCTCGTCTTAAAGGCGTTTTTGACCTAACTTACTTTGAAGCAATGCTGGTACAGTTTTGCTTTTTTGGCGCCTATTTTATTGTCTCTATTCCGGCCGGAATATTGGTTAAACAATTAGGTTATAAAAAAGGCATACTAACCGGCCTAGTGGTTGCCTCAATTGGCTGTATGCTGTTTTACCCTGCAGTAGTGGTGCATGAATACTGGTTGTTTTTAGGTGCATTATTTGTACTTGCTGCCGGTGTAACTGTTTTGCAGGTCTCTGCTAACCCGTACGTAGCTGCTTTAGGGCCTGAAAAAACCGCGTCATCAAGGCTAAATTTAGCGCAAGCGCTTAATGCTTTAGGTACAACAGTAGGCCCGTATGTTGGGGGAATACTCTTTTTTGGTACAGCGGGAACACTAGCGGCCAGTGCTGCAAGCGCTGAATCTGTAAAAGTCCCTTATTTAATGTTAGCAGCGGCCTTACTGATTATTGCGATTGTGTTCGCCTTTATTAAATTGCCTGACATAGAAGGGCATAAAGAAGAAAATAACCCAATTAATGAAACTCGTTCATTAACACAAGCACCCCATTTAACAATGGGTGTACTGGCTATTTTTTGCTATGTAGGTGGTGAAGTTGCTATTGGTAGTTTTTTAGTTAACTTTTTTGGTGAAGCGCATATAGCAGGGCTTGAAGAACACGCTGCTGCCGCACTAATCAGCTACTACTGGGGCGGAGCTATGGTTGGTCGCTTTATTGGCTCAGCTTTACTGCAAAAGATAGCGCCTTCAAAAGCGTTGGCTTTTAATGCCTGTATGGTAATTGCCTTATTACTTGTGACTATATTTACACAAGGTAATGTTGCGCTGTACGCGGTTCTTGCAATTGGTTTATTTAACTCAATTATGTTCCCAACTATTTTTTCTGTTGCTATAGAGCGCTTAGGATCATTGACTAGTAAGGGGTCTGGCTGGTTGTGTTTGGCAATTGTCGGCGGGGCATTGGTGCCTTTATTACAAGGGTACATTGCTGATGTTGTTAATATACAGCAAAGCTTTTTTGTTCCGCTAGTGTGTTACGTATTTATTGCTTGGTATGGCTTGAACGTGGTTCGTTTAGCTAAAAAATGGTAAATACGCTTGTATGTAAGAGCGACTGAATACGTATTCAGTCGCTTTTTTATAACAAATTTGCAGGAACGTTCCAATAAATTTAGTTTTGACCGTAAATAATGTCGTATATTCAGTATGTATTATCAAATAGCTGGTTCTTTATTCTTATTTTAAGTTCAAATAGAGCTTATCTAACTTGTTATTAGCGACACACCTTTAAATATTTGTTAAAAATACACGCTATAACAAATAATTAAAAAAGGCGTTCATGCTGTACTCACCCAACTTTAACTCGCACCGTTTTGTTTCTTTGGCCTTATCAATAAATAACTCCTCGAAATCGGCTTCGGCCAATTAAATAGGCATTGCTTCAAAAATTACATACAAGTGGTTAGCAGTGCGCCGTGTAAATGCAAAAAATTGTATTGTTAAGTTTGGCAACTATTCACCAGTACAAAACCATTATCGGATCAGTGAAACAAAGTATGATTAGTTATAGTGGGCAAAAATCAGTGCTAAAAAGCGTTTTTAAGTATTAAGCTTTTGCCGTCGCTACCGCACAAAAAATTTAAAAAAACACTTATACTGAATGTACTAAACTTAAGTTGCAATTTAGCACACGTGGTTCAAAAGTTTAGAGTTTAAAATATGGCAAAAAAATCAGTGTCAGGACAAAGTTGGTTAAGCCTTATCAACATCGATAAGGTGTATAGCTCGGATAAACAGCGCCAAGCGTTTTCGTTATTTACCATGATAGCCATTGCTATTATTGTTATCTCCATGTTGGTGGTGTTTAACTACAAGGTGTATTCGCCCATACTCACTGTTTCGTTAATAGCGGTAAACATTACCCTTATTAGTGGCGCTTTTTATTTTATAAAAACGGCCAAACTTGAAATGGTTGCATTAATAAGTATGTGTATTGTATTTATCATGTGTGTGGCATTGACTTACACGGGAGGGAAAGAAAATACAGCGCTTTATTGGCTTATGTTTTACCCAGTGGTGTGCTTTGCAGCATTAGGCGTAAAGCATGGCTGTAGGCTTGGCTTAGGTTTATTATTGTGTTGCAGCGTTATTTTGTACGGACCTGATTTTGGGCAAGTTGCTTATGGTAGCGTTGAAAAGTCTCGTTTTTTAGCGTCGTTTACGCTTGTATTTATTTTTTCGTTTATTGGCGAATACTTTCGGTTTAAAAGCCACTTGGCCATTGCCGATATAACGCTTGCACAAACGCAAGATGCCTATACTGATCAGCTTACGGGTGGCGCGAACAGGCGTTTTATCTCTGCTCACTTTTTAAAATTAGCCGCTAAAACGCCTGAAAAATACCTGCCGTTTTCTATTTTATTACTTGATTTGGATTTCTTTAAACGACTAAATGACACCTATGGCCACGATTTTGGTGACATTGTATTGATTGAGTTTACAAAATTACTCGACTCACAATTTCCAAGCTCTGCAGTCAAAGCACGCTATGGCGGTGAAGAATTTGTGGTTATCTTACCTAAGGAAACGGCCTCAGCAGCTACAAAAATAGCCGATAGTTTTAAACAGTGTGTCGCAAAGCAAGCTATCTTAACAGATGATAATGAGCGGGTATTTATTACCTGTAGTATAGGTGTGGCACAGGTGGATAACGTGGAACATTTTAGCGCAGCACTTAAACAGGCAGATGAATACTTATACCTTGCCAAAGAGCGAGGCCGAAATCGAGTTGTATCAAAACACACGCAGGAGCCCTATGAGTAAAACTAAACTTATTTATGTACATGACCCTATGTGCAGTTGGTGTTGGGGCTATAAACCAACGTGGTTAAAGCTAAAAGCTGCGCTGTCTTCGCAGCTGACAATAGAATACAGAGTAGGGGGGCTTGCGCCAGATAGCCAAGAGCCGATGCCAGAAAATATGCGCGCCATGCTCCAAAGCACGTGGCATAAAATTAGTGCGATGTTGGGAACACAGTTTAATTTTGATTTTTGGCAGGTTTGTCAGCCAAGGCGCTCGACTTATCCAGCCTGCAGAGCAGCAATTATTGCCAGAGCGCATAATAAAGAGCCACAAATGATAGAGGCAATTCAACATGCTTATTATCTGCATGCTCAAAACCCATCTGATGAAAGTACCCTCATTACCTTAGCTGAAAAAATCGGCTTAGATAAACAACAGTTTTTTGAAGAGCTTTACTCAGAGGCTTTGAATCAGAAATTACATGCGGAGTTAGCATTTAATGCAAGTTTGCCAATACAAGGCTTTCCTTCGTTAGTATTAATAACTGATAATAAAGCCATTGCAATTAAAATAAATTACACCGACCATCAGCAAACCCTAAACACGATTAATCGTTTATTGGCCTAATGGGCTAACACGTTACATCTATTTACTGTTTTACCCAGTATATATCGCCTCAATACTCACAGTGAGTCTGTTTTGTTACAGCTGTAATAAAACAGACTTTTTTGCGCAACATGCCTGTCATTATTCCTCTATACAATTTCACTCATTGAAAATCTTTAGCCTAAAAGAAGTCAGTTTAGGCTAAAAAAACAAACTAGCAAATCCGCTAATTAACGAGTAAAGGTGTATGCGATGAAAGGCGTTAAACCATTGATCTTAGCAGGTATTGTAGCAGCAAGTGCTGCAGTGCATGCCAATGATTTAGAAAAGGTTATCGATAAAAGCAGTGAAATAAATAAATCAGCTGCGCAATCACAAACAAAAATAGACAAGATTGCTGATTCAATGCAAGGACGTCTTCAACAGTTTAAAGTCCTCAATAAAGAAATCGATGGCTTAACTGTTTATAACGCGCAATTAACTAAACAGTTAAATAATCAAATTGAAGAAATGGAGTCACTTAATCTATCAATGGATCAAGTCTCTATTATTGAACGCCAGATCACCCCACTAATGCTGCGCATGATTGAAGGGCTTGAGCAATTTGTAGCCCTTGATGTGCCATTTTTGCAAGAAGAGCGCACTGAGCGTATTCGCTCTTTAAACACCATGATGGAACGTGCAGATATTAACTCAAGCGAAAAATTCCGCCGCGTATTAGAAGCATACCAAGTAGAAGTTGATTATGGACGCACTATTGAAGCCTACACCTCACTGCTAACGGTAGATGGTAAAGAGCGTGAAGTAGACTTTTTACGCATTGGCCGCTTAGAGCTTATTTATTTAACACGTGATGGTAAGCAAGCTGGTAGTTGGGATAACGACACTAAGTCGTTTTCTACTTTACCAGATTCCACAATTAGTCAAATTAATAAAGGTTTACGCATCGCGCGTAAGCAGCTTGCCCCAGATATGTTAACTCTGCCAGTACACGCAGCAGAATAAGAGGTTGAAGATGAAACTGTTTACTCAAATGACAAAAATGGCCCTTTTTGCTGCAAGCCTAAGCTTTGCAGGCGCAAGTGTGGCAGCTGAGCCTATGAATTTAGACTCACTATTAAAAACACTTGAAGAAGGCAAATCGGCTCAAAGCGCGCAAAACAGGCAACGCGAACAAGAATTTATGGCGCGCCAAAACGAACAAGTGCAAATGCTTAACAATATACAAGCAAAGCGTAATCAAATGCTTGGCGAGTCTGAGCGCTTAGAAACACAGTTTGAAGAAAACGAAATTAAACTTGCTAACCTAACAGATACACTGTCTAAACGAATGGGTTCTTTAAAAGAGCTATTTGGCGTGCTTCAGCAAGTTGCAGGGGATTCTAGCAATAAGTTTGCAACTTCTGTGGTATCAGCTGAAATTTCGGGTCGTAGTACTTTTATGGATGAGCTTGCTCAAAAAATGGGTTCTACTTCAAAGCTTGCCTCTATCGAAGATATTGAAAAAGTATGGTTTGAGCTACAACGCGAAATGACAGAGCAAGGCAAAGTTAGTCGCTTTACTACCGATGTAATTGTACAAGGTGGTGAAAAAGCACAACAAGAAGTGGTGCGTGTAGGTGCTTTTAACTTAATCTCTAACGGTAAATACCTAGAATTTAACCCAGTAACAAATACCTTAAGCGAGTTAAATCGCCAGCCTGTAGCACGTTTTACTGCAACTGCACAGGAATTACAAAATGCTAAAAGCGGTGTCGTACAGTTTGCGCTTGACCCAACGGGTGGCTCAATTTTAGGCTTATTAGTGCAAGCACCCGATACGCAAGAGCGTGTACATCAAGGTGGCACAGTCGGTTATGTTATTTTGGGTGTAGGTGTCATTGCTTTACTTATCTCACTTGAGCGTTTTTTCTCATTACTGGTTATTGGCGGTAAAGTACGTCGTCAGCTTAAAGATGATGTAGCACGCGATGACAACCCACTTGGCCGCGTAATGAAAGTAAAAGATCAGTTTCCTGATGTGGCCCACGACACATTAGAGCTTAAATTAAGCGAGGCAATTTTACGTGAAATGCCAAAAGTAACGCGTAATTTAACGCTTATTAAAATTATTTCAGTAGTGGCACCGCTGCTAGGTTTACTCGGTACCGTTACCGGTATGATCAACACTTTCCAAGCAATCACATTATTTGGTACAGGCGACCCTAAACTAATGGCTGGTGGTATTTCGCAAGCATTGGTAACAACGGTGCTAGGCTTAGTTGTCGCAATTCCTACGGTATTTTTATATACCCTACTTAATACCCGCGCTAAAAACATTTTGCTTACTATTCAAGAGCAAAGCGCAGGTATTATTGCACAGCGAAGCGAGAAGGGAGCATAAACCATGGTGCTATTGATTGACTCAATCAATGCTATCCGTGATTTTCTCGACACTGGTGGCCAAGTCCTCTTGGTCATCGGGGTGTTAATCTTCGCGATGTGGTTATTGATACTCGAGCGATTTATATATTTTTTCAAAGGTTTTAGTCGTTACAAGCAAAAGCTAAAAGCGCAGTGGAAAAACCGTGCTGAGCGCAATAGCTGGAATGCTGAACAAATTCGCCAGGCAATGATCTCTCGTGCCTCAATGCGTTTAGACACCAACTTAGCGCTGATAAATGTAATGGTTGCATTGTGTCCGCTACTTGGCCTGCTAGGCACAGTAACCGGCATGATTGAAGTATTTGATGTAATGGCTATTACCGGTACGGGCAGTGCGCGCTCTATGGCATCAGGTGTTTCTAAAGCCACTATTCCAACCATGGCAGGTATGGTGGGTGCACTTTCGGGTGTATTTGCCTCTACGTTTTTACAGCGCAAAGCCAAGCGCGAAGTTGAACTACTACAAGACAGCATGGTTTTAGACCATTAAGTAATATTTTGATAAGCGGCTTATAGAGTCGCTCATCCTAGGAGAATAATGATGAGAGCCCCATTAGGAAATCTATTTCAAGAAGATGACGCAGAAGAAATTAACATGACCCCAATGCTAGACGTTGTATTTATCATGCTTATTTTCTTTATTGTTACCGCTTCATTTGTAAAAGAAGCCGGTATTGATGTAAACCGCCCAGAAGCCGCAACAGCGGTTAAAAAAGAACGCGCCAATATTTTAGTGGCTATTTCTGATAAGGGCGAAATTTGGATTAATAAACGTCAAATCGATGTACGTGCAGTGCAAGCGAATATTGAGCGATTAAAAGCTGAAAACCCACAAGGGAGCGTGGTCATTCAGGCTGATAAAAAAGCCACCACTGATATGTTAATAAAAGTAATGGATGCGTCGCGTGCTGCGGGTGCATTTGATGTGTCAATTGCTGCACAAGATGCGTCTTAAGGGTTAGTCATGTTGCGATATTTAGTAGCATTAATAGTGGCGGGTGTAGTGACCTTTATGCTGTTTTTGGGCATGCAGGCACTGATCACCGGTGGTGAAGGTGCCATGTCGGAGCCAGTAAAAGGAAACGTTTTAGACTTTGTACGTTTGAAAAAAGAAGAAACCGTACAAAAGAAAGAACGTAAACCACAAAAGCCACCCACTCCAAAAGAGCCACCACCGCCTATGGAGTCACCGCAAATGCAAAATAATGATGCAAACGCGGCCAGCAATAATTTTGATTTTGGTGCCGATGTAAGCAGCGATGTTGATTTAGCAGGTGGATTAGCGCTTGAAACAAGTGATGGTGAATACCTACCCATTGTAAAAGTAGCCCCTGTGTATCCGCGTCGTGCGTTATCGCGTGGTATTGAAGGCTATGTCATTGTGGAATTTACAGTAACTAAGCAAGGCACAGTGCGCGACCCTCAAGTAGTAAAAGCGGTTCCTGAGTCACTGTTTGATAGAGCAGCGATGGATGCCGCACTTAAATTTAAATATAAACCGCGTGTAGTAAATGGTGAAGCCGTTGAAGTAGCCGGTGTTCAAAACAAAATATCTTTCCAAATTAATGGTTAACATATCTTAATTGGATGAAATAGCGAGGCGATTATGAAATTACTACCTACAGCTAAATTTTTAAAAATAACGTTATTTTGTACTGCTGCCGTGAGTACAAGTATTGTGGTGCCAAGTACACTCAGCCTTATGCCTGGGCTAAACGTAGCCATTGCCCATGCTGAGCAAAAAACAAAACGTGTCCCCGCACTGCGCGAAAAGGTATATAGCCAGCTCGCTCGTGCGCAAAAGCTCGCTGATGATGGCGATGTAAAAGGCGGCCTTGAAGCACTTGATAGCATTCAAGAGCGAGCGTCTAGTATGAACTCGTACGAAATTGCGATGATGCATAACTTTTATGGCTTTATTTATTACAACGAAAATGATTTACCAAAAGCGATTGCCTCGTTTGAAAAAGTGGTAGCCGAGGAGGCTATTCCTGAATCATTACGTTTAAGCACCACGTTTAGCTTAGCGCAGCTTGCAATGGCGAATGGTGAGTATAAAAAGGTAATTGCGTTTTTAGATAAGTGGGATGAAATAAATACCAAACCGATTACTGAAGGGTATTACCTACTTAGAGCGCAAACTTACTACCAGTTAAAAGAATACTCAAAGGGGCTTGAGTACATCAATCAAGTGATTGCGCTTAGTGACAGCGAAGGTAAAACCCCTAAAGAAAACTGGCTTGTATTACAACGTGCTATGTATTACTCACTTAATCAAACTGACAAAGTAGTCGCTGTGCTTGAACGTATGGTGAAGCTATACAATAAACCAGAGTATTGGGTTCAGCTAGCTGGTATGTACGGAGAAACCGGCAAAGAAAAAGAGCAACTCGCCGTAATAGAAGCGGCGTATCAACAAGGCTTTTTAAAAACCAAGTCTGACTTGAGGCAGTTATCGCAAACTTACCTTTATAACGGCCTGGCATATAAAGCAGCTAAAACAATGAGTGATGCGATAGAAAAAGGCCTTGTAGAAAAATCAGCGAAAAACTATGCCTTTATTGCAGAGGCCATGATTCAAGCTAAAGAAGATGAAAAATCGATTAGCTACTTTGCAAAAGCGGCTGACCTATCAGAGCATGGTAAGTACGATCAACGCCTAGCTGAAGTTTACGTTAACACCGAGCAATACGAAGAAGCCGCTGATGCTGCGCGTAAAGCGCTTGATAAAGGCGGTCTTGATTTTGAATCAAATGCTTACGTTGCGTTAGGTATGGCGCAGTACAACATGCAAAATTTTGATGCGTCAATTTTAGCGTTTGAACAGGCTGAAAAACATAAAAAATCTCAGCGTTTGGCACAACAGTGGATCAAATATGTAAAGCGTGAAAAAGTGCATGCAGAAACTCTCAAAACAGCTTTATTGTAAATTTTAAAGCGCTTTACTCATTAAAAAGTAACGCGTGCAAAACTATTTCATAATCGCAACACCAAAACCGCCTTAGGGCGGTTTTTTTCGTTGCTAAAATATTTAAGTTTTTGAATTTTAATTAATTACTATTGTCATCTTATGGTTACTAAAGTGTAACTGCTTTGTCATATCCCTACAGTATCTTATTTGCATCCGATAACTCAGGTCACCTTAATGCATGAGTATCGTGCCTTAAAGTGACTTAAGTTTTTACTTAATGCACTAACAAAATAATTAAATACTTTAACGGAGTGAACAATGAAATTATCTGATTTATTTAAGGTCAGCCTAGTAGCAACTGCAATGACACTAGCTGGCTGTGGTGGCGATATCGAAATTACACCTACTGTAAACGATAACAGCTCAACAACAGATAACAGTGTTAATAATTCAAACAATACAACTGGTTCAACAACTGAAGAAGAAACTGTTTGTGCAAGCTACGAATCAGATGCAGGTACGGTAACAGGCGTAGTAAGTGGCATTGATTGTTTATACAACGACTCGTTTGCAAGTAAAACAATTTCTATCACAAGCAACATTACTTTCGCTGAGCTACCTGATGGCGGTGTTCACGTTTTTGAAGATGCATTACAAATTGGCGAAGACGGCAGCACTGTAGATGGCTTTGAAGTACCAGCAAATGGTCCAACAATGACTGTTGAACCAGGTGCCGTTTTAGCATTTGGCTCAGGTGAAGCAATTGTACGCATTGCACGTGGTGCAAAAATTCAAGCAGTAGGCACTGAAGAAAAGCCGGTTGTATTTACTTCTGCAAACGCGTTTGACCGTTTTGATACAGCAGGCGAAGGCGCACGCTACGCAGATTGGGGCGGTATCATCATTAATGGTAACGGCATTACTGACCAATGTACTGATGCAGAGCGTGACGGTGGTACGTGTAACGTAGCCTCTGAAGGTATTACAAGTTACTTTGGTGGTAACGATAATGCAGACTCTAGCGGTAATATTAAATGGGCTAAAATTTGGTACGCAGGTTCAGGCCCTCGCGTTGGTGGTGAAGGCGATGATTTGAATTCACTAACACTCAATGCAGTTGGCTCTGGTTCTGAGTTTGATTACCTACACATTCACCAAGGTTTTGATGACGGTATTGAAATTTTTGGCGGTGCTACAACGCTTAAACACGTAGCGGTAACAGATACACAAGATGATTCGTTTGACTTTGACGCAGGTTGGCAAGGTAAAGCTCAGTACTTATTTGTTCAACACGGTACTGTAACTTTAAATGACGGCACTGTAGTTAACATGGGTAACAATGGCTTTGAGTCTGATGGTGTTAAAGGTTCTTCTACCGATCAAGTGTCTCCATCTAACCCAACGGTGGCCAATGTAACGGTTGTAACTACAGATGGTAACTCGGTACGTGATGACGACCCTTCACAAGCTTACAAGTTTGATGACCAATTTAATTCAAGCATTTACAACACAGTTATCGTTAAGCAAAACGCAACTAACACGCAATGTATTGAGTTCTCGGGCGATGGTGAAGCACAAGCAGATAAAATCTCATTCACAAGCTCTGTAATGGCGTGTTCTGCAAACTTTACTGATACAGATACGTTTGCAAGCGGCCCATTAGAAGGTCAAACAAAAACAGCGTGGTTTGAAAATGATGGTGCTAACCAAATCTTAACTGATGATGTTGCAGTACTTGCAGATAACGGTTTTGCAACGAACACCGCGGCGAGCGAAGTAACGGTTACAGCAACAGACTTAAGCACAAGCGATTCATTTTTTGAAAGCGTAAACTACATTGGTGCGGTATCGGATCAGGATACAGACTCTAGCTGGTATAAATGGGTTGAAGCGGCTGTTACAGCAGCAAATGCTGACTAAATAGCACCCCATTATAACCTCTGATTAAAGGCGCCTTGTGGCTTGTTATTTAAGCGTCAGGCGCCTCTTTTGTATAACCTGATTAGGATTATCTCATGTCTAAAAAGCATAGACTCAATCATATTACCTGGGCAATTAGTTTAGGTTTAGTCGCTCATTCGACTAGCTTAATTGCTGCACAAGCCGATGAACAGTTAACAAACGAACAAGAAATAGAAGAAGTTGTTGCTGTAGGTACGCGTTTACAAGGGAGCGCTGCGGCAGTTGTAGAAGAACGTAAAAATCAAGCCTTTGTTGCCGATATTTTAGGCTCTGAACAATTATCACGCACGGGCGACAGTGATGCAGCATCTGCGCTTCGTCGAGTAACAGGCCTAACACTTGTTGATGGTAAGTTTATTTACGTTAGGGGCCTTGGTGAGCGTTACTCTAGTGCGCGTTTAAATGGCGCTTACATACCAAGCCCAGATTTAACCCGTAACGTTATTCCGCTGGATATTTTCCCTGCCAGTATTATTGAAAGTATGGCTGTTCAAAAAGCTTACTCTCCAGACATGCCAGCAGCGTTTGGTGGCGGTAATATAGATATTAGAACTAAAACCGCCCCGAGTGAATTTACCGCAGGCATTGAAGTAGGTGCAGGTTACGATACGGCATCAAGTGATGGCTTTACCTACAATCGTAACGAAAGTGGCATTCCAAGTGAGTTATCACAGGCTATTTCAACATACCGTGGTGATTTTAGTATTGGCAATATTGTTAGTCGTGAAGGCTTTGAAGATGGCGATTTAACACGTGCAGAACAAGCAACCGCTGTTAATAACGCACTTTTAAAGTCGCTTCCTCGCGATTATGAGTTAAAAGAAGAGTCGTTAGACCCGCGTTATAATATTAAAGCCCATTATGGTGATAGCTTTGAAGAGAGCTATTTTGGTGGCAAGGTTGGGTTTTTACTGGCAGGTGCTTACAAAAACGAATGGGATTTTGAAGAACGTTTTAGCTCAGTTATCACCCAAGATTTGGAAAACGAAGAAGGCAATGTAGATTGTACAACCTCGTTAGCGACCAGTGAAGATGTGAGTAACTCGTGTTACAACACAGTCAAAAATTCGCAAGTGACAACGGAAACCGAAAGTTATAACGGTTCATTAAGCTTGTCATACCGTTTAGGTACGCACAGTATTTCTGCTCAACAGCTTTACATTATTGATAATGAAGATGAGTCTGAAATTGCTATTTCGCAAAGCCCTGCGGGTAGTTCTACGTTTAGTATTGCGGGTGATGGGATTGCAAACCGTAATCATGAGTTTAATTACGAAGAACGCCAATTGAACATTACTCAAGTTATGGGCCAACATACCTTTTTAGATTATTTTGGTATTGGTGCCGATTGGCAGTACACCGAAGCTAAAGCAACGACTGATATACCTACCAGTGCCGATTTTGAGTTTCGTGACACTTATAATAGTGATGGCAGCTATGCCGGCTCGACTATTACAGGGGATGATAACCGTGTAATTATGTCATACACCAATATGGAAGAGCGTGTTAAATCGTACGGTGGTAACTTAACGTTGCCGCTTAGCTTTGAGTCTATGGAAGTTGAGTTTAAAGTTGGTTACGATTTTTCTGACAGAGCCCGGATATTTAATACCTCAAGCTTTGCTATAAACAATAGTGGTGGCTCAGGTATTTCAATAAATGATGGTAGCAATGATGCGCTTAATAATAGTGGCTTTTTAACTGACGATTTTATTGATAATAACGCTGTGTTAGTTGATTTTAATGAGCCAACAGCCCCAGATGCTGATGATTACGTTGCTGCGCAAAAGGTGGATGCAGGTTATGCGTCGTTTGATGTGTTTTATGATCAATGGATAAGAATAAGCGGTGGTATTCGTTATGAAGAATTTAAACAATCTTCTATCGGTACATCGAGCCTTATTTTTGATGAAGAAGATTTAAATACCTTTTACGATCCAGACAAAATTCAAGCAGGCTCTGTTATTTCCGATGATTGGTATCCGGCACTATCTGTTACCTATATAGGGGGCGATGATTACCAGGTGCGCTTAGGTTACGGCGAAACAGTAGTACGCCCTGATTTTCGTGAAGTAGTGCCAGTTACATATTACGACCCATTGACCGACATTAGAACGTTTGGTCGCACAGGTATAAAAAGTAGCCCAATTAAAAACTACGACTTACGTTATGAATATTACGGACAAGCTGGTAATTCATTTAGCGTAGCGGCGTTTTATAAAGATATTACAGCGCCAATAGAAACAGTTTTAAACATTGGTGATGAAGATTACTCAGCATCGTTTATAAATGGTGAAACAGCAAAAGTTTATGGTATTGAAGCTGAATGGCTACAAGACTTAACCTTTGTAAGTGAAGGCCTATTTACTAGCGGTAATATCACATTGAGTGATTCTGAAGCGTCTATTGACCCAGCACTTGCGGGTACATTAACTAATCCTAAAAAACGTATGACGGGCCACTCTGAATATGTAGTTAATTTACAATTAAACTACGATTCATTAGATGGCATGCACAGCAGTTCATTAGTTTATAACGTATTTGGTGAGCGAATTTTAGCAGCCGGTGTTGCTAATAGAGATGATGCGTATGAGCAACCATTTCACTCACTGGATTTAGTTTATACTTATTACCCTGATTTTAATTCTAAGATTAAGTTTAAAGTTAAAAACTTACTCGATGAAGATCAAGAGGTAACACAATCAGACATTATAGTGCGCTCAAAAGAGCAAGGTGTAACGTTTGATTTAAGTTACAGCTACGAGTTTTAATTTTCTTCCCAAGGAAGGGGGTATAATAAAACCTAACTACCGATTAGCCCTGTATTTAATACAGGGCTTTTTTATGACTATGAAAAATATTTAAGTTTCGCTTTATTCACTAGTTTTAGGGCGCTTGGGGTGGTAGGTTAGCTCTATACTAATCAACTTAAATATCTAGTTATTCTAGTGTGCTAAATAAAACGTGAACGGCGTTATAAATTTTTGATGTATAACAGCTACATATAAAAATTTATGCCTTGTTATCTCGCTATTAATTTACCGCTATAAATGATTAATAACTTAATATGATTGGTTTTAATAAAAATTAATTCTCACGCAATGAATTTTAATTTTTAATGTATTAAGGCATCTTTTATGAATCAAACAGTGGAAAAAACAATGAAAAAAGTAGGATTAGTCGGTTGGCGTGGCATGGTTGGCTCTGTGTTATTAGAACGTATGCAACAGCAAAGTGATTTTGCTCATATCGACACCACCTTTTTCACCACCTCACAAGCTGGGCAACTCGGCCCAGATATTGCGGGCGACGCAAAACCGTTATTAGATGCAAGTGATGTAAATGAACTTGCTAAAATGGATATTATTGTTACCTGTCAAGGTGGTGATTATACCAAAGCGGTTTACCCTAAATTACGCGAATCGGGTTGGGATGGTTACTGGATTGATGCAGCTTCTGCACTTCGTATGGTTGATGACAGCATTATTGTACTTGACCCTGTAAATAAAGATGTCATTGAACAAGGTTTAGCGCAAGGCGTAAAAACTTTTGTGGGTGGTAACTGTACCGTATCGTTAATGCTACTTGCTTTAGGTGGTTTGTTTGAGCAAGACCTAATTGAGTGGGTAAGCCCAATGACTTACCAAGCGGCCTCTGGTGCCGGCGCTCGTAATATGAAAGAACTTATTGCACAAATGGGCGCTATTCATTCAAGCGTTGCCGAGCAACTAGATAACCCAAGTTCAGCTATTTTAGAAATTGATAAAATAGTGAGCGACAAAATGGCTTCAAGCGATTTACCACAAGACCAATTTGGCGTGCCGCTAGCCGGTAGTTTAATTCCTTGGATTGACGTGCCAATGCCAAGTGGCCAATCTAAAGAAGAGTGGAAAGCTCAAGTTGAAGCGAACAAAATTTTAGGCTCCTCTAAACAGCCAGTGCCCATTGATGGTTTATGTGTACGTATTGGTGCAATGCGTTGTCATAGCCAAGCGATGACCATTAAATTACGTGAAGATATTAGCGTAGAAAAAATTGAAGAAATTTTAGCGTCGCATAACGAGTGGGTTAAAGTGATTCCTAATGAGCGCGAAATTAGTGCTACCGACTTAACACCAGTTAAAGTTACGGGAACATTAAGTATTCCTGTTGGGCGTATTCGTAAACTTGCTATGGGCCCTAAATACATCAGCGCATTTACTGTGGGCGATCAGCTGTTATGGGGTGCGGCAGAGCCACTTCGTCGTATGCTGCGCATTATTGTAGATGGTGAATAACTGCTGCATTATAAGCTGGTATGTTTTAAAAAAGGGTTAGCATATTGCTAACTCTTTTTAGTTAAGTGGCATTGCATACGCTACTTTATTTTTCCCCTCGTGCTTTGCTATGTACAAAGCTTTGTCGGCTAAATCTATTGCTTTATCAATTGGCGTGTTAACAGACTTAATGCTGATCACCCCAAAGCTTGCCGTAACATTTATGCATTGCTTTTCGTATTCAATAGGCTTACTCGCAAGAGTTTCTCGCAGTTTATCAGCAAACTGCTTTGCTTTTAGTTCTGAGTCTCTAGCTATGAGAATGACAAATTCTTCTCCGCCTAGTCGAGCAAAAATATCGTCTTTTTGTAAACACATTTTTATACGCTGAGTTGCTTGGACTAGCACTTCGTCTCCTGCGGCGTGTCCATAGTCATCATTTATATTTTTAAATGAGTCTATATCCCAATATATAAGGGATACATGCTGTTTACAGCCAAGTTGAGATTCAATTTTTTGTTGGCCAATGTCGTAAAAGCCACGTCTGTTAATACACTGTGTGAGTACATCAGTCATGGCCAGTTTTTGCATTTCTTGGGCTAAGTCTGAAGCCATTATAAAAATAATAAACACCGCCATACCGACATGCGCAGTCGGGACTGTGATAAAATTAATGAGTGTGTATAAATCTAAATAAGCTTGGTTTACTTGGCTGCCTTGCATAAGTGCAATCGTCGCAGCAATAAATAAACACACTCCACACACAGTGTAAGTAATGGCAGCTCCAATTTCGGCAGGTAGCGATTTAGCTTTATGTTTTATGATGATGACGGCATTGATCAGTAGCAGTAAAATATCGTAATAAATATACAACGACATGGATAAGCCTATATGAACATCTACGGCTTTATAATAATAAACTGAGGCCAAGGTAATTACAGCTAATGCTAATAAATACCTTAAATTAATAGGACTTCGAGCTCGAATAGCGTGTCCCCAAGTTCCCAAAATTACAGACCCCATAGATAAACTGACCCCTGTCATCCAATAGAGGGTGTCTGAGTCGAAGTGAGACCGCAATAAAATAGTCCCCCATTGGCATGCAGAAAGTATAAACGCGCCAGCCCAAAATAAAGCATACGACTTTTTACCTAGTGTAAACCACGCCATTAAAAATATAACAGACCAAATAATGCTGGTTAGCAAAAGAGTAATTAAAATAAAAAATATTGGGCTCATAGAGTCTATGTTCTTGTGTAAGTTATCTTTTACTGTAGTTGAGCTTATAAGTTTATTCGAGTGGGTTAGGTGTTTTTAGCCGTCGCTTTTGTAAATGTTTATGTATTGAGTGAATTTAGCTAATACTTATGTATTGTGCCTCGTGGTATGCCTTTTGCTCACAGTATTGTGATATACCTTTATTCGTTCGGTTTCAGCTTTTTGTGAGTATTTAATTCACTTTTGCAGGTATTTTTTACTTAAACCGAGTTATTTATACCAATTGCTTTAATCAACTTATCTCTTTGAGAGTGAGCACATGTTCTCGGCGATGCAAAAACGCGTTATTTAATTTTTTCTAATTAAAATGTTAACGCTTGTAGCAACATCTATCGCTCAGCAAATTGATTGAGTCTTTATAGCGATTGGTATGAGCCTTCACATAAGGAAAGATAATGGCTTCAACTTTTAAAAATTCACGCGCAAAATGGTTTTATGCCTTGCTGGTTACTGCCTTGCTGCTAATCTTACTCAGAGCAATAGCCCCTTATGCCGTGCAATATTATGTAAATCAGCAACTTGAGCAAACCCAAGGCATAACAGGGCATGTTGGTGATGTAGATTTATATTTATACAGAGGCGCTTACGCTGTTGACGATGTAGAAATTTACGCGGTAGATGCCACGCAGGTTCCTAAGCCGCTACTCTCTATAGATACGCTCGATTTTTCGCTCGCGTGGTCTGCTTTATTGAACGGTAATTTTGTCACCAACATGGCTTTTACCCGCCCAGAAATTGTTATTTACGATAAGGACCCTGCTACTGCTGAACAAAACCAACAAGTTAAAGACGAAACAACGTGGATAGGCCTTGCCAATGATCTGGTACCGTTTTCAATCGATATGCTTCGTATAGAGAAAGGTAAAGTAACTCTAGTTAATGCCACCAGCGAAGGAGAGCAGCCTACCTATATATCAAATATAAACGCTAATATTAACAACATTACCAATGCACAAAACCTCTCTAAAACCTTAGTTACGAGTTTAAAAGTAGAGGGGCAACTAATGGGTGAAGCTAAGTTGTCTTTAAATGGTAAATTAGACCCCTTTACCGATAAGGCTAACTTTGATTTTAATGTTGAAGTGCAGCGTTTTGCGGTTAAAAACCTTGAAACTGTTTTTAAAGTGTATACCCCATTTGATATTGAAGCCGGCGGCATAGATGGCGCAATGGAGTTGGCCGCTAACAATAATAACTTAAATGGATATGTAAAAGCCGGTGTTCATGACTTAAGTGTTTTTTCGTGGCGTGAAGATATAGAAAAAGATGATGACGGCCTATTTACCGTTATTTTTGAAGGCAGTATTGATTTACTCGGTGCGCTATTAGAAAACGACGAGTCAGAGCTGGTGGCTGCTCGGGTGCCCATAGATGGACAGCTAGACAACGCTGATGTATCTACTTTTGAAGCCGTGATCTCGGTATTAAAAAACGCGTTTTTTGAAGCATTTAAAATGAAGGTTGACAATGTGATTTCATTTGAAAGCACACAAGAGCAACAAGACGAGTAACACAAATTCACTTAATTAAGCTCTTTATTTTAAGAGGGAAAACGTTTAGGTAGCAGGTAAAAAAATTCGTTATTAGTTGTTCTAATTGAGTGAGTTTTAACTCAGGTTGCGACACGTTTAACCCCGCAAAATGAGCAAGTATTATTGCAAATTGGTATTCCATACAGCCCTTTGTATTAACTCAGTACAAAGGGCTTTTTGAGCTTTTAGCTAGGTGTATTTTTATTTTCTGATGTTTTACTTAATAAGGTTTTTAGCTCAGCTATTTGCGCTTGTAGCTCTAGCACTTGTCCCTGCGTTGCAGGCAGTGAGTTGTTATCTGCTTTTAGCTCACGGGCACTGCGATGTTCTTCGCTCATTACTTCTAAAATAGCACCTACCATCATGTTTAAAAACACAAACGCAGTTAAAAAGATAAACGTGAGGTAGTAAATCCAGCTCAGCTCGTACACCGCCATAGTTTCGTACATAATGTCGGTCCAATCTTCAAAGGTGGCTATTCTAAATAGCGTAAGCATTGAAATGGATACATCTTGCCAAAGCACTGGGTTAATATCGGCAAACATCATACTGCCCATGGCTGCGTAAATATAAAAAATAACAAACATTAGCAGCGCTATATAGCCCATTTGCGGAATGGCTTTTAGCAAGGAATTAACTAATAAACGCAGCTCAGGGATCATAGACACTAAACGCAGTACCCTAAATATACGCAGCAGTCGGGCAAGTAACATGGTTGAACCTGCAGCAGGGTAGAGGCTACCAAGTACAATAATGGTATCGAATATATTCCAGCCCTTTGAAAAGAAGTCTTTTATACCTTTACTTGCAATAAAGCGAATAATTAACTCAATTAAAAAGAAGGCAGTGATCCCAACATCCATCCAATTAAGGGCAAATTCTACAGTCGGGTGAAGTGAGTAAGTGTGAGCACCTACCGTAAGAGCAGAAACAACAATAACAGCAATAACAAATGATTGAAATATCTTGCTTTTGTCTATACGCTGAAACAACTTTTGTAACTGCGACATCATAATTATGAATCCTATGCAAAGTAAGGTTTTATGGCGCTAATATACAATAATATTGTTGTGATTTAACCCATTTTTATCACTAAAAATGTAAGGAAATTTAATGATAATCAGTCAAATAACTAAAAGTGCATTGCTGCTTGTGGGATTATCGGTACTTGCAGGGTGTAGCTCTGATGCCCGCTTTCACGAAATACAATCGGCACGTCTTGATGAATGTAATTATAAAGCTGATAAAGAGTATTATGAGTGCCTTGAACAACAAGATAAAAATTTCGAAGAATATAAAAAACAGCAAAACGAACAAACACAATAATCTATGACTAAAACACAAAAATTGCGCGACAAACAAATACGTCAAGCTCTCACTCACGCCTGTGAGCAAATAAAAGCGACTCATTATGGTTTTGCCTATTTAACTCACACCATTGATTTAAAAAATGAAGCTAAGTCACTAAAAATAAGCTGCTATTTTGAAGATGATATAGCCTATCACGATGCCGAGGCGCATTTTTCTCAGCTAGTCGATATTATTAACGCTGAACTTAGCAAAATTAGCTTACCAGTAGCGGCTAAGCAAATAGCGTTTTTAGTTGATTAACATTGGTTTGCCAAGCTATGGGCGGTATAATTACCAAAATTATTTTTAGGATGTAAGGCATGGCTGTTCCATCGCGTTCGCAAATCACACCAGGTACAACCGTAAATATTGTATTAAAAGAAGATCAACGCAGCGGCACATTAACACAAGGTGTAGTCGAGCGTTTATTGACTAGATCACCTAATCACCCGCATGGTATTAAAGTACGCCTAGAAGATGGTCAAGTTGGTCGAGTGAAAGAGATTTTAGAATGACAGCGTTAACTGAGCAGGAATTTTGGGACTTAGTAACTACTCCCGACCTTGGGCTCGACCCACAAAGTGTAAGCGAAAACTTAAAAGCTAAATTGAGCGAGCTAACTGATGAGCAGCTTATTGCTTTTGATAAGTTTTTTGGTATTCACATGCGCAAATGTTTTACCTGGGATTTATTTGGCGCTGCATTTGTTATGGCCGGTTGTAACGATGAATACGGCTTTAGCGAATTTAGGTGTTGGCTCATCTCCCGCGGAAAAACAGTATTTAACAATGCTTTAGATAACGCCGACTCACTTGCACAGTGCACCCCAGTGTATTATTTAAATGAGCAACCTTACCCTTATATTGATGAGTATGATTTAATTGCGGGTTTACTCTATGAAGAGCGTAACGATGACGAATTACCTTTTGTACCCTCAGGGGAGCAACCTACAGGTAAGCGCTTTAAAGACAAACCCAAGTTTTTAAAACAAAGCTATCCGCAATTATTTGCAAAATACTGGCAGTAATACTCAACGCTACTAACATTCAAGATGGTTACATTTAGTGTCATCATCTTGAATTTTCCTTTCACAGTTGTTCACAATCGTACCTATTTATACATTTTTTAAATGACTCTATGTTAATTGTTATGTTACATTAGTGTGTTTTAAAATGAACAAACACTGAATAATAACAATATACGACATAGGAATGTTATGTATAAAACACTCTCATCAGGATTGATAGCGTTTTGCTTTTTAAATTCGCTAAGTGCACACGCGGCGGTTTCGCAACGAGTAAACAAATCATCTTTATCAGAAGTTAACTTACTTTTAAATCAAAGCGTAGGTTTAACTAATAGCTCTTCTAACCACGCTTATTTTATTGAGTTAGATACTCCTCAAGCCTTCAATTTAAAACAAACTCGGTCATCAGCTAAAAAGATGCAGCAGTTTTTTGCAGGCGTGCCAATTTGGGGGCAGCAAATACGAGTGCAGCCTAGCAATCACCACATAAGTGGTTTTTTTGCGAAAAACATTGATGCTGTATCTTTAAATAAAACGGCTAATAGTCAATTTGATGAAACTACTGCGGTTAAATCTATTTTAATAAAAGCCAAGCTTGATGAATCGACGGCTTATCAAATAACGAACAACCAACGGTATATTTATATTGATAACGGAGTCGCACATTTTGTTCGCTTAATTGAATTAAACGTGTTTGAAAATGGCATTGAAAAAAAGCCTATAGCTTTAGTAAGCGAATCTGGTTACAGTGTATTTAAACAGTGGGATAATATTAAAAATGCCCACGGTACAGGCCCTGGAGGAAATGAAAAAACAGGGCAATATGAATACGGCACTGATGTTGAAGCACTGGATATTACGCAACGTGGTGAGCTGTGTTTCTTAGAAAATGATAAAGTTAAAACTGTCACCATGGAGTCTGGCTTTGAGCCAAGTGAAGCATACTCGTTTGCCTGTGATAGGAATACTTACAAAGAAGTTAATGGCGCTTATTCCCCATTAAATGATGCTCACGCCTTCGGTACTGCAGTATTTGATATGTATCAACAATGGTACAACACAGCACCGCTTACTTTTCAATTGTTAATGCGTGTTCACAGTGGTAACAACTGGGAAAATGCAACTTGGAATGGTCAGGCTATGACCTTTGGCGATGGCGCTGATAGGTTTTACCCGTTAGTTTCACTTGATATCGTCTCTCATGAGGTAAGCCATGGTTTTACTAGTCAAAACTCTAATTTAATTTATGCAGAACAATCGGGGGGGATAAACGAATCTTTCTCTGATATGGCAGGTGAAACAGCAGAGTATTTTTTGCGCTCAGAGACTGATTGGTTATCTGGTGCTGATATTTCAAAAACAAGCCCGGCACTACGTTATTTTGAAACGCCATCTCTAGATGGCGTTTCGATTGATCACGCAAGTGATTACTACTCAGGTATGGATGTTCACTTTAGCAGTGGTGTGTTTAATCGTGCTTTTTTTCTTCTTTCGAATACTCAGGGGTGGGACCCTAAAAAAGCGTTCGAAATAATGCTTTTTGCAAATCAAAATTATTGGGTTAATTCTAGTGATTTTATTGATGGTGCCTGTGGCGCTATAAACTCTGCCATTGACTTAAGATATGAAGCTAACGATGTTATTGCAGCATTTAATGAAGTAGGTGTTACTTGCGATAATATTCAGTTTATAGATGCCGATGCAGACTTAATGGATGATAACTGGGAGTTATTTTACGGGTTAGATCCAAGTACTGCTGATGACGCTGGACTTGATTTAGACCAAGATGGTTTAACAAACCTAGAAGAATACTTAGCCAATACTTTCCCAAATGCAATGGATACCGACTCAGATAATCTATCAGATTATGATGAAGTTAATGTATACCTTACTAAACCTAACAATGCAGACTCTGACTTTGACCGCATGCCTGATGGCTGGGAAGTTTCGTTTTCACTTAACCCGCTAAATGCAGATGATGCCCAGCTTGATTTAGACTCAGACACATGGAGTAATGTAATTGAGTTTTTTGGCAACAGCGATCCTTCAGATGCGAGCTCTGAGCCAACTTTTTTTCCAGAAACAACCTTCAATTTTGATGATGCTCAAGTACCCAGTTTGTTTATTTCGTCGAATGTGCAGACACCTTGGTTAACAACTGAGTTTGATGGCCGCTCTGGCTTTGTGATGACTAATAACGACATTACAGACAACCAATCTACCAGTGTTGAGTTTAGCTTTTTAAGTGGTGAGCAACGCTATGTAAACTTTAGCTATGCATTAGACACAGAAGGTGGTTATGACTACTTTAGTGTTCACATAAATGGTTCAATTGTTTTAGATGAGTCAGGAATAAGCGAGTGGAAGGACGCGTCTTTCCAAGTTCCTGCTGGACTAAATACTGTTAAATTTACCTATTCTAAAGATGTATCCGTTTCTACTCCTGAAGATGCTGTATATATAGATAATTTATACATAGGGCCTAACTTTCCTGATGCAGATAATGACGGTATGTCTGATTCTTGGGAATTACTGCATGGTCTTGATATAAATAACAGTGAAGATGCATCATTAGATGCTGATGCGGACGGCTTATCTAATCTATTAGAATTTCTAAATGCGGGTTTACCAAATAACCCTGATACAGATGGCGATACTATTCCTGATGGTTGGGAGTACAATAATAGTTTAGATCTAACCAGTTCGTCAGATTCAGCAGAAGATGCAGATAATGATGGGTTTTCAAATTTAACTGAGTATTTAGCAAATACTGACCCACAGTCAGATACTTCTTTCCCTGTTGCTTTAAATATTACTACGTCATTTGAAGGTTCTTCGCTACCTACTTGGATGGTTGAAGCTGAAGGCTCTAGTGCACCTTGGTTTATAACAAATGATTTTGCAACCGACGGTCTACAAAGCATTCGCTCAGGCGTTATTAGTGACTCACAATATAGTAGCTTTACCATAATAGGTTTATTTGAAGAGAGTGTACTGGCATTCGATTACAAAATTGAGTCTGAATTTTGCTGTGACTTCTTAAGTATTATTGTTGATGGGCAAGAAGTTTTTGGGCGTAGTGACCAAAATAATTCCAGTACCTTAGAGGCAACGTCTGTTTTGCTTAATTTAAATGAAGGGCTGCATAACATTGAATTTAAATACTTTAAAGATAGCTCCGTTTCAAATGGAGCAGATGCTGTATGGCTTGATAATTTTGCTTTATTTTCAGAAACTGATTTAACAGATACTGATAATGATCAATTGCCAGATTACTGGGAGTTAGTTCATGGGTTAAATCGTCTCGACGCAAGTGATGCTCTATCTGATGACGATACTGACGGTCTTTCAGCCTTAGAAGAATTTAACCTTGGAACTAATCCAACCTCAGGTGATACAGATAATGATGAGCTAAGTGATGGGTATGAGGTAAGTAACGACCTTTTACCTTTAGACGCTGCAGATGCTAATTTAGATTACGATGAAGATGGCTATACCAATATTCAGGAGTTTTACTCTCAGAGTCTAGCTAATGATGCTTCATCATTAGTGCAATCTTTCACGCAATTAAATGAAAGCTTTGAAGATGGACTTCTTCCGGCTAAGTTTACCGAACTTGCTGTTAACTCTTGGGGTTGGCAAGCTAATACAAGTTGGTCAACTTTGGACGATGCAAGCCTTAGCTTAGCATTAACGCCTACTAGCAAGGTGGGTGGTTTTGCCATTGCGGGGTTATTTGAAGCCGGTTTTATTAATTTAGACTATTTGGTTTATAACTCTTCAGCGTTGCAAATAAGCTTAAATGGTAGTCCTATAGATGTAAATCGTGGTAGCCAGTCTCGTTTATTGTTACCGGTAGATGATGGTTATAACATTATTAAAGTTAAATATGAGGACGCATACCTTCAGCAGCAACCGTTATCCGTTGATAATATAACTTGGAGTGCTGAAATTGACATTACCAGCGACTATGATTTGGACGGTATTCCTGATTTTTGGGAATTTGAATATGGGCTAAATGCTTTAGAACCCTACGACGCTAATTATGACGACGACTATGATGGTTTGACTAATTTACAAGAGTATCAACTTTCGGGTAATCCGCTTAGCTCAGATTCAGATGGTGATGGTGTTCAAGACAGTGAAGATAGCCACCCAGATGATGCAAGCCGCGGTGAAAATAGTCCGCCTGAGTTTATATCGAGTCTTGAGCCTATTACGCTAGAGGCGACCTCTCAAAATACTAATATTACCCGTCTATATACTCCAGAGGCTAGAGATAACGGTCATTTAGAGCCTCAAGTATACGCAAGCTCAGGGTCTTACTTGCCCCTAGGCGAGCACCAGATTACATGGATTGCACGAGATAATGTTGGTAACGAAACATCAGCTATTCAAACAGTCACACTTGTTGATACAACTGCCCCGATTATCCAACCGTATACTTTTAGTGTTTATGGCAGCACGATCACGGCTATAAAAAATGCACTTTTAGATAATCGTGTTATTTACGATAGTGTTTCAGCTATAACGCTTCTGGAAATTGATGATAGCTTTGTATTTAGAACGGGCGATGTATCTATTCCTGTATCTGCTGTTGATGAAGCTGGAAATCATGTATCAGGCGACGTAAGGGCTATGATTTTCCCTGAAATTAGTATTCAGCCTACTACGTATGTGTATCAAAATGGTAATGTGCTTGTAGATGTTTTTATTAGCGGCGCTAACCCATATGGTTACTCTAGCTTTCATTTACAAGCTAATAATAGCACCCAGTATTTTACTACTAATCAGTATGGACCTATTAAGCTTGAGTTAGAGCGAGAATTTGTAGGCAGCGCAGCAAGTATTAGTGTCCTATCTAATGGTAATGCGTTTATAGACAAAAATGATAACAGCCAGCTAGTGTACTTAAGTGAAGCGGCACAGGCGCAGTTTATTACTGATTTTTATCAAAATGGTAAAGCAGTTAATAAAACTATTCAGCGTTCTATACCTGACTTTAATGCCACCATTAAGTTAGTAAATTTACCTAGTACAGGTAGTGATGTATCCCTTGAGCTTATTGGCCCCGCAGGTGTTGATTCTTACATTTATAAAACAGGTGATTCACAGTGGGATGTTTCATTTAGTGCAAATCTTTCTGAGCAAACCAATAATATAGATTTAACTTTACGTGTAAAACAAGATGATGAACTACTAGCAACTAAGCAAACTAGTTTACGTCTTGTTGATAGCGTTATATTTGATGACCCTGAACTAGATACTGATGGCGACGGTATACCTGATATTGAGGAAGGAGTAGGTGATAGCGATAAAGATGGTATTGCTGATTACCTAGATAGCACTTCTACTACTAATACAGCTATCTTAGCTTCAGGTGATAGTGCTTACAGTATTGATGAGTTTAATCACTTAGCTGTAGGTAGCATCAAAGAGGCTCTAGCAGCGGGTTATATTGCTGATATGTCTATTTCTGAACAAGCGCTCAGCACTTATTTCTCAGATTTAGATATAATAGAACCTCACTTCCAAGCTAAAAGTGATGTAATTAACCTTCGTGTTACGTTATCTAATTCATCAAGTACCGCAGAAATTGCACTACCTGAGTACGTAAATGCAATTTTAAGCTCAGACATGCAAGTAAGAGTACTAACCGCGGCTGGTTGGCAGTCAGCCACTGTATTATCAGGTAATGTATATGAGCAGGTGTGTTCACGTTGCTTTAGCTTTGCAATCGAAGATGGTAGCGCATTCGACCTTGATGGAGAGGTTAACGGCGCTATTGAAGTTGTGGCAAAACTAGCTCAAGAGAGTCTAAATCAGGCGCCTGTATTAAATGTAGATATACCAGCCACAATAGAAGAACTTGCTACTATTGAGCTTGATGCTTCTGGCTCTACTGACCCTGATGGCGATACGTTATCTTACGAATGGCGTGTTGAGCACCCTCAGTTATCCATTACAGCTGAGGATACTCAAGGTAAAGCTGTACTTACCGTGGGTGAGCTTGAGCAAACAGTTGATGCGGATATTACGTTAGTGATATCAGATGGCTATGAGCAATTTACGCAAGTATACACCGTTAGCTTTTTACATGTTAATCAGCTTCCAAGTGTAGAATTAAGTACATCTGCGGTGTCGGTTAAAGAAGGTCAGGAAGTTTCAGTGACAGCGTCTGCAACTGATAAAGAATCCTCAGAGCTTTCTTTTAAGTGGGTTCAAACAATGGGCGTAGAAGTGGCGCTTAACGATGTTGATTCCAGCACACTTAAGTTTACAGCGCCGAGTGTGTCGCAAACTACAGAGCTGGGCTTCAAGCTTATTGTATCTGATGGTGAAGGTGAGACTGAGCAAAGTTTAGCAGTGACCGTCACTAATGCTAGCACAAGTAGTGAAAAGGGTAGTGGCGGTGGTTCATTAGCCTTCATGTTGCTGCTTTTAGCATTTTCTGTTGTGTACACAAGAGCGCAGAGCTTTAAGTAACACTTACTAATAAATATATTTTTATAGTGATAAAAGCCCCTTGGTGTATTCAAGGGGCTTTTTCTTTTATGAACCAAATGTATTTTAAGTAAGTATAGAGTTGAGTGTGTTATGCTATTTTTATTAGTAATGAGTTGGAATTTTAATGAGTTATCGTAAAATTTTATTATGTATGAGCTGTTTATTTCTAAGTAATGTACTTTTTGCTAAAACTGTTACGCCGAGTAATAAAAGCCGTTTTATACCGTTATTAAAAACAATGCTTGGCGATTACCAGGTGGTAACTGCTAACTCCCCCTTATGTGTGGATAGTCAGTTGAGTTTAATTAACCCCGTTTACCCAGATGCGGGTTTTAAATTAGGCGAGCATATTGCGTTTGAAAGCCTACACAACGGCACCCGTACAACTAAAAAGCCAAATTTTTGCTTTGTAACTAGCTCTTATAAGTACAAAAGTGATGGTGTTGATAACAGCTTAAAAATGAGCCGCTGTATTGACCCTAATAACGAAAAAACCATCAGACAAAGCATTAAGTTTACCAGTGTTACAACGCTCAAATATACGCAGAGTACCCCGGCAGTAGAGTGTACATTTACAAGACAAGTTGATTAATTTACTTGCACTGAATTTGCGGTATATCGTGCCAGCGCGTTGTGTATTGGGGCGATAAGTAATCTCTGTTCATATGCCAGCCTTGGTTTAATTTGCTGCTGGCTAGAGTGAGTATGCCTTTTCCGTAGCGGTTGTTTATTGTATCAAGACACTGCATTAATTTAGGGTTATCGGCACTTTGGCTAAATAAATCGTTTTGCTGGTACTGCACCGAGGTAAGCTCTAAAGCACCTACACCACATTTATAAAACCGTACACCTGGCTGGTAAATATGAGTAAATACTTCTGATACAGCATTGGCCATTACGCAGGTATCGTTAGTGGGGGTGGCAAATTTATATATAAACGACTTTTTACAATAGCGGTCTTCATGTTTGCCCGTGGCGGCAAATATATACAGTTGTTTTGCTAGTGAGCGCTGCCCTCGTAGTTTACTGGCAACCGTAGTTACGTGGTTAATAAGGGCAGTTTTAAGAGCTGTTGGCTCACTGATCCGCTCACCAAAGCTGCGAGTAGAATATATTTCTCGCTTATCTTGGCGTACATCGTCCCATGTTAAACACGCTATACCATTTAGCTCACTTACGGTACGCTCTACCACCACACTAAACGCGCGGCGCATAGTTTTAGGGTTTTGCTGTGCCAGATCCCATGCTGTATGTATGTTCATTGTGTTAAGCTTTTTAGCTAGGCGCTTTCCTATGCCCCATACATCGGCGCAGCTCATTCTTTGTAAAACTGCTTGGCGGCTTTGCTCGTTATTTATAACGGCCACCCCATCAAACCCGCTTAGCTTTTTAGCTGCATGGTTAGCGGCTTTAGCAAGCGTAGGTGTTGGGCCAAAACCAACACCCACAGGGAGTTTAGTTTCGCGCCAAACGGTACGCCTTATTGTATGCCCGTACTCATGCCAGTTTTGTATAAGGGGTGTGTAGCCATTAAAGTGTAAAAACGACTCATCAATACTGTATATATACTGTGTGTCGCAAAAGCGGCCAATTATGTTCATCATTTTGGCGCTTAAATCGGCGTACAGCTCATAGTTACTCGAACGTACAACCACCTTGTGTTGCTCAAGCAGGTGCTTAACTTTAAAATAAGGGCCAAATTTAGGAATGTTTAAGTGCCGAGCAATAGGGCATACCGCACATACGCAGCCATCGTTATTAGTTAAAACCACCACAGGTTTAGAGCGAATAGCAGGGTCGAACACTTTTTCGGCACTGGCATAAAAAGCAACGGCATCGACTAAGGCGTACATTTTAATAACTCAGGGCTTGGGCGGTGCATTCTAATTGATAGTGTAACCACGCCCTCTAACTGAAACTCATCAGCTGGGGTTAGTTGTACCGGCTTATGTAAAGGCGATGCTGAAAGTAACCGCGCATTGGTTTTATCAAGTAACTTACACACAAATAAACCATTTAAGTTGGCAACAATAACATCGCCGTTATCGGCTTGCTCAGCACGGTCTACTACAAGCAAGTCGCCCTCAAAAATCCCCACTTCTTGCATGGAGTTACCCGATGCAATACCAATAAAGGTGGCGTCGGGGTGCTTTATTAATAGCTCATCAAGCGAAACACCAAGCTCGGCGTATTGCGCCGCGGGCGATTCAAACCCACACACACCGGCTTCTATATAAACGGGAATAACAAACATAACACAACCTAAAACGCATATACTGTATAAGTGTACAGTATATGCGTTTTATGTAAGTTATGCCAAGAAATGAAAGACAGATCACGCCATGTTTTTGATCATTTGTTGCGCGGTATCTAAAAAGTCTTTGATTTGCTGCGGGTTTAAGTTTTTACACATTTGCTCATTTATTTGCTGCTCAGAGGCTAATAACTTATCAAACAGTGTGTTGCCTTGTTCAGTGAGCGACAAAATAAAGCATCGTTTGTCGTGCTCACTGGCTTGCTTATTAATAAGGTTTAAGGCAATAAGATCTTTAATTAATCGGGCAATTTGTGCTTTGTCGCGCTGTGTTTTAGTCACAATGTCGTTAGCGGTACAGTTAGATGTACTGGCAATAATGTGTATACAACGCACGTGCATAGCATTAATACCAAGGTCGCCTGCGTTAATGGCCTCGCGTATTGTTACGCGGTAATTTTGCATCAGCTCAAATAGGGTATTTGATAAAAGCGTGTTCATAAGCTCTCTAATGGTTGACAATATCAATTAGTTTGTTATGGTTGATTTTATCAACCAGTTGGGCGTTGTGCAATGCTTGCTTTAAAAAGCAGTTAACTATTTTGTTAAACGAGGTGATTTTAAATGGGTAAACAAGTTCGCAAAGCTACGGTACTAAGTACTGAACAAATAACACCGCATTTACAGCGCATTGTTGTAGGCTCTGATGAGTTTTCGGATTTAACACAAGCGCATATTGGTTGTTATGTAAAAGTGCTTATCCCCCAAAATGGCAAAGTTGATTTTAATTTAAAAACCGCGTGTATGCGCTCTTACACAATAAGAGACATTGAAGAGGCAAGCGGTGCAATAACGCTCGACTTTGTAATAAATATGCACCAAGGCCCAGCTACGCAATGGGCTGTAACTGCAAAAGTTGGTGACAACGTAGGCATAGCGGGCCCTGGCCCTAAAAAGCTTGATAATTACCAGCATCCGCATTATGTATTGTTAGGCGATTTAACCTCAGTTAATGCAATAAAGGGCTACATGCAGCAGTTACCAGCCAGCGCAAAAATTGACGCCTTTGTGCATGCCCCTACAGCGCAAGACATAATTAATCTACACACGCAGCGCGATGTTACTTGGTTAATTACAAATACCCCCGAGGCCGATATGCTCAGCGCGCTTAACAATTTAACCAGCACAAGTGAGCCTCCTATCGTATTTATGGCATTAGAGGCAGGATTGGTACGTAAAACCAAAACTTTTCTTACGCAGGAGTGTGATATACCGCGCTGTAATATAGTTTCTTCTGGTTATTGGAAAAAAGGCCTGAACTCAGAGAGTTATAAAAAAGAGCGCCAGCAAAGCCCTGAACTTGCGTGAATACCTTAAAGTAAAACAGTTAAACGCTATTTTTTCTTTTATCTGTTAGCTAACTTGAATTGAATAAATAGCAGACCCATTTAAGTGTTTTATGCTGATGATGAAGCCCATTGTTAGCGTGCATTTTAAGGAGCTGCTATTTTGTTATCTTCCATTCCCTTTTCGTTATTAGAGCTTGCCCCCATGATCAAAGGGGACAGTGTTTCTCATACGCTCAATAAAACCACTAAATACGCTCAGCGCGCTGACCAATTAGGGTTTAATCGCTTTTGGCTGGCTGAGCATCACAATATGCCCGGTATAATTTGTGCTGCTACTTCAATATTAGTAGGCCATATTGCAGGTAAAACTCAGCGTATACGTGTTGGCTCCGGCGGAATAATGCTGCCGAATCATTCGCCATTAGTTGTGGCTGAGCAATTTGGCACATTAGAGAGTTTATACCCTGGACGAATAGATTTAGGCCTTGGACGCGCTCCAGGTAGTGACCCGGTAACCAGCCGTGCACTGAATAATGATATGAGCCGCGCTGAAAACTTCCCAGAGGAGGTAACAGAGCTGCAAACATTACTAGGCCCATATAACGGTACTCACCCTATACGTGCTATACCGGGGGAGGACACAAACGTACCGCTTTGGTTATTAGGCTCGAGTTTATTTAGCGCGCAACTGGCCGCTAAAAAAGGGCTACCTTATGTATTTGCAGGGCACTTTGCACCGCGCTTTGTACACGATGCAATCGCACTATATAAACGAGAATTTAAAGCCTCAAATGTACTCCATAAACCCTATGTAATGCTTGCTATACCGCTGGTGGCAGCAGAAACTGAC
This sequence comes from Pseudoalteromonas sp. P1-7a, assembly GCF_001401855.1. Lineage (NCBI taxonomy): Bacteria > Pseudomonadati > Pseudomonadota > Gammaproteobacteria > Alteromonadales > Pseudoalteromonadaceae > Pseudoalteromonas > Pseudoalteromonas sp. P1-7a. Next base: position 147,135 of record NZ_LKDU01000001.1, on the reverse strand, counting down.
GAAGAAGCGCAATACCTATCTACCACCTCAAAGCAACGGGTACTTGAACTAATACGTGGTAAAGAGCTGTGGTTAAAACCACCGGTAGAGAGTATGGAAGGTTTATGGAGTGAGCAAGAGCGCGCTCATGTGGAAAACTTTTTAAGCTTAAGCGTTATTGGCGGGCATGTGAGTATAAAGCATAAATTACAAATGATAGCCAAAGAGCTAGAAGTGGATGAGTTTATATTTACAAACGACGTATACGACAGCGAAAAACGCCACCGAGCCCTAGAAATTTTAATGGAAATAAAGCACTAATTTAAAAAGGAGGTGTTTAGTTAAGCAAGCGTACACACAGGCCTTGCTAGTATATAGACATCATTAAAAGTGAATACAAACTTATTAGCTTTAAGTGATGTCTGAACAAACGATATCGACAATTAAATATACTATGAGTGCCAAGGACAAGGCCCGTTTAAAATTATGTATCGTTCTGTTTTATCAATCAAACTGATTTAAACAATCAATTTTAAGACATTGCTTTAGTTTTTTATAATGTAGTTATTAACCAAACATCATTAAATTAAAGGAAGGTACACCGTGAACGCTCTAACAACCGCAACGACTAATTCAGTTACTCATACAGCGCAGCCAAAAGTTGCACTGATAGCTGAAGGCGGCGGGCAACGAGGAATATTCACAGCCGGTGTACTTGATGCGTGGTTAGAGCAAAACTACGACCCATTTGATTTATTTATTGGCACTTCCGCCGGCTCGCAAAATTTAACTAGCTATTTAGCACGCCAAAAAGGCTATGCAAAACGTTTAATTAGAGGGCTTTCGCGTAACAAGCGTTTTTTTCAATTAGGCCGTGGTTTAATGGGTAAACACATTGTTGATTTAGATTGGTACTTTGAAAAAACCACCGAAGTAAACAGAGCTCTTGACTTTAAAACAGCTAAAAACAGTTTAGGTGAGCGAGAGTTGCTCATAACCGCTACAAACACTCGTGACAGAAAAGCTTATTACCTATCGCCAACAGGTGAAGGTAGGCAATGGCGAGATTTACTAAAGGCATCGAGCGCACTCCCTTTTTTGTATAAACAGGGGGTTAAACTAACGCCTTGGTTAGATACAAAAGCCGCAAACGAAGCACATTTAACTCAAGAGCAATCGAGTGAAGATTTTTATGTAGATGGTGGCTTAGCGGCACCACTGCCTGTACGCGAAGCTTATAACCGTGGTGCACGAAAAATTGTAGTAATAAGAACCGTTGATGAGCATTTTCAAGCGCAAACTGCATGGGTTCAAAAGCTTAGAACATTTGCATGTGCATCAGGTTACTGCCCAAAAACACTCGATTACTTGGTTCAGCACGAACAAGCATACCTAGACGAGCTGACGTTTATTGCTAATCCGCCTAGTGATGTAGAAATTATACAAATTTTTGCAGATGAAAAGCTGCACAGTAAATTATTAGGCAGCTCAAACGATGATTTACGCTTTGATCATAAGCTAGGTGTAAAAGCAGGCCGCGCTTATTTAAAAAGCCAAAATGCACGTATAGTAGATTACGCACATAGCTACGCCATGTAATTGGGTACCAACGCTTAAACTCTACTTAAGTTTAAACGTTGGTAAAGTGCCTAAACAAAATTAAAGCTATGCTTTTTTTAAACTTATTGAAGGTTTTTTATTGCTAATAGCTGCACCTAATAAAATAAGCGCCAAAGCAATAAATACTGACCAACTAAAGGGAGCCTGCGAGGCAAGTATTAAAATAAAGGTAGAGAGCACCGGCGTTAAAAAACTGAACGAAGCTAATAGCGTTCGGTTACCAAATTTTAAACCATAATCCCATAAATAAAATGCACCGCCTACAGGGCCTAACCCCAATAAAATAGCGCCTAGCCATTGTGAAATAGATAAATTTATTACGGTTGTTTCAAAATAAAAATGTGCAAAAAGGGCAAGCACAGCCACAATAAGTGAAAGCCAGCCTATGTCATCTACATGGCTATTAAATTGCGACATTAAATAAGAATAACTCGACCATAATACTGCGCAGCATCCTGCAAAAAAATACCCTAAGTAATACTCACTATTGATAGATAACCCACTGCCATCGGTAATTAAACTAAGCGTGCCTAAAAAACCCAGTAATCCGCCCAATATTGATTTAAATTTAGCCCCTGGAGTAGCCACAAATACACCTAGCAATAATGGCCAAAGGTACACAATTAGGCTTACCTCGATTAAAGGACCGTATTTTAAAGCCATAAAATAACAAAAGTGAAAACCAAACAAACCAGTAACACCTATTATAATTTGCTTTTTAGAAAGCTTAGGCGGGGTTAATAATGGTTGTTTTGTAGCGACGCGTTTAACTAATAAAATAATAAAAGAGATTGAAAAGCATATAAAAAGTAACTCAAAAGCAGGCAGTGCTTTAGTTAAATTACCGAGTAATGCTAAAAGCCCCCACGAAAATATTGCTAAAAACCCTATGTGTGTTGCCATTAATTACCCTCCGTAAATACTATTTACTGAGTGTACCAATAGGCTGAAGGTTAAATATGCTAAAAAGACGGTGTTGTTGTTTGCTTAGGCGCAATTTACTGCTTTTTAAACGCCTTAGGTGGCTGCCCAAAGTATAAATTAAACCGACGGCTAAACGCTGAGGCATCGTTATAACCAATGCGATCACCTACTAAAGCGATTGGTAGGTCTGAATGGGTTAATAAGGCGCGCGCATGCTGCATTCGTAACATAGTGATATATTGCAGCGCACTCATGTTGGTGTTTCTTTTAAACACAGTTTTAAATTGCGTAACGCTTAAACAGGCAATATTGGCCAGCTCTTTTAACGTGTAGGGATACGCTAAATTTTGCTTTACCGTGGTTATGACATTATCTATACGCTTATCAATATTACTGTGGCTGCTTTGCTCACAAAGTAGTAAATAAAATAAATCAAAGGTTGAGCTAGTCAGCTTTTCATCATTAACAACAAGCAGTTGCTGCTCTATAAATTGTAAGTAACTTAATAAACGGCTATCTATAGAGATTTTAGGGCATAAAAGGTTTATAAGGTTATCAGGCAGGGCATCTAAATCTGCCACAATAAAACGCGCGGCTTCATCGGCCGTAAAGGCATGCACTACGTTTTTCTCTATAACGATACAACTGCCCGTACTCACGGTTGTTTTAAAGTCATTATTTAACGATATAAAAATTTCCCCGTGTAGAGGTAACACGAGTTGATGGTAATTGTGCTGGTGGCACTTTATATCTTGCGAATAATACCGAATCGAAAGCTTATTCAATCTATACTCCATTAGCTAATACATAAACCGAGTATTGCCTAAAATACGTTTAGTAAAACATCGCGTTAATAAACCTAAGTGGATGACAATAATATACTGGTTTCGCTATTTAAAATGCCTTCTATTTCGCGTACTTGCCTGAGTACGCCATCAAACTCACCTAAATTTGCTGCTTGTATTTCAGCCACTAAGTCCCAAGCGCCATTGGTAGTATGTAACTTAGTAAGTTCGGGTATACCACGCAAGGTTTTAATTACCTGCGAGGTCGATTTACCCACCACTTCAACCATCATAATGGCTCTTACAGCTTCGGTTTCTATGTGTTCGTGTACACGCACCGTAAAGCCCAATATAGCACCCGATGAAACGAGTCGGTCTAAACGGTTTTGGACTGTCCCGCGAGACACCTTTAAAACATCGGCTAGGGCTGAAATAGAAGCGCGGCCATCTTTTCTTAATTCGGCTATTAACGCGTTATCTAACGAGTCGTAAATATAAGGGGTCATAAAACGCCTTGGATTATGTGTTTAGTACAAATTACTAAATTTGTACTTTAATGCATAGCAATTTGCTAAAAAATACTATTATTTGTATAAAATTTTGGCATTTTAAGTGGCGTCTCTGGCCTATAAACTTATTTCAAATAATTTATTTAGTCATTAAAGAGGTATTTATGAGTCATTTTATCGCACAGCCTAAACAAGGTGTTCCATTTGTGAGCGTACAGGCAATGGCCAAACTTATAAATAAAATGGGCATAGAAAACGTGTTGCTAGAGCTTACTAAAAGGTTAGAGCAAGATTTTGCTCGCTGGCACGAATTTGATAAATCGCCACGTTATGCAGCGCACTCTCCAGATGGTGTAATAGAGCTTATGCCCGTAAGCGATGGCAAAATGTTTAGCTGCAAATATGTAAATGGCCATCCAAAAAACACATTTAAAGCGCTTCAAACAGTGGCCGCATTTGGTATTTTGTCAGATGTTGATAGCGGCTACCCAGTTATGATCAGTGAAATGTGTCTACTAACGGCCCTGCGAACAGCGGCTACATCAGCGCTTGTGGCAAAGTATTTAGCGCCTGAAAACTCAACAACGCTGACATTAATTGGTAATGGTGCACAGTCTGAGTTTCAGGCACTGGCTTTTAAAGCTGTGTTAGGCATTACTCACATTCGTTTATACGACATTGATAAAAACGCCTCACAAAAAGCCTACAACAACTTAAGTGGCTACGGCTTAAATGTCACTCTATGCAATAGCGCAGAAGAAGCCGTTCAAGGCGCGCACATTATTACAACCTGCACAGCCGATAAAAAAAATGCCACTATTTTAACCAGCGATATGATCCCACAGGGTGTGCATTTAAATGCCATTGGTGGCGATTGCCCTGGTAAAACAGAGCTTGATTCACAGTTACTAGAGCGTGCCACTGTGTTTGTAGAGTACGAGCCGCAAACCAGAATAGAAGGCGAAATTCAGCAAATGAGCGAAACCTTTGGCGTAACAGAGTTTCATAAAGTAATTAATAAACAAGTACCTGGGCGTACAAGTAACAACGAGCTTACTATTTTTGATGGGGTAGGTTTTGCAAGCGAAGACTTTACCGCATTGGTTTATATTAAAGACGCGCTGGTGGCTGCAGGTGAGTTTGAACTGCTTGATTTAATTACACAACAAGCCGATCCGCGTAATTTATTTTCGGTACTTAATAGTACACAAACAGCAAAAACTCCTAAGCAAGAGCAAGTGGCATGAGTTATATAAAGCAAGCACCCAGCGCTGTGGTGATGGTACGACCGCATCACTTTACATCTAACCCACAAACTATGTTAGACAACACGTTTCAAAGTACTTGCAACTCACAAAATCAGAGTCAGCATGCCTTTGATGAAGTAACCAATGCGGTTAAATTATTGCAAAACGAGGGCGTAACGGTTCATCTTTTTGAAGACGAACATACACACACACCCGATTCTGTGTTTCCAAATAATTGGTTTTCTACCCATCAAAGTGGCGAGCTAGTTATGTACCCAATGTACGCAGAAAACAGAAGATTAGAATATCGAAAAGATATTATTGATTTTTTGACTAATCACTATAAAGTGTTGTCTGTGACTGATTATTCATTTTTAGCGAAAGAAAATGCATTCTTAGAAGGCACCGGATCGCTTGTTATTGACCACCCACATAAGCTTGCTTATGCAGTAGAATCTAAGCGCACTACTAAAACCGTGGTTAATACAGTATGCGAGCAATTAAAGCTAAAACCTGTTGTATTTAATGCCTATGATAAGCAAGGTACTGCGGTTTATCATACTAATGTATTAATGTGTGTAGCCACAGAGTTTGCCATGATCAGCTTAGATATGGTGCCAAATAGTCAGCACAAACAAATAACTAGCCATTTTATACAAAGCCATTTAGAAGTAATAAACTTAACTAATGAGCAAATAAGTAGCTTTTGCGGCAACGCAATAGAGCTACAAGGTATAAGTGGCCGTATTTTAGCACTCTCACAAACGGCGTTTAATGCACTTACAACCGAACAAAAAGCAGCAATACAAAAAACAGCTAAACTTGTTCCGTTACCTATACCAACCATAGAGTCGGCGGGAGGTTCGGTTAGATGCATGATTGCAGGCATTCATCTGCAAAGTAAATAACCTACCACTAAGTCAACATACTAAGGCAGCTTAGCTGCCTAAATCTATGGCTAATATGCATAATTAAATGCCATTTACTCAACCACTTGCTGAGTAAAACATAATAAATACAAAAGGATTAGCCCATGTTCGATACCGTAGTAAAAAGTGTAAATGGCCTATTATGGGGAGAGGGCCAAATACTGATCTACATACTACTGTTTGCAGGTATTTGGTTTTCGGTGCGTTTAAAAGCAATTCAAATAGTAAAATTTAAACACATGTTTAGCCTTTTAAAAGGCAGTAGCAAGTGTAAAAAAGACGATATCTCATCATTTCAGGCATTGTGTACTGGCCTGTGTGCTCGTGTAGGTACAGGTAATTTAGCTGGGGTAGCCGTTGCCATTTCACTTGGCGGAAGCGGCGCCATATTTTGGATGTGGGTTATTGCCATACTTGGCATGGCAACCGGCTTTGCCGAAAGTGTTTTAGGGCAGGTGTATAAAGTACGCGATAGTAGTGGCGAGTTTAGAGGCGGCCCCGCATATTATATTCAACAAGGTTTAGGCAGCCGTGCCTTTGCTATTGTGTTTGCCGCGTGTTTATTTTTAGGTTACGGCTTTACCTTTAGTGCCATGCAAACCAATACCATAACCGACGCCCTTAACTATGCTTTTCAAGTACCCACCTTTTATTCAGGATTAGTAATTACCGTATTAGCAGGCTCAATTATACTTGGCGGCTTTAAAGCAATAGCCCGTTTTGCTGAACGTGTAGTGCCATTAATGGGCATATTATTTGTAGCAGCTGCCGTAATTATAACGCTTATAAATTTACCGCAAGTACCAGCCATGCTTAAAGATGTATTTTTATCAGCCTTTGGCTTGCAAGAAGCTGGTGCAGGTGCAATGGGTGCAGCCATTAAAAATGGTATACAACGCGGTTTATACTCTAACGAAGCCGGTGCGGGTAGTGTGCCCCATGCAGCAGCAAGCGCAAGCCCTATTCCTAATCACCCAGTAACACAAGGCTATATACAAATGCTTGGCGTGTTTTTTGACACCATTGTACTTTGTAGCTGTACCGCCGTTGTGATTTTACTTGCCGATGTAGATATAAGCGGCGAAATGGAAGGCATACGTTTAACGCAAAGCGCCATGACCGCACACTTAGCACAAGGCGGCGTATATTTTGTTGCGGCAGCCATTACCTTATTTGCCTTTACTTCGGTGGTGGCCAACTACGCTTACGCCGAAAGTAACCTGCATTTATTTAAGCTCGATAACAAAGTAGGGCGCACAATTTATACATTACTTTATTTATCAATGATGCTGTGGGGCGCATCGGCGTCTCTAAAAGAAGTCTGGGATTTAGCCGATATAGCATTAGGGTTAATGACAGTAGTTAACGTAATCGCTATTATATTACTCACGCCAACGATTGTGGCTGTTAATCGCGATTACAACACACAAAGAGAAAAAGGCATAGAGCCCGAATTTAAAGTAAAAGATGTAAAAGTACAGGGAAAATGCGAAAGCGGCATTTGGGATTGATTCCCGTATTTTAAGCAATTTTAACGATAAAAAGCGGTTTTATGGCAACATAAAACCGCTTTTTAATTTTGCATAATTATTCAAAATTAGGTTTTGTAAATAACACAAAAATATAAAAACAATAAGGTAAACTGATTTAATGATCGACATTTATGCAGGGAAAACAGCAGCAAAAATTATTAACGAGCAGGGCTTTAAACCGGAATTATTTACCTCTTTTTTAGGGGCAAGTGGCGGGCCAAAATGGTTTACGTTATTCGGGTTAGACAAATATATTTTTGGTGAATTTTTTAAAAACCGCACTCAACCACTTAACTTAATTGGTTCATCTGCTGGGGCATTTCGATCTGCCTGTTTTGCACAAAACGACCCCGTTGCTGCCATTGAGCGTTTAGCAAAGTCCTATTCGCAAACACGCTATTCTAGTAATAAACCAACACCCGCTGAAATTACACTAAAAGCCCGCTCATTATTAGATGATGTATTTGGGGAGCACGGCGTAACCGAAATTTTAAATAACCCTATTTTTAAAGCGCATTTTATCGTGGCTAAGTCGAATGGGTTTATTGCCAGCGAAAACAAATTAATTCAGCTTTTAGGTTTATCAAAAAGTTACATGCTCAACCGTGTAAACCGAAAATTATTAGGCTCGCAGTACGAGCGTTTTATTTTTGGTGCGCCAAACAGTAACTTATCAATAACCGACAGTTATAATTTTAAAACCCAAAACATAGCACTTAGCCAAACAAATTTAAAAGATGCTTTACTCGCATCGGGCTCAATACCACTGGTAATGCAAGGCATAAAAAATATTGCCGGTTCGCCAAAAGGTACGTATCGCGATGGCGGAATAATTGACTACCACTTTGATTTAAAAATTAACAACCCAGGCTTAATTTTATACCCGCATTTTAATAGTGAGCCAAAAGCAGGGTGGTTCGATAAAAATTTAAAACGTAAAGTAGCACCACAAAATTACGATAACGTTGTGATGATTACTCCTTCAAAAGAATTTATAGCCGGCTTACCTTACGGAAAAATTCCAGACAGGAACGACTTTACTGATCTTGATGCAGACACACGCATTAAATATTGGAATACTGTTTTTAGTGAAACCGAAAAATTGGCAGAAGCGTTCGATAAGAAATTAGAAAATAAATAATTTATTCTCATAAATATAATGGGGTTTATGGTTTATTTAGATGATTGTTACTTAAGGACATCAAAAAAGGAAATTTTATGAAACTATACAAATATTTATCCACTGATGCCGCTATAGCATTTTTAAAAGAGCCTGCACTTAGACTAAGTCAGAACAATAGCCAAAATGATCCATTTGAAGTCTTACCAACAAAAATAGATATAGATAAAATAATAGATATAAGTCAAAAGACCATTAAAATTTATGGGAAAGAATTTAAGTCACATAGAGATATTAATCCATACTTAGATTTATATGGCTATGTATCTTTAAGCAAAAATAAAGAAAGTATGCCAATGTGGGGGAATTATGCAACTAACAGTAAAGGTATACTAGTCGAGTTTGAAGTTGATGAAGAAGAGCCATTCTCTATTTTTAATATAGATAAAACTAATGATATTGAAGCTTACCTGAGTGACAACGTCATTTATAATAGAGAGAGAAGCTATGGCAAAACTATAAATAATTTATCAGATGAAGAGATTAATAATTTCTCGAAACATTATTTCTTTAGTAAACATGAATCTTGGAAGCATGAAGAAGAATATAGATTTGCACTACCATTTACAAACTGCAATAAAGTCATAACACTTGGTAATTCAAAAATAATTAAAAATAAACTGAGTTCACTGGGATATAAAGGTGATTTAGAAGAAAAAATTAATGATCTAACTGGTCTATTTTATCTTGCAGGATTTTGTGAAGATGAGCTTGAAAGATGGAACTCAGTTTGGAGAAATTACGAAGCTTACCAGGTGATGTTCTTAATTAAAATTGATCCAAGCAAAATATCTAAAATTTACTTAGGAGTAAATTCAAATGTAAAGATAATGAAAGAAGCAATAATAGAGGGAACTAAGTTAGCCTCTGGAAATAGAGGGAGATTTTATGATAGCTTTAAACAAAAGTTTATGGATGTGTATAGTTGTGAACTTGATAGTAATCTATTTGAATTGAAATATGAAAAACTTACATAGCAGATTAGATTATAGCACAATACAGAACAACCCATAAATTACGTTATGTTAAATTAAACAAGAAATAAGAAAGCGAGCGTGATTATACAAACCAGCCCGCTTTTAGGAGAGTAATTAGGTGTTAATTTAGCTCAGAATCTACCCAAAATTTAGTGCCTTTTAGTACAGCTTGTAGTGCAAGGCCATTTTCGGTTAAAGAATATACGGTAACTTGGTCGGCAATGGCTTCTGCAACCAGTGCTCCACCCTTATCTTCGTATTTTGCTGCTGCATCTGCGTTTCCGCCAAAGGCCCAACCGTGTTCAATAAATCTATTTACTGCCGCTTGGTTATGAAAAACCATAACCACATTAAAGTCTTTAACACCTAAACCAAGCCCTAAACCGGCTTCGCCCATATTCATGTAGGTAGATTTACCCGTTAAGTTATTTTTTACTACACCGTACCCGCCACCAAAACTAGCTAAAACAACATTGACGTTTGCGTTATCAAATACGGCGTAACCAGCAGAATTGGCGATTTGTTTTTTAACATCGGGCTTTTGTGCGTATAATTTGTCGAGGGTATTGTTTTTCATGCTTTGTACTAAAGCGCGTTTTTCGCTAGGTGAAGCACTACCGGTCGTAGCACAACCTGTTAGTAATACACTTATTGTAAGTAGGCCTAACACGATAAATTTTTTCATAAAACTTTCCTTAATACGATTCATACCAATCCACAACAATGTTTAAATAAATCCACTTTCACTATGTCCAATACTAGACAGTATCGGACTTTAACGTTAAGCTGTAAGTCTATTATTTTATTGAATATTTATACATTATGCTTGTTGCTTTAGTTGATACGTTAAAACAATTAAGATATCAAATTGCTCATCTTGACGATGGTACTCTAAATTCAGAATACCCAGAACTTGCATCCTTTATACAGCAAGTTGGCTTGACTGTAACTGAATCAAAGGACGATCTAAAATTTTTATACCAATTTTTATATGTATACGGCCGAAAATCTGAGGCGACTTTTAATCGTTTTCGTAATGAGCTTGAACGATTTTATTTGTGGTCTTGGCTAATTGCCCAAAAATCAGTGTTTGATTTAAAACGCGAAGACATTGAAGCGTATGTTGATTTTATGGCTGAGCCAGATAAAAAATGGGCTTCAACTTCGGTGCAATGGCGTTACAAAGACGAACAAGGTATTCGTCGATTAAACCAAAATTGGCGCCCTTTTATATTAAAAGAGTCAATTGCGAGTCAGCAAACATTAGCGGCTATGTTTACTGCGCTAAATGTATTTTATAAGTTTTCTATATTAGAAGAAAAAACATTTGCGAACTTTATTCCTGTAGTGAAAAAAAATAGTCCCTATTTGGTTGTTCAATCTCAAATTCAGATCCCAGACACTTTAAGTGATATACAATGGGAATATGTATTTGGCGTAACACGCGATTTATGTGAAAAAAAACCAGAGCTTGAACGTAACCTATTTACGCTTGCGTGCTTAAAAGGGCTATATTTACGTATATCAGAATTATCAGAGCGCCCGCAGTGGTCGCCGGTTATGTCACACTTTTGGCAAGATAATGACGGTTTTTGGTTTTTACGAATTATGGGCAAAGGTAATAAGCTACGAGATGTTACGTTAAGTGATGATTTTGTTGAGTATTTAAAGCGTTATAGATTATACAGAGGGTTACCCGCCCTACCACGCGTTGATGAATCAGAACCATTGGTGCATAAAATTCGTGGACAAGGTGGGATGACCGTTAGACAAATTAGGCGTTTAGTACAGCAAAGTTTTGATTTAGCACAGCAATCTTTACTTGATGATGGGTTTAAAGATGATGCAGAACAACTTGAAGCAGCCACTGCCCATTGGCTTCGTCACACGGGCGCAACACATGATGCGCAAACGCGACCGCTAAAACATTTATCGGAAGATTTAGGCCATTCAAAAATTGCCACAACCGATCAAATTTACATTCAAACAAATATTAAAGAGCGAGCAAAATCTGGCGTTAAAAGGAAAATTTAATGGAATACTTAGTAATAGCATTTATTGGTTTTTTATTTTTAGTTTATTCAATTTCAATTAGACAACTAGAGCGCACAGAAATAACAGGGCCTATGTTTTTTGTTATTGGCGGCATGTTTTTGGCGTATTTACTTCCTAATGAAGGCGAAAAATTAAAAACAGGAATAGATTATATATTACCACTGATAGAGCTAACGCTAAGTATATTTTTATTTTCTGATGCGGCTAAATCTAAGTTAGGTGTATTAAGGCATAGTTTTCAATACCCTAGCCTATTATTATTCGTTGCCCTACCCTTAACTTTATTATGTGGAATTGGTGTTAGCTTATTTTTATTTGCAGAGTTGTCGTTAATTCAATCGGCACTGCTGGCAATTATACTTACGCCAACCGATGCTGCTTTAAGTAAAGGGTTATTACAAAGTACACAAGTGCCCGAAAAAATCAGGGAAGGTATCAATACAGAAAGCGGATTAAACGATGGTTTATGTGTACCTGTATTTTTAATTTTTATTTTACTCGCGAAAAATCCTGACTCAGCTATTACTGCTTCACATACCTTAGGTGTGTTTTCAAGAGAGCTTGGCTTAGCATTGTTGATTGCTAGTTTTTCTATTGCGGTATTTATACCGGCACTAAATTTTGCAATGAAACGACATTACTTCGCTAAAAACACCAGCCCATTTTTATTGCTAGGGTTTGCGATGGCGGTGTTTTCTATTACACAATATTTTCATGGCAGCGGATTTATAGCTGTATTTGTAGCGGGTTTGTTATTTGATAAATTTTCTAAAACCGATATTCGCGCTGAGCTAATAGAAGATTCTGAGCACATTGCTGATTTTACTTCATTAATGATTTGGTGTTTATTTGGATTTGTTTGTGCGTATTTAGTAATACCAAAATTAAATACAAACATAATTGTGTATGCCCTACTAAGCACTACATTAATTAGAATAATACCAGTTATGTTATCGTTACAATTTACAGCACTTAATTGGAAAGAACGTTTTACTTTTGCGTGGTTTGGTCCGCGAGGTTTAGCATCTATTGTTTTTACTTTAATGGTAATAGACACGCAAATAGAAAATAAATACGATATTGCCACTATTGCAATGACCACTATTTTATTTAGCGTGTTTATCCATGGTATAAGCACAAAGCCAATCGCTAATAGTTTTGCTAAAAAGCCTTAGTAGTATTTATAACTATTTAAATTTAAAGCGGTACTTTTAATTTTTATTTATTGTGTGAACCTAGTTGTTGAATTTATCAGGGTAATAAAAAAAAGCGTAACTTATTTTTAAGTTACGCTTTTTTATTGTTAACTTTTATTAGCTAAGTACCTGTGCAAGTAACTCTATAGGGTGTTTAGGTTTAAATTGCTCAAAGCGTTTTACTTGGCTGCGGCACGAAAACCCCGTTGATAAAAGTTGCTCGGGTTTATTTTTATCTACTATTGGTTTCCAACTCATTTCGTACAGTGCACGGGAATTTTCTTGGTTTTGTACTTCATGGCCATAAGTACCAGCCATACCACAACATCCGGTATTGGTTGTATTTAGGGTTAAACCAATATCGGTAAAAATAGTTTTCCACACACTTGCTGCTTTTGGCATGGCTGTTGTTTCTGTGCAGTGACTCAATAGTGTAAATTCAGTATCGGTTTTGTGTGTAGCCGATAGTGATTTAAACGATTGAGTTTGTAACCATTCATGGGCAAGTTGCACATGAAATTCACCGCGATTATTTTCTAAAATGGTATTGTATTCATCGCGATAACACATAACTAACGATGCATCTAAACCAACCAAAGGTGAATTTATATCTGTGAGTTTATTTAAAAATTCTGCGGCATTTTTTGCGGTTACTTTAAACTCATGCAAAAACCCTTTTACGTGTTGAGCTTTACCATTTGGCTTAAATGGTAGTAGCATCGGCTTTTTACCCAGCGCAGTGATTAGTGTTATAAAGCTTTGCACTAACTCGGCTTCGTAAAAGCTGGTAAACGGGTCTTGCACTATTAGCACATAGTTATTTTGTTCTTCGCTTGAAAGTGAATTTAATAATTCAAAATCAAATTTATGTGCTTTTGCTACGCGTTTTTCAAGTGAAGGCACACTTAATTGGGGGGTATCGACATACCCTACTGTTTTTTTAATTAAACTACTTACTAAGTTTGTTTTAACAATTGGGTTTATTACGCGTGCAAATTTAGACATTACAGGCGCCGAACTTTCAATGTTAGCGACTAAATAATCTTTAAGTGGGCGCGCGTAATAACTGTGATAATAATTTAAAAAGCGTGCTCTAAAAGTAGGTACATCGACTTTAATTGGGCAAGATGTTGTACACGCTTTACACGCTAAACATTCATCCATTGACTCTTTTACTTCGTGAGAAAAATCGTAAACGCCTTTGTTTTTGTCACGGCTATGAACAAAGCGCTCCCACCAGGTAATGACTTCGCCTTTGTTAAGTTCTTTTTCTACTTCGAGCAAGTCTACATTTTTAGACTCTTGAAGTCGTAACCATTCGCGCATTAATGTTGCGCGGCCTTTTGGCGAATGTCTGCGATCGCCGGTTACTTTATATGAAGGACACATAGGAGAATTTTCGTCGTAGTTAAAACAAATACCATTACCATTACAGGTCATTGCATTGTTAAAACTTGTTTTTACATCGATAGAAATTTGCTTATCGAAGTACGAACGCTTTTGCCCATCTACACTAACTAGTGAGTCTTCACTTTCTATGGGAGTACATATTTTGCCAGGGTTTATTCTATTATTTGGGTCGAACGCGGTTTTTATTTTACGAAGTTGTTTAAATAAATGCTCACCAAAAAATTCAGGGCCATATTCACTGCGGTAACCTTTACCATGCTCACCCCACATTAAACCGCCATATTTAGCGGTGAGTTTTACAACTTCGTCCGAAATTTTACGAAGCAGTTTTTCTTGTTCTGAGTCGCACATATCTAGCGCCGGGCGTACATGTAAAACCCCCGCATCAACATGGCCGAACATACCGTATTGTAAATTATGGCTATCGAGTAATGCTCTAAATTCTACAATATAGTCGGCAAGGTTTTCTGGCGGTACAGCGGTATCTTCAGCAAAGGCCAATGGCTTTTGGCTGCCTTTAACATTACCGAGTAAGCCAACAGATTTTTTACGCATGGCGTAAATTTTTAAAATGTCACTTTTATTGCTTGTTAATTGGTAGCCAATAACTCCATTGGTTTGATTTGCTACGCATTCATCGAGTAAGGTGCAAAGTGTGTTTACTTTGTCTTTTATATCTTCAGGTGATACTGCATTAAACTCAACCATATTGAGTCCTTGCATATCTTTAGTTGGCACATCGGTTATTAAGTCCGATACTGAATGCCAAATAATATCTTCACGAGCTAGGTTTAATACTTTGCTATCGACTGTTTCTACCGATGTTGCACGTGCATCAACTAAAAAGGGAGAATGGCGAAGTGCCGAATCAAAACTGTCGTATTTAATATTTATTAGTGTTTTAAATTCAGCTATGGGCGTTAGGTTTAATTTAGCTTCAGTCACTATACCCAGGGAGCCTTCTGATCCGGTAATTAGCCTGCTCATATCAAAAGTTTGTAAGTCATCACTTAGCACATGTTCTAGGTCGTAGCCGGTTAAAAAGCGATTTAAGCGTGGAAATTTTTCTAAAATTGCTTGGCGCTCATTTAAAGATATTTCCAATACTGTTTTGTAAAGGCTACCGATTAATGATTCTTGCTCGGCTATTACTTTAGCTTTTTCAATGTCTATGGGTGATGTCACCATTGGGCTACCATCGACTAAATAGGTAGTAAGTCCTAAAACATGGTCGCTTGTTTTACCGTACACTAATGAACCCTGGCCCGATGCATCAGTACTGATCATCCCGCCAATAGTTGCTCGATTACTGGTTGATAAGTCAGGTGAGAAGAAAAAGCCGTACGGTCTTAAAAAGTCGTTTAATTGATCTTTAATTACACCTGTTTGTACTCTAACCCAACCTTCTTCAACGTTAATTTCGAGGATTTCGCGCATGTAGCGAGACAAATCAACCACAATTCCTGGTGTGAGTGATTGCCCATTAGTACCTGTACCACCACCACGTGGGCCAAAAGTAAGCGACAAAAATGGGTCGCGAGATGCTGTTTGCAATGCCAGTTGAATGTCTTTTTCGGTTTTAGGAAAAATAACACCTTGTGGAATTTGCTGATAAATACTGTTATCGGTAGAGGCGGTTAAACGTGTTGCATAGCTTGCATCGGTGTCTCCACTAAACCCCTGATTATTAAGTGTACTTAAGTAGTTTGCGACAAGCTCGGTCGCTGCATCTTGCTGTGTAATTGTTGCTATCATGACGGCGATAATTTAAGGCATTTGTGTAATTATATCATGGTGATGGCTAATAGAAATTGAAGATTTTACAGTTTGTAACACTCTTTTTATCGTAATTTAAGCTGCTGTGTTTATAATCAAGTTAAACCATTGTATTGAGGTTTATATGAAAAAATGTCTATTACAGATCATAGGTGTGTTGTTTATTTTGCTTGGGTTGTTTTTCTCTCTGGTGCCAGGCCCCTCCCTGATATTTTTTATGGGGGGGTTACTGTGCTTTTCTTTTTATTACCCAAAAGCCAGGCATTATTTAAAGCTTTGCCAAAAAGCATTAACTAAATCGTGTAATTATTTAGATAAAAAATTAGCTCGGTAATTTAGCCCACACACAAAAATGCCAGCATAATTGCTGGCATTTTTATTTGTTACGGGTACTGATGATTATTTAGCAAGTTTGTCTGCTAGGTATAACCATGTTTCTAGTACTGTATCTGGATTTAGTGAAACAGAATCAATGCCCTGCTCTACTAACCATGCTGCAAAGTCTTCATGATCTGAAGGACCTTGACCACAAATTCCTACGTATTTACCTTTTTCTTTAGCTGTTTTAATTGCCATAGAAAGTAGCTTTTTAATCGCAGGATTACGCTCATCAAATAAATGTGCGATTAGGCCTGAGTCACGGTCAAGACCAAGTGTTAGCTGAGTTAAATCGTTAGAGCCGATAGAAAAACCATCGAACATCTCTAAAAATTCATCGGCAAGTAATGCATTTGAAGGAAGCTCACACATCATGATTACTTTTAGACCATTCTCACCACGTTTAAGGCCATGTTCTTCTAGTAATTCGATAACGCGTTTACCCTCTTCAAGGGTACGCACGAATGGGATCATGATTTCAATGTTTGTCATACCCATAGTGTTTCTTACGCGTTTAATTGCTTCACACTCAAGGGCAAAACAATCACGGAAGTCTTCTGAGATATAACGCGCAGCACCACGAAAACCAATCATTGGGTTTTCTTCTTCAGGCTCGTATTGCTCACCACCTACTAAGTTGGCATATTCGTTTGATTTAAAATCAGACATACGCACAATGACACGCTCTGGAGCAAATGCACAGCCTAGCGTTGAAATACCTTCTACTAATTTAGAGATATAAAATTCAACTGGCGATTCGTAACCGGCGATAATGTCGGTAATTTCAGCTTGCAGTGCAGGTGACTGGTCGTCAAAATTTAATAGCGCTTTAGGGTGAACACCAATCATGCGGTTAATTACAAATTCAACACGTGCAAGGCCAACACCTGCATGGGGTAAACGTGCAAAGTCAAACGCACGGTCTGGATTACCCACGTTCATCATTACTTTCATTGGTAGCTCTGGCATTTTATCAACGCGCGACGTAAGTATTTCAAAATCTAAAATACCTTCGTATATATAACCTGTATCGCCTTCAGCACATGATACGGTTACTTCTTGCCCTGCTTTAATTAAATCGGTTGCGTTACCACAGCCAACTACCGCAGGAATACCAAGTTCACGGGCAATAATTGCTGCGTGACACGTACGCCCACCACGATTTGTAACAATGGCTGCGGCGCGCTTCATGATAGGTTCCCAATCTGGGTCGGTCATGTCGGTAACTAAAATATCGCCTTCTTGTACTTGATCCATTTCTTGAATTGAATCAAGAACACGAACAACACCACTACCAATTTTATGACCAATTGCACGGCCTTCAACAATGACATTGCTTGTGCCATTTAACTGAAAACGCTCCATAATATTGGTATCTTCGTTTGAGCGAACGGTTTCTGGGCGCGCTTGTACTATGTACAATTTGCCATCGTTTCCGTCTTTTGCCCATTCGATATCCATAGGACGACCGTAGTGCTTTTCGATAATTACAGCTTGTTTTGCAAGTTCTTGCACTTCTTCATCTGTAATTGAAAATTTGTTTGAAAGGCTTGGCTCTACGTCAACAATTTCTACTTGTTTACCGTGTGCCTCATCTGCAGAGTAGATCATTTGAATGGCTTTAGAGCCAATGTTACGACGTACTACCGATGGCAACCCTTTTTGTAATGTTGGTTTATGAACATAAAATTCATCAGGGTTTACTGCACCCTGTACAACCATTTCACCTAAACCGTAGCTTGAAGTTACAAATACAACGTCTTCAAAACCAGACTCTGTATCAATACTAAACATAACCCCTGACGCTGATTTATCTGAACGAACCATGCGTTGAATACCAGCAGAAAGCGCTACACCACGATGATCATAACCTTGGTGAACACGGTACGATATGGCGCGGTCGTTAAATAAAGAAGCAAATACGTGTTTAATGGCGACCATGACTGAGTCGATACCACGTACGTTTAGGAATGTTTCTTGTTGGCCTGCGAATGATGCATCTGGCATATCTTCAGCGGTAGCTGATGAGCGTACTGCAAATGAAACATCGGCTGATGTATCGCCATGTAGTTGGCTATATGCGTCGCGGATGGCTTGGTCTAGGTTAGGTTGGAATGGGGTATCGATAATCCATTGGCGGATATCGGCACCGACTTTAGCGAGTGTATTTACATCATCAACATCGAGTGTATCTAAAATGTCGTGAATTTTTGCATTGAGTCCAGATTGCTCTAAAAACTCATTGAAAGCGTCGGCTGTAGTGGCAAAACCACCCGGAACCTGTACACCTGCGTTAGCGAGGTTTGAAATCATTTCACCGAGTGAGGCATTTTTGCCGCCAACACGTGGAACATCTTGCATACCAAGCTCTTGATACCAGAGAACGTATTCTTGCACGGGTCTTTCTCCAAAAAAACAAATTGTAGTTGTAACTGTGAGAGTTAAGAAAGAAAACCTTTTATAAAGGTCACCTTCATTCTACACTGGCATTAGACCTCACGTAAACCGTGAGTAAGCCATTTTAGGGATTAAACGTAATAAAAAGGTAAACTATGAGAACTGCTTTTTATATATCAGACGGCACTGCAATCACCTCAGAGGTGTTTGGTCACGCGACTCTGTCGTTGTTTCCGGTTGAATTTAACCACAAAACTATTCCTTTTGTAGAAACAGAAGAAAAAGCAAATGAAATTAAAGCGTTAATAAACGCAACTGCCGCAAAAGAAGGTGAGAAGCCATTTGTATTCTTTACCTTTGTAAATCATAACTTAAGTGAAATTATTAAATCGGCCGATGCAATCGCGTATGATTTCTTGTCTACTTACAGTGAAAAAATAGAAAAAGAGCTTAATGTTGCGCCAGTGCCAAAAATGCATCGTACCCACTCTATTCATGAAAAAAGCTATGACTTTAGAATAGATGCGGTTAACTATGCTCTTATGAATGATGATGGCGGCAATATTAAAAACTTTTCTGAGGCTGATATTATTTTAGTAGGCGTAAGCAGAAGCGGTAAAACACCTACTAGCTTGTACTTAGCGTTACAGTACGGAATTAAAGCTGCAAATTACCCAATAACTGAAGACGACTTAGAGAGCGAAGGATTACCTAAATGTTTGCTCCCTTACAAACATAAGTTATTTGGATTAACGATTGACCCTGAGCGTTTAGCTGCAATTAGGCATCGTCGTATGGCAAATTCTAAATACGCATCAATAAGACAATGCCGAATTGAAGTGCGTGAAGTTGAAATGCTTTATAAGCGACATAAAATTGCATACTTTAATTCTACTCACCATTCTGTAGAAGAAATATCTGCAAAAATATTAATAGACAGCAACCTTGAGCGACGTAAGTACTAACAAACTAATTTACTATTTTGCTAAAAAAAGCCGCAATATGCGGCTTTAATTTTTTACTTATTACTTACGAGCGTCTTTTAATAAATCAGCTACTAAGAAACCAACTTCTAATACCTGGTCTGCATTTAGACGTGGGTCACATTGTGTTTTGTAACGTTGAGCTAGGTCATCGTCTGATAAACCGTAAGCACCACCTGTACACTCTGTTACGTGCTGCCCTGTCATTTCTAAGTGGATACCACCTGCGTATGAGCCTTCAGCTTTGTGTACTGCAAAGAATTGGCTAATTTCGCGCATGATGTTATCAAAGCTACGTGTTTTGTAGCCAGATGTCGCTTTTTCAGTGTTGCCGTGCATTGGATCTGAGCTCCAAATTACTTTACGGCCTTCTTGTTGAACGCGTCTTACAAGTGCTGGTAGTTTCTCTGGCAGTACGTCTGCGCCCATACGCGTGATTAGCGTTAAGCGACCCGGAATGTTATCTGGGTTAACTGCATCAATTAAACGAATTAGATCGTCTGGGTCCATTCCTGGGCCAACTTTAACACCAATTGGGTTTTTAATACCTTTGAAAAATTCAATGTGTGCATGGTCTAACTGGCGTGTACGCTCACCAATCCATACAAAGTGCGCAGAACAGTCGTACCAGTCACCTGATAGGTGATCGCGACGCGTAAGCGCTTCTTCATAGCCTAGTAGTAACGCTTCGTGAGACGTGTACAAATCGGTTTCTTTTAGGCTTGGCGCAATAGTTGAATTGATGCCACATACTTCCATAAATTCAAGCGCGTCTTGAATTTTGTCAGCGAGCTGTTGGAATCGTTCTTTTTGCGGATTAGCGGCTACAAAACCCATGTTCCAGCGATTCACTTGGTGTAAGTCTGCTAAGCCACCCTGTGCAAATGCACGAAGTAAGTTTAATGTAGCGGCACTGTTGTGGTATGCCTTCATTAAACGTTGTGGATCGGGAATACGTGCTTCTTCTGTAAATTCAAAGCTATTTACAATATCACCACGGTAAGATGGCAAAGATACACCGTCAATAGTTTCTAAATCAGCAGAGCGTGGTTTAGCGTATTGGCCTGCCATACGTGCAATTTTAACAACTGGGCATTTACCGCCGTATGTTAAAACAACAGCCATTTGTAAAAGGGTTTTAAATGTATCGCGAATATTAGCCGCATTGAAGTCGCTAAATGATTCGGCACAGTCACCGCCTTGAAGTAAAAATGCACGACCTTCACATACATCTTCTAATTGTTTAAAGAGGCTTCTTGTTTCTTCTGCAAAAACAAGTGGCGGAGCACTCTTTAACTGGCTTTCTACTGTTTTCAGTTCTTCTTGATCTGGGTACTGTGGCTGCTGCAGTATTGGCAGTTCTCTCCAGCTATTTGGGTTCCACGATTGCATGTTCTTTCCTCATTCCTACTTTACCTGATATAAAGAAATTAACGTATGCATAGCCCTAAGTTCAAGGACTATATTCAGTATTTACCAACTAATTTGTTATGAGTTAAGTATTTATAAGGCTTTTTGTGATTTTATAGCTGTAAAGGCTTTGACCTAAGCGTTGTTTAATTTGGTTATTTTTATTTAAATACAATAAGTTAAACATATGGAGGTGTTTTTTTAACCATCTCAAACCAAATTGAATTAAAAGCCTTAAAGTTAACAGTTTTAGCAAGAACACATCATACTTAAATCGAGTTGATTGTAATCTTAGCTTTACAGTGCCCTTTTAATTAAATCAAACAGACGTATAGATACTCACCCTAAGATATGGTATAGCGAGACGGGCTGTTAAAAGTAAATAGCTATGAATCCACTTTTTATATGCGGCTAAACAGCTGGGAGCAGATTGCTAGACAATGTAAGTACTGTAATTAAGGCTACTAAAGATAATCTGTACAGACATCGACTATTTTTAATATTAAATTGTAGTAGAGTTTATTTTCATAAAGCTGCCTTCCCCATAACAGGAGCTTGGTATTTTATTAAAAGTACCACTCATAATTACTATACAGTAACTGCTTGCCCAATCAAAATTGACTTCAGGCCTTAAGCTAAAAGCATTTCACAAAGGTTGATAATATATAAGCATATATCCCCCTGACAATTAACTGCGCTAAATCAAATTTCTTCATCTAGCTAAATATTAACAAGTACATTGATCAAACATGGGTTCACTAATTCCTTATATTTTGGATCTCATTAGCGTAATGAAACATCAGAAGAACACATCATACTTTAATTAATACAAATACATACTTAGCTACAGCGTTATAAATAAACTATCAATTACCAAAGGAAAAGGTTAAACTTAATAAATAGATAGGTAAGATGTGTTCTTAAGGTGATTATGGTTTCTAAAGTACAAATAAGAAGTCAGTTTGATTTAATGAATGAGTTAACGTCGTTGTTGATTGATGAATTACGTGTCTGTGAATATTCAAAGGCTGAATATTATCAGCTCCCAGATATAACAAGTGTTGATGAAAATATTATTCCCGAGTCAATTCTTGTAAAAAAATTAACCGGTGAAATTGCTCATAGGGCAATTTTAAATTCGTTTACTGATATTTATAAAAAAGAAAGTTTAAGTAGTAGAGTATTAAAGCGCCACCCTGGTCTTTTGGTTCTAAAAAATGCAGATGTCATGGGATTAACAAACCGCATAAAACAAGTTAATAAAGCTAAGGCTGCTTTTAAAGAATGTGTTTTGGCCATCGATAATAATGATGCGCGATTTGAAGCCGTTCATAACGCGGTGCCAAATTTAATCACTCTTGCAGCCTATCGAAAAATTCATTTTCAAAGTGAATCCCCTTTTTCAGTGAGATTTACGTGGATGCATAAGCATGCAACTAAAACTCTAACTAAAAAAATGGCGCTTGAAATGCTCGATAAATCTGCTGGTTATAGAAACCCAAGAATGATCGACCAACAAAAATGGCAAGCCCTTGTTGCGCAAGAGCAATTGCGAGTAGCGAGTTTAGGTGATAAAGAAAAGTTAAGAATTCGCCGCCCTACCCGAGTAAGCCCCCAAGTTAATGTTAGGTATACCGCAGAAAATAGGTATCATGTAAGTGCTGCATTGCCGTTTATTTTAATTAATCCACAGGCTGACGTTAAGTTAGGTACCTTACCAGATTATCAAAAACCTGAATCTCATCCGAGAAAAAAAGAGTATGACTTTTTAGTTGATAGACTTTACTTAGAACAAGTAGATAAATAATTATGTTAAAAAGGCCACATAGTGTGGCCTTTTTGGTAAGTAGCTTATTATTTTAACTGAAGTTATTTCTCGACTATTTCTTCTATTTTATCTTCGTCAATTAAAACTGCGTTTTCGACAATTCGTTTGCCGCCTTGAATCTCGATACGCTTATTTTGCTTGTTAAGCGTGAGTATCTCATCACAAAACTGATCAGACGGATGCATTTCGTAGGTGTAATCAATAATATTTCCGGTTTTATCATCTTTTACATTAGTAATGCTGTATTCCGAAATAGCCCCTTTTTCAATTAAGTCTTTCATTGTTGTGGTCATATCGCGGCGTAAAGCTTTTAGTTTGTTTTCTGTTATATCGTCGGTTGAATAAATTGAGCCGTATTTTTCCATAATAGATAACAATCTGAAGTGATACGTTTTACCAGGCGCGGCATAACGCCAAAGGTGGTATAAACGCAACATCATCCAACGTGATAAACCACGTTTTAGTTCTTGTGCACTGTTAAAGTAATATCCTTTGTATTCAAGGTTGTCAATCATGTTATGAACAAATGCATTTAAACATGCAACACATTTAACATTGCCGCCTTGGCCTTTTTTACCACTAAAATGAAGAGATGATAAAAAGTTCATATTCGACTCGTAAAAAGAATCATCAATGTCTGTATTTTTAGTATCAGTAGCCGAGTATTTAAATGAAAGCTTAGAACCTTGAAGAGCTTCAAGTGATTCTTTGATTTGTGGATATGGCATTGATTGCCCAACCGCTTTAAGTTCTTGGGCTAATTCGTTCATCGAAAAAACCACGGCATATTGAATACCGGACTTAAAATTGATTTTTACAATTTTACCTTTCGATGCCAAGCGAATTAACGCACGTTCAACTTTTTCTTCTCTATCTGACGGCCATACTAAATATTCTACGTCTTCACCATCTTTACGGGTACTTACAACAGCCGGTGTAATTTTTATTTCGCCGTCATATAAAATACCATCCACTTTTTCGGATATTTTACGCGTAACAATTGTTTTTTTAGGTGCTTCTTCTAATGGCAGTTTTTTATGCCCAGAACGTACAAAACGCCCCCATAAATCATAGTGGTTAAACGTGTTTGAATAAGCACGTAACCCATGAGCGGCATTTTCGATAGAAATTCGCACATCTTTGTTATCTGTAAATAGTGCTAAGCTTTCATTATCTATAGCACTTTCCACCCCGTGTATTTGGCCCCTAAGTGTATCGGGCAAGTTATCTACCGAGATGTTGACCTTTCGGCTCATTGTTCTGATTTCCATTTTTTATTGCGACAGCTAATAACAACACATTAAGCAACAAAAGTTAAATGTTTAAGTTAGTATAAAATTGATCCATCACTAAATAAACGTATTGGATCATTATTATACTAAGTTACGAGTGATAACCTTAAATTTGGATCACAATTTTACTAAGCTTTGCTTCACAAGTTAAAGTTTTACTAACTCAATTATATTTTTGTCCACTGAAAGCGCTAATTTTAAACTTTTCACACGACAAATATTCGTAAAACATATATCTGCTGTGGATAACAGCAACTCGAGTTAGCATAGATCTGATCTGTACTTACTACAGATCAGATCTATACCAATTAGATGAGCCGTTCTTCGCAAGATTAAGTGTATAACTTTATAATTTACTTAGTAAAAACTTGATCTCACACAGTCATTTTGTACATAACTTTTTGAGTAAGTTGTGTATAACTTTAATATTTAAATCAGGCTTAGTAAAAAGCTGATCTGTATGTAGATATAGATCTGATCTTAACCAAGTATAAAGGTGATCTGCTTTTTTTTACATTATTTATTAATATCATATAGTTACACCACTATTATACACCCTTAACCTTTATTACCTTATATATTTAACCACCTTTAAACTTCTTTATTTATACTAAGCAATCTTAAAGGTGTAAAAATATTTTTAGATGTCTTCTTATTAAAATGCATGTCGTCATAAATAGTTGTTTACAGCTATTTGAATGGACATTATACTAACTGCCTAACTTTGAGGAAGAAAGTATGTCTATCAATAATAATGCGCTAAGTACTTACCGGCTTTTAAAAGCAACAGCCGAAGTTGCTGAAAAATCTCTAAAAGGACGCATACAACATTATCGCGCTCACCTTAAATCAGAAGAAAAAGAATTAAGAACATATACCCAAAAAGCAGCAGCTGATTTACTAGGGTGTAATAACCGTACCTTAAAACGTCGTCATGATAATGGTGACTTTGATGATTTAAATATCAAGCGTGGTGCAAATGGCCACTATGCGTACACCTTAGTTAATATTTTTGCTATGGCTGATATCATGGATATTCAGCCAGATCACCGTACTGCTAACGATAAGCTTCAAGTTATTGTTATTAATTCACTCAAAGGTGGCTGCGGTAAAACAACGAGTATGGTTAATATTGCTGCAGCGTTAGCTACCACTAATATTAAACGTTACCGAATTGGTATTATTGATTTAGATCCTCAAGGGTCATCTTCAAGCTTTTTCCCATCAAACGATCATGACCCCGTTACGGTAGGCGATTTAATGCGTGATTGCATTGATTTAGATGAAGGCGAAACATGGCCAGAGTTTGTCTCGAGTGCTTTTGTGACTACGCATATCCCAAATATCCGTGTTTTACCCTCAGGTATGGATGACTTTTACTTTGAGCATGAAACCGCTACGCTTTTAAAAGATACCTCTAATTACGAACAAACTCGTCATTATCATAAACTGTTAGAGAAAGTTATTGAGCCGGTTAAAGATGAATTCGATATTATTTTAATTGATACTGCTCCTACTCTTAACTTTATGTTTTATAACGCCTTAATGGCCTCTACAGCAATGCTTATTCCTGTTCATCCAGAAGCTGTAGATTTTGATGCTAACAACAAATACTTAAAGCGTTTAGGCGAGATTTACCACACTGTTGCAGCTTTAGGTCATGAAGGTTGGGACTTTATGCAGTTTTTAGTAACCAACTACGTTAAGGGTAATCATTCACAGCGCGATATTGTTAAAGATGTACGCAGTGCGTTTGGCCGCCAAGTAATGAGCTACCCTATTAACCACAGCTCTGCAATTACGGCTAGTTCATCATCTTTTAATACCATATTTGATCAAAAAGCATCGGATAGTTTAGCAAGTCGCGAGTCTTTATTACGCGCGCAAGAAAATATTAAAGATGTTGTAGACGAATTAGAAATGCTTATTCGTTCTAATTGGGAGTCAACCCAATCATCACTTAACAACACTAAGTAAGGATGTTAAATAAAAATGGCTAAAAAACGTAAAAACGACACCCGCTTAGATCCATTTGCAACTGCTGTAGGCAATAGCAGTCTCGACGCATTACTTGAGCAAGCAAACGCTGGCGATGTAATTAGAATGCCTGCGCCTAGTGACCCTACACGCGAAATTACTTTAGTGTGTAAAATTATAGCCCATGCAGATATAGAATCTAGCACCACGGTTTACGGTAAAAACCGCCGTGTTCAAGCACTTTTAAACGAAAAATCGGTTTCTGACATTTTACCCGCTATTACTGAAGATGGCCGAAATCAGCACCCTGCTTTACTTTGGGATCAGGGAAATACTAACTTAGTACTTGCAGGTTCTCGTCGTCGTAAAGCTTGTATTTTGGGTAATGCCGACTACTTAGTATTAAGCTCTCCAGATTTTACTGAGCAAGACGCTAAAATTTTAGCTGTATCTTCAGATCAGTACATAGCTCCGAGCCTATGGGAGCTCGGACAAGCTTACCAGCAAACTAAAAACGATCTTATTGAGCAAGGTAAAAAAGGCTCTTATCGTGAAATTGCTGCCATTGAAGGTGTATCGCACACCGCAATTGCAGATGCCATTAAAGCGTACGAGCAAATACCGGCTGATGTAATTTCACTTTACCCAACGGCTAACCATGTAGGTAGAGAAGTAGCTAAAAAGCTTGTTAGTGCAAAGGAGCGAGATGAGCAGGCATTTAACGCGTTAGTTAGTGAATTGCACAACGATGATGAGATTAAGGCCATTACAAGCGACGACAAACGCGCAATGGCTATTACTAAACGTTTAACGACCGAGCCTAGCGCGGTTGCTAAACGTGAGGCTGTGTTTGAAAACAACTTTATAAACGTACAGCGCAATTTAAAAAGTGGTGACGTATCTATTAAAATAGATAATAAAGTGTTAACTGACAAACGCTTAGAACAGCTTACTAAGCTTTTAAGCGCGTTTAATTAGTACCTTACTA
This sequence comes from Pseudoalteromonas sp. P1-7a, assembly GCF_001401855.1. Lineage (NCBI taxonomy): Bacteria > Pseudomonadati > Pseudomonadota > Gammaproteobacteria > Alteromonadales > Pseudoalteromonadaceae > Pseudoalteromonas > Pseudoalteromonas sp. P1-7a. The sequence goes on along the minus strand of NZ_LKDU01000001.1, from coordinate 119,763 downwards.
CTTAGTAAAATAGTGATCTTTAAAGCCTGTTAGGTTAGTTAAATTCTGATCTAACGGGCCTTTTACTTAGTAAAATCCTGATCTTTTTTGCTATTTATAACCCATCAATCCCTCATTTCTGCTCTTAAGATCACATTTTTACCAACTGAATTTAGTTTTTGCGACTATTTGATGCTGGATTTTAGTTTGTTAGTAAAAAACTGATCTGTAAAGCCCCTGCGTTGTTAATAAGTTGTTTGTAACTTGTGATCTTACTGTTTGCCTATTCTTATTTTGGCAGATAAATTACTACAAACTACGTATAAACCGATTTTTTACTAACCTAGCAGCTCCAACCAGTTTATATAACGTTAATATTGCTTTTGCTGTGCGCAGTTAAAGAATATACTGGCAGAATTATTTTAAAAATTTAATACTTAGAGTGACATGTCTGCTAACTTATCAAAAAATGATTTACTGGCTATTTTTGAAGAAATAAAAAATGAGCAGGCAACCTTGTTTCCTCTTTCTGAGCGCTTTATAAAAAAGCTATTTAGGCCTAACGTGCTTGATAAAGGCAAAGAGTATTATAAAAACGGCCAAATTAGTTGGCTAGAATTCAGTAGTGATTTTGCTGTTATTGACTCAACTGTACAAAGCGCTACCGGATCAGCATTTAACCAACGTATTGAAATTAGTAAAGTACCGACTGGTTACTCTGTAGATACGCATTGCTCTTGTAATGCTAAAACCAAATGTAGGCACTTAGCTGCCGTATTATTTAAACTCAAAATAGAGCACTCAGGTGAATACGGAGAAGACTACTTTATTAATGATTGGTTTAGTGAGCTGTCAGCACTTAAAAGTTTAAATACTAAACATCCTTCGCAAGTTCTTCTATTTGTATTAGACATTGAAAATAATAAAGTTTTTTTAACGCCAAAAATTGCTACTTACAACAAAAATAATAATTACACGCTGGGCCGTAATCTTACGGAGCAACAATTAAATAGTTTTGTAACGCCTAACGATTTGCTCGAAAGTGACTTCAGACTATTTAGTTGGATTCGCTCACAAAATGCAGTGGGTAATTTAGAGCTAAAAGGACAATGGGGCTTTAGCGCTTTACAACAATTAATTGCAACTGAGCGATTGTTTTTACAGCGTTCGCGTGTGGCTATTAAAGCCCAAACAGGCCAGTCGCTGAACTTTAAATGGCAGCAAAAAAACGAGTTATCGCAATTAATTACTGAGCTTGAACACAGTAAAAATTGGGCACTGATCAAAACCACGCCGCCTGCTTATTTAGATCTTGATCACTTTAAAGTTGGCCGGATCAGAACGCAGCTTAGTGCTGATGAAATAGCACATTTACAATCAATTCCTGCACTACATGATGCAAATTTTGATCGTATTTATAAACAACTTGCAGACAATTTTGGAGCCGGTGTTATACCGCATCCGAATAACGAACAAGTCAATGTTAAGCAACTTGGTAATGCTGTTTTAAAAGCCACTATGGATGAGCAAGCCCTTAAAGTCTCGCTACTGTTTAAATATAAAAACAAAAATTATCCAGCGGGAACAGCGCCATCGAGTTTAATAAATAGTGCATTTGAAAACACAGTAACAAATGAGTTAGTAAATTTAGGCTTTGAGTTTTGTAAAGGGGGTTTACAAAGTGAGTTTATATTTAATAAACAATCACTTATACATTTACATTGGCTTGTTTACGAAGTATTTCCTGGCTTCAAAAAGCGTGGTTGGCAAGTAACTCAAACCAAAGTAAATGTAGCCGACCCTCAAGGACACGTTACACTCGATGTAAACCGTGCTGCAGGGCACCAAATGCACTGTAAAGTGCAATTAAGCGATGCCAAAGCCGGTGCACTTTTTAATACTGATGATGCCACTTATCAATCATTAAATCGTCAAAGTGAGCTCTTTTATTACTACCCTGTTGGGCGTCAATTTGGTGTTATTAGTAAAGATGCGATTAATTTACTAACAGAATTTAAACAACGCTTTGAGTTTGTAAAAACACGCGAAGAATTTAATATCCCGCTTTCTTATTTGCCTGAGCTGGTAAAGCATACCGCAGTCACTATAGACCTTCATGATGACTCTCTTGAGCGTTATCTTGATGAGTTAAATAACACCGAGCAAGCAATGCCAGTGGTGCCCTTACACGGTTTAAATGATTCAGTAACACTACGTGAATACCAGCAACAAGGTGTTGATTGGCTTAGCTTTTTAAAACGCCACCAATTGGGCGGCATACTTGCTGATGACATGGGACTTGGTAAAACGCTACAAGTTATTGCCTTTTTAGCCAGCAGTTTTAATCGCCCGCAAGCGGGGCCGACCCTTATAGTGTGCCCTACTAGCTTGGTAAGTAATTGGCAAAACGAAATAACCAAATTTGCCAAAAGCCTTAAAGTAACCACTATTTTTGGCTCGCAACGTAATGAGCCTTTACAACATTTAGCGCAAGCGCAATGTATTTTAACGACTTACCCATTACTAAAACGTGATATTGCTTATTACTCGCCACTTTATTTTGAAAATATTATTTTAGATGAAGCGCAATATATTAAAAACGATACTGCACAAGTCTCGCGCTTAGTTAAGCGTTTAAATGCCGACTTTAAGTTGTGTTTAAGCGGTACGCCAATTGAAAATAATTTATTTGAGCTTAAATCGTTACTCGACTTTGCCATGCCTTCATTACTTGGCTCGCAGGCACACTTTAAACAGCACTTTCAAACACCTATTGAGCGCGAAGCCGACTCAGAACGCGCTGAGCAACTAAAGTCGCTTATTATGCCGTTTATATTGCGCCGTACAAAAGCGCAGGTAGCGCAAGAGCTCCCACAAAAAACAGAGCTGCTAAAAGAGTTTGAGTTTGAGCCCAAACAAAAAGATATGTACCAAGGTATTACGCGCGCATTAGAAGAAAAGCTTATAGACTTATTTGCTGAGCAAGGCGCACAAAAAAGTAAGCTCGCATTTTTAGAAGCGCTATTAAAGCTTAGGCAAATTTGTTGTCATCCAAAATTAATAGAGCCAGAAACACAAGCAGGTTCAGCAAAATTAGAATGGCTAACTACGCATTTGCCGTTAATGCTTAGACTTGGTCGTAAAGTAATTATTTTTAGCCAATTTACCTCTGCGCTCGATTTAATTGCAGAGCGTTTAAACGACATACATATTAATTTTAGTATGCTAACTGGGCAAACGCGTCATCGCGACAAAGTAATTGACGAGTTTACTAGTGGCAAAACCTCGGTATTTTTAATCAGTTTAAAAGCAGGCGGTACTGGGCTTAACTTAACCCAGGCCGATACTGTTATTCACTTTGATCCATGGTGGAACCCTGCTGTTGAAAAACAGGCCACCGATCGCGCTTATCGTATTGGCCAAACAAATCCAGTATTTGTATATAAATTAATTATGAGTAATTCAATTGAGCAAAAGGTATTTAAAATGCAGCAAGATAAGCAGGCGCTTGTTGATGCATTATTTACCGATAAATCAATGAGCTTCACATCGTTTGATGAGCAGCAAATGTTATCACTTATTAAAAGCTAATTTTTTCACTTAGCATGTGAACTAATTTAACTAAACGGCGTCTATTATAGTGCTTGTTTAATAATTGCAGTTATTACAAGCTTCATGTTGATTTCCCTGTTTGGTTACTAATTTTAGTAATGATTAAGCCAGCCCTTTTAGCTGGCTTTTTTTATGCCTGTAAATATGACCTTAAATTGTATTTTTTTATAAATTGTTTGAACTAAATTTAAAAACACGCGTCTACTATTGTGCTTGTTGAATAATTGCAGTTATTACAAGCTTCATGTTGATTTCCCTGATTGGTTACTAATTTTAGTAATGATTGAGCCAGCTTCTTTTAAGCTGGCTTTTTTATGCCCATATTTTAATTTTTAAATTATTTATATTTTTATGTGAACTTAATTTCATGTGCGACGTCTACTATTATGCTTGTTGATTAATTGCAGTTAACACAAGCTTCATGTTGATTTACCCCGTTTAATTACTAATTTTAGTAATGATTGAGCCAGCTCCTTTTAAGCTGGCTTTTTTTATACCCGCATTAGCCTCCTAAATTGCATTTTTTATAAATTGTTTGAACTAAATTTAAAACACGGCGTCTACTATTTTGCTTGTTGATTAATTGCAGTTATCACAAGCTTCATGTTGATTTCCCGTTTAATTACTAATTTTAGTAATGATTGAGCCAGCTCCTTTTAAGCTGGTTTTTTTCTGTCTTAAATTAGCCTCTACCCCCCACAAGTTTTATTCGTTATGATGGCATGTCTCTAAATTTTATAAGTTTATTTTATGTTTACTCAGCTAATAACGCATATTGATTGGTTAAGCGCCGGTGCAGGGATTACAACTGGGCTTGTACTCTATGGCCTTGTTTCGCTACCTTCTCGGAACAAGTTAAAAAAGCAAATTAGCGAACAACAGCAGCAGCTATCGTTATTACAAAACCAGTACGACAACAAGCAGCAGCAATACACTGCTTTATTTGACGAGCATGAGCTACTTGAGCAATCACACCAAGAGCAGCGCGATGAAGCACAGCACTTTAAAACTCGCTTTAGTGAGCAAGAAAAACAAAGTGTTCAATACAACCACTTCTGGCGTAAAGCCGAAGGCGAACTAACCGCTTTGCGAGAGCAATTTAACCAGCGCGATATTGAGCTTAATAATATGCGCACTACGCTTGAACAAAAGCAGCAAAACTTTACCGAGCAGCTTGCTCAAATAGAGCAAAGCAAAAGTGTGCTTAAAAAAGAGTTTGAAAACCTAGCTAATAAAATTTTAGAAGAAAAGTCGCAAAGCTTTAAAACGCTAAATCAAGAAAGCATTGAACAACTATTAAAACCTGTTCAAGGGGAGCTAAAAGGTTTTAGAGATAAAATGGAATCGATTCACGTTGAAGATTTAAAGCAACGGGCTGCTCTTAAAACAGAACTACTGCACTTACAAGCCAAAAGCCAAGCTATTACCGAGCAAGCCGATAAACTCAGTAATGCCTTACAAGGGCAAAAAAAGACCCAAGGTAATTGGGGCGAACTGATGCTCGAAAACGTACTCGACAGCGCAGGCCTGCGCGCGGGAACGGACTACAAACGCGAAGTATCGTTTAATACCGAAGACGGCCGACTGCGCCCCGACGTAGTAGTGTATTTACCACAGGGCCGCCACTTAGTGATTGATGCTAAAACTTCGCTAAATGCTTATACCCGCTACGTTAACGCCGAAAACGAATTAGAGGCTAGCCAAGCAATTAAAGAGCATGTACATGCTGTTACAGCACGTATTAACGAGCTTGCCAGTAAATCGTACGATCGTCTCCCTGGTATAAACTCACCTGAAGTGGTTATTATGTTTGTCCCTATTGAGTCTGCCTTTGTAGAGGCGCTTAAATATCAAAGCGATATTTACCAGCAAGCCATCGAAAAAAATATTTTAGTTGCTACACCAACTACCCTACTTACAAGCCTTAATATTGTTAAACAGCTGTGGCGCTTTGAAGAGCAAACTAAATACTCTAAAGAGCTGGCAAATCGTGCCGAACGCTTTTACAACAAGCTCAATGGCTTTTTAACAAGTATGGAAGGTGTTGGAAAACAACTCGACCGCGCAAAAGAAAGTTACGATAAAGCTTTTTCACAGCTTTACCGTGGTAAAGGTAACTTAATTAAACAAGCATCTGAATTTAAAGAGCTAGGTGTATCGGTTCAAAAAGAGCTACCAAACGAAAGCGTAGAAAAAGCTCAATTAGAGCTGGATTAGCTCTACTTTTTATATGCAAAAGGTTTATGGTTCTCTTTGCTTAGGTTGCAATTAATTGAGCTCTCGGTAAAAAAATATGAAAACGATTTTTAATTTGTTAGATGATATCAGTATTCAATTCCCTGAAATTAAAGCGTTAATGAGTATATATGATGAAGATGAAACCTCGTTTAAAATGGAGGCATTTTCTAAAGCCACAACGCAGGCTTTTGCTCTTGGTAATGCGGAGCAAGCCCTGTGTTATTTAAATTACATGGCTGAAAAACTAATAAACGCTAAGGCAAAAGTAATTGAACACATAGACGTATATTACGTAGAAACATTATTTTGGGGCGCAAGCCCCCATACTATTGCGCTTGGGTGGCCCTTGGTTCCGGAAAGTTTACAAACGCTTTATATCAATTTTCATGGTAAAGCGCCGTAAAACTAACACAAGTAAAGCTCACATGTACTCGCTTACGGCTTTAATATTCCAACTCATTTAATAACTCATTGATTTTTTCATCGCCAATACACCCGCCATTAGACCAGCTTGTATCTAGTAGGGTAATTAAACTACCTATACGCTCTGATTTACGCTGTAGCTGCTTTATTAGTGCGTTGGCCTCATGTTGTTTTTGCTTGAGGCGCTCAATAATGGCGTTGTGTTCAAGCTCCTCATTAGGCTTACGCAGGGAGGGGATCTCTTCAAGCGAAAACCCTAAACTTTGTGCAAACTTAATTATTTTGAGCTGCTCGACACTATTTGCCGTGTATTGGCGATAGCCATTGCTGCTACGCACACCAGCTGGAAGCAAACCTATGCTTTCGTAATACCTTATTGTGCTGGCTGCTGTACCACTTTGTTTTGCAAGTTCACCTATTTTCATTGTTGTTTATTAGCCTAAAATGACAGTTGACCTTAAAGCTGACTTTAAGGTTATAGTGACTGTAATGTCAATTTATGGTTTACATTATGCCTGAAAATAAACAACACCCTGTATTTACCCCTTTTACCTTACCAAGTGGTTTAACCCTTAAAAACCGAGTAGTAAAAGCCGCTATGGAAGAAAACCTCGCAGAAGCCGATTTAACACCTTCGCAAGTGCTTAAAAATCTATACAGCGAATGGGCTAAAGGTGGTTGCGGATTAATTATCACCGGCAATGTTATGGTTGACCACCTTGCAATGACAGGACCTGGAGGCCTTGCACTTGAACAGAAAACCGATATTACAGCTTTTGCAGAACTTTCACGTTTAGCACAGCAAAATGACTGTAAAATTGTCATGCAAATAAATCACCCTGGCCGCCAAGTGTTTAAAAAAATGGGCGGTAAAGCGCTTAGTGCTTCTGATATCGCGCTTAATATGGGCAAACACTCGCACTATTTTGCACAGCCAAAAGCGATGGATAAAAGCGAAATTTATGATGTTATCGCCCGATTTACTCATACGGCGCAACAAGCTGAGAAAGCTGGGTTTAATGGTGTACAAATACATGCTGCACATGGCTATTTACTGGCACAGTTTTTATCTCCTCTGACTAATAAACGTAATGACGAATGGGGCGGTAGCCTTGAAAACCGTGCCCGCTTATTACGCGAAATTACCAAAAGCGTTAAAGCACACTGTAGCGAGCGGTTTTCGGTATCAGTTAAGCTAAACTCTGCTGATTTTCAGCGCGGCGGTTTTGAGCCAAGTGACGCGCAAGCGGTTGTAGATATGCTAAGTGCACTAAAGGTTGATTTTGTAGAGCTTTCGGGCGGCAGCTACGAAGCACCAGCTATGCAAGGCCAAACAGGCGATGAGCGATCACTTGCGCGTGAGGCATACTTTTTAGAGTTTGCTAAAGCAATTAGCGAGCAGTCGAACATACCTATTATGACCACAGGTGGTATTAGCCGATTAGAGGTGGCAAATAAAGTTATTAGCTCAGGCGTTGCGCTCGTTGGTATTGCAACAGCACTGGCATTTCAACCAAACTTAGTTAATAGTTGGCAAACACAGCCAATGCATAACCCACTTATGCCGCGGGTTACTTTTAAAGACAAAACACTCGCTGGGCTTGCCACTATGGCACTGGTAAAAAGGCAGCTTCGTCGCCTTGGCGAAGGTAAACACGTTAAGGCAAATGCCTCGGCTATTTTTACTATAATAAGCGACCAAATACGTGCTGCAAAGCTTACAAAGCGCTACCGAAAACGCTTTGCTAAAGAGCTTAATTAGCTTGCACCTAGTATTTACCCTATCATTACTATGCCACACTTGAGAGCGTTGGTTGGTGGGCGTTTGTATACGCCCAGTTAACGCACTCTTGCGCTAAAATAGCGATGGTATCTAAACAGGTATCTGGCGATTGATTAACTTGTTCATCTAGTACTAGCGGTATTTCGGTGCAGCCAAACAATACGCAATCTGCACCTTGGGCAAGCATTAAATCGTAAGCTTTGCTTAATAAGTTACGCCCTGTATTTAAATCCCCCGCTTTTACGGCGGTTATGCCATCCATTATGTCAGCTTGTTGTTGAGGGTTTGGTTCAACAAAATCAATTTTGTGCTGCTTAAACGCATTTTGGTAAATGCCCATATTTAGTGTGGCTGTAGTAGCTAGAATACCCACCTTTTGCTTATTAGTAGCTTTAACCTTTTTAATAACACTTTTTACAATACTAATAGTGTGTACATCGGCATTTTTAGTGAGTGCATCGTACCAATAATGCGCGGTATTACACGGAATAACAATACAACTTACACCTAAGTTTGATAGTTCTTTAAAGCCCTTTTTTAGCTCAAAAAATGGATTTTCATCTTCAATACCCATTAAAAATTTTGTTCGATCAGGAATTTGTGGGATATTCCTTATAAACATAGGTATGTGCTCTTGATCATTTTTAGCAGGAGATAGCGCAATTACCTGATTCATAAATGAGGCGGTAGCCAAGGGCCCCATTCCGCCTAGTACACCAAGAGTTCTGAGCATGATTACATTCCAGTTATTGAGTCTATAGGCTTAATTTATAATGTTTTATTTACTTTGAATAATGCTATTATTTTACCACCCATGCATAACTTGCATAACTAAGTAGCAGCTATGAATATTGAAAGTAAATGGTTAGAAGATTTTTTAACGCTCTCGCACACAAAAAGCTTTTCGCAAGCGGCAAAGCTCAGGCATGTTACACAGCCTGCATTTAGTCGGCGTATAAAAGCCCTTGAAGATACGCTTGGCGCAGCGTTAATCGATCGAGAAAATCTGCCTATTACCCTTACCCCAAGCGGTAAAATATTTCATATAACAGCGCGTAATTTAATAAACCAAATGAATACCTCGGTTAGCATGCTTGAGGAGTTATCGGTGCAGCAAAATTATTCTGTAAAGGTTGCGGCTGCCCATTCTTTAGCGAGTTTTTTAACCTTAAAACTTGCTAATTTTCAAGCGCAAGATGAGCGAGATATAGTACTCAACCTTGAGGCAATAGACGTAGATAAAGCCACTGAAGCGTTAGAGCAAGGTGAATGCGACTTACTTATCGCCTTTGATAACGAACGCCTTAAACTGCCGCCATTTAGTCATCAAAAAATAGGGAATGCTAAGTTATTACCTGTTAGTGCTTGTGACATTCAGGGCAAAGCCCTGTATAACCTAGAAAGCGCTGCGCCTATACCGCATTTAGCCTACAGCCTCGACTCCTACATGGGCCGGCAATTAGAGCCAATTATATCCAGTGCTAAGCTAAAAAAAGTATTTGTTTCATCCATGACGGAGCTATTAAAAATACACGCTGTTGCGGGTAATGGTATTGCTTGGCTGCCCGACTACGTTATATCTAATGAACTTAAAAATAATACGCTTGTAGTTGTAGGGAGTGAGCACCACTGCGTGCCTATAACTTACTACGCGTATAGGTATCATGCGGCTTTGCACCCCGGTGGCGAAAGTGTGTGGAATAAATTAACCGAGCTTAATATAACTTAACTGTAAACCCCCGTTACAGTTAAATAGGCGTTATTAATTTAACGTGCTTAAAGCAATATGAATCTGTATTTTACTTATTTGCCTATTTAATTATGGAGTTTTATTTCCATAATAATTGGGCGTTTTGTCTCTTTTTTAATAGCGTTGGTGAAGCCAAAATAGCGAAATCAACACAGAGTATTAACTAGCTAACGAGGCAACTCCCATGAAAGCAATTGGATATCAAAAAAGTTTACCTATCGAAAACGAACTATCACTACAAGACATTGAACTTGAAACGCCAACAGCACACGGCTACGATATTTTAGTTGAAGTTAAAGCGGTATCGGTTAACCCAGTTGATTTTAAAATTCGCCAAGCAATGCCGGCAGCAAATGGCGAATATAAAGTAATTGGTTGGGATGCAACTGGGATTGTTAAATCGGTTGGCGAAAACGTTTCGTTATTTAAGCCAGGCGACAAAGTATGGTACGCAGGCGATATAACGCGCTCAGGCAGTAACGCGCAGTTTCAATTAGTTGACGAGCGCATTGTTGGCCATATGCCAAGTTCGCTTTCGTATGGCGAAGCGGCTGCATTACCACTTACCAGCATTACTGCATGGGAATTATTGTTTGACCGTTTAAACGTAGCTAAAAACGATGACTCTAAAAGCATTTTAGTTATTGGAGCCGCCGGTGGTGTGGGGTCAATTATGGTGCAGCTGTTAAAGCAGCGTACTAAATTAAATATTATTGCCAGCGCCTCTCGCCCCGAAACAATATCGTGGTTAGAAGATTTAGGTGCCAATATGATTGTTAATCACCGCAATCCATTAAGTGAAGAATTTGCAGCCAAAAACTTAAGCGAAGTGGATTACGTAGTAAGCTTAAACAATACAGAGCAACACTTGCCTGAAATTGAAAAAATAGTAAAACCACAAGGTCAATTTGCACTTATTGATGACCCTGAAACACTTGATATTGTGCCTTTTAAAAACAAAAGCGTGTCGGTACATTGGGAGCTTATGTTTACTCGCTCGTTATTTAAAACCGACGATATGCAAGAGCAACACATTATTTTAAATAACGTAGCCACTATGATTGACCAAGGGCAAATTAAAACCACCGTAGGTGAACACTTAGGTAAAATTAACGCAGCCAATTTACGCAAAGCGCATCAGTACCTTGAATCGCAAACCGCTAAAGGTAAAGTGGTGTTAGAAGGCTTTTAAGGCCTTTAGCTAATAAAGTTTTTTTGAGTATACAGGCCCCAAACGGGGCTTTTTTGTGGCTGTTATACCAATCCGCATAATTAAGTGATCTATTTTGAGGATGGCTAAACGTGTTGATAGCAAGGCAAAAAAATCGCTGTTTAGTTGTTCTAAATGAGAATTTTTTAACGCAGATAGCGACACGTTTAGCCCCTGAAAATGATTAAGTATTAATGCGGATTGGTATTAATTATATAACTTGTTGTAATTAGGAATATGATTAACCCAAAATGCTGGGCTGCCAATATACTCTTGTACCGTTTTTATAAATTCGCTTACCAGTGGCGTTTGCTTACGGTGCGGGTAAAGCGCATAAATACCAGTGCCCGATGCGCTAAGCTTATAATTCGTTAAAAGTGGCACTAACCCCATTTCGTCTATGGGTTTTTCTAGGTTAAATAAATCAAGCATCACATACCCTAAGCCCGCTTTAGTGGCATCAAGCATAGCGCGTACGTCACTTACTTTATAATTGCCCTTCATTTTATGGGTTTTGAATTCATCACCATGAGGTTGTGTGCTTAATTTAACTTGATCTAGGCTTACATCGCCATTGCCATAAACTATTGCAGGTAAAGCTAAAAGCTCCTCAGGTGTATTTGGCATACCATGGCGCGCTATAAAATCGTGCGAGGCAACCAAGGCAAAATGCATATCAGATATTTTTTTTGCCATTAGGTTTGAGTTGTCAAGTTTGCCAATTCTAAACGCTAAATCGTAATGGTCGCTAATAATATCGTTGCGCTTATCATCAAGCATCAGGGTAATTTTTACCTCTGGGTACTTTTGCATAAATATATTAATAACAGGCTGAATATATTGCTGCCCAAAAAACATGCCCGAGGTTATGCGTAAAATGCCTTTAGGTTTGGCTTGGTAGGAGTCGGCAATATTGTGAATATCACTAAGGGTATCTATAAGAATGTGCGCTTGTTGGAGTATTTCATCCCCTGCTGAGGTAAGCGAAAACGAGCGCGTAGACCGGTTAAGTAATTGCACACCTAAGCTACTTTCAAGCTTTTTAATTTGTTTAGAAAGTGACGAATTATCCATATCGTTTAAGGCGGCAGCTTTAGCAAATGAGCCTTGTTGCACTACATCTACAAATAACACTAATTGATTGGTTATCGACATGTCATTCTCCTAAATCCCAATAAGGCACATCGCCATAATAGTCACTAGTAAAGTCAACAAATGCGCGCACTTTACTAGGTAAAAACTGCCTGTTTGCGTACACCATATAAAGCCCCATAGGCTCAGGCTCAAACTTTTGTAAAATACGCACAACTTTACCCTGCGCGAGTGCCTCACCAGCTATAAAGGTAGGTTGCATAGCAATGCCGCCGCCTGCAATGGCTGTATTTAGTATTAAATCGCCATTGTTAGCCACTAAGTTACTTTCAAGTTTAAACTCGCTTTTAAGTTCATTAACCCCTGTAAGCCTTTTAGCAGGCTCTGCGTTGGCGTAGCGTAAATAATTATGTTGTTGAAGCTCTTGCAGTGTAGTGGGTGTACCGTGCTGCTTTAAATACGCAGGCGATGCAAATACCGCTAAGCGTATAGGCGCTATTTTTTTAGCAATAAGGGATGAGTTTTTTAACACCCCAATACGCAGCGCTATATCAATGCCTTGCTCAACTATATCTATAAATTGGTCAGTGAGTTTTAAATCTAACTTTAAATTTGGATATTGCTTTTGAAACTCAACCAGCAGTGGTGCTAAATGCTTAACCCCAAACGACATAGGCGCACTAATACTCAGTACACCCGATACGTTTTCGCTTAAGTTATTAAGCGAGTTTTCCATATCGTCTATATCGCCAAGTACTTGTAGGCAGCGAGTAAAATAGTGATCCCCCGCTTCTGTGGTGCTTACTTTTCGTGTGGTGCGGTGCAATAAACGGGTAGACAGCCCCTCTTCCAGTGCTGATACATATTTACTCACCAATTGCGGGGATATATCGAGTTTATCGGCGGCTTTAGAAAATGAACCCTCTTGCACTACGCTCACAAAAGTTTTCATGGTGATTAGCTTGTCCATAATTAACAATACGTTGTTTGTAATTTATAAATAAATAGCATATTTATCACCAAATTAAAAAGCAATAAAGTGGCCATATTAAAATAGACTAATTAGGTAATAGCATGGTTCAGCCCACTTTATTTATTTCACATGGCTCGCCAATAATGGCAATTAAGCAATCTCCCACTTCTGATTTTCTAACATCGCTTAGTAAAATGCTTAAAACACCGAGCGCTATTATTATTTTTTCGGCCCATTTTGATGTTGCTAACAATGACGCAAGCAACAACATAGTGATTACTGCAGGCAAAGCGCCCAAAACCATTCACGACTTTTATAATTTCTCTGCCCATATGTATAACATTAAATATCCCGCACCGGGCGAGCCTTCACTTGCTAACGATATTGCAGCGCGCTTTAAAGACAAAGGTATTGAGGCCGAGCTTAATGCAACCCAAGGTTGGGATCATGGCGTATGGATACCTCTGCGCTTAATGTACCCACAGGCTAATATTCCTATCGTGCAGGTGTCTATAAATACGCGTTTAGGCGCAAAGGCCATGTACGAATTCGGTCAGTTACTTGCTCCACTTCGCGAGCAAAATATATTAATTATTGGCTCCGGCGGGATTAGCCATAATCTACCCGAAATATTTAAAAAGCCACCTACCCCCAATCGTGTGCAAATGGTTAATGAGTTTACTCAATGGGTTGAACAAACGCTTTTAGCGCAAGACACAGCCGCCCTGTTAGATTATTTAACCCAAGCACCGCATGTGTTATTTAACCACCCTACTCAAGAACACTTTTTACCATTATTTGCGGCAATGGGTGCAGGCGGCACGCAGGTTGAAAAACTCTTTAGTGATACCGAAATGGATATTTTAGCGCTCGATGCGTATAAGTTTTATTAATTTTAATTAGTACAGTGCAAGCACCTAGTCGTTTATTTAATCAAAGTGTAATGGGGGTTTACAAGAGTGGTTAATTTAGAGTAACTAAACGAAGGTATAAAGCTAGGGGGGCTCTTAAGAAACTAGGACTTTGATTTTATATTTTTAAATTACAATTTGTTTAGTTATCAAAAGAGTCATTTAGTAACTTTTTTTCCTCACTTATGTTTTCTAATTGTTTAAGCGTAATTCCTTCCATTATAGGAGCTATAGCTGCATTGGCATCTTTATACCAAGGTTTATCATTATGGGACATATTTAGATCGAATGTAAAATTAGCCATAAGGTAGTGTTTTTTATCTAATAACGTTGCAAAAACGTATTTTTTCTTTGTTTCATTAGAACGAAGCTCAGTATATTTTATCCACTCAATATTATTAAATTTATATTCATTAAATTGAGATATTTCAGGGAAGCCGGCATTAAACATATGAGACTCTATTTGCTCCTGCTTTTCTTCATCTGAAAATGGTGTGGCGCGACGAGCAGAATGAGCTTCTATTTCATTAACTAGTTCAGTGTTATGTCCTTTAAAATATTTTCCTATTGAGGGTGAATTATAATAGTCGTTATATTCTTTCAGAATGGCAAGACCAAGTTCTTCACTACTAGCAACGGGAGATAATAGCTTTCCAAGGGTAATATTTAGACGCAAGTTTCCTAACTCACCTGTCATTGGAGTACGAAATAGAGGCCAGTAAAACCAATAAGACTCGTGAATTGGAATATATTTCGAGTGACGAATTTGACTATGATGATTCTCAAACCAGTTTGGTTCTGTATAAGGATAATTTATAATTTTTGTTCTAGGTGGTTTTAATGGGTTACAAACTGGAAGTGCAACTGTTAATTTAAACTCACCGTCAAGGTAATAATAATCTTCCTGAATATTTTTAAAATCAGGGCCTCCGCGGTAGTTCCTGAGTATTTTTTTCAATAGCATCTAAATATCCTTCTCAATACAACCGCTTTATGTATTTTTTTCTATATAGTTTAGTACATCTTGTGCTCTACGATGATTGCCAGCTAAGCGTAGTTGAGTGTGGTAAGACTCGAGCCCCAGATATGGTAACGTATGGGGACTAGTTAATTCTGTACCTAAAAAAGTTAACCCCATAAACTTTAAGCTACGTACCAAACTGCTTGGGGATAAATTATTTTGTCCTGCCAGGTTAGGTACTAAGTCAAACGGGTTACTATTAGCTTGATGCACTAACATACCTAACCTCGCAGCTGCGGATTTTAATCGTGGAAGGTACGCTCCAGGAGAGTGAACGGCTACTTGTTGGGAAGTTAGTTTAAAAGTGTGGGTTTTAGCATATTCTTCAAGTGCCGCAGTAAAGATAATAGCACCTTGACTGTGCACGACCCATTTTATTTTTTTCCCCTGTTGCTGAGATTGAAAAAAAATAGCCGCTAAATGTTGTGCATTTTGTGATTTAGTCCCTTTACGTTTATCAAATATGCACTCAACAACGTCATAGAGCATGCGATCCGTTGGGTTGTGAAATAAAGTGTATGTATCAAAACTATCCTTAGGGTAAGCTACATCTAAATGAGCACCCATTAACCAAGTAGCTTTATTTAGACTATTCTGCATTCCATTAACTGCGGCATGCTGATTAGATACTTGAGTGGCGCCAGAACCAGATAATCCCCATGAATCTTTACTTTGCTGTAACTCATCACTATCCCAAGCCCCATTAAAGCGTCCACCTTGACGTTTGACGTTATACAGCATGTTACGCTCTAGACTTTCTCTTGGCTTTGGTCCAGTGGCATTAGTATCGAAGTATATATCGTGAATCACAACTTGACTATCTGCAGTGATTTTAAAGTCAATTAAATAGTGATAAGACTTGAACTGATTTTTAGAGTGAAATAAGCGTTTAAATGGGAGAGTGCTGTGTTTAACTGAACTACAACTATTGGGGTTATTGCAAACAAAAGTAATTTCTTCGATAACTTTTTGTTGATCAAATCGATTTAAACTGCCAAGCATAGCTAAAGCTTGTTTCGTTATTAAAATCCGAGTACTTTTTAGTTCTACTGGGTTATAAATCAAGTTATAAGATTGAGCTACACTTTCATCTAAGGCTACATATTCAAAAGCCGATGCTTTCCCTGAGTGCTTCCAAGTCATAATGTTCATCCTTTTACATTTTATAGGAACAAATAA
This sequence comes from Pseudoalteromonas sp. P1-7a, assembly GCF_001401855.1. NCBI lineage: Bacteria > Pseudomonadati > Pseudomonadota > Gammaproteobacteria > Alteromonadales > Pseudoalteromonadaceae > Pseudoalteromonas > Pseudoalteromonas sp. P1-7a. The sequence continues at coordinate 103,592 of NZ_LKDU01000001.1, read as the reverse complement.
TATCTATTCGTAAACATTTCGTCTAGTGTATTTTTAAATCAAATTATAATACTGAAAAATAGTATCCTGTGGTTTTTAACTAGCTAAGCTCCACTCTTTTTTAATCAGCTATCAAAGTAATCAACAACAAAGATAGCCCCTTTTTACCAATATGATAATTAACACTTTAGCGCCTAAAGCAAATAAGCTTTATTAATTTGAGCAATCGTTCAAAGTAAGTTAAGCTCAGAGCGACTAACCTACAAGTAACTTAAACTTATTGGGAGCAAATATGGCAACCACACTTGCATTTGACGTATACGGCACGCTTATAAATACTCACGGCGTATTGTCATTACTTGAAGATATGATTGGCGATGACGCGCAAAACTTTTCAAATACATGGCGCGAAAAACAATTAGAGTATTCGTTTAGGCGTGGGTTAATGCAAAACTATATACCGTTTTCGTTATGTACTAAACATGCCCTCGATTACGCCTGTTTAACGCATAAAACCCAGCTTAGTAATGATCAAAAGCAGCAACTGCTTGAGCAGTATAAAATTTTACCTGCCTTTGGCGATGTGAAAAAAGGCCTTGAGCAACTTAAAGCACAAAACTACCGATTGTTTGCGTTTTCTAATGGCGCTGCTGATGCGGTAAATAAATTGCTCGAAACCGCTGGTATTAGTGAGTTTTTTGAAGGTGTTGTAAGTGCCGACGATATGAAAACATTTAAGCCAAACCCAGGTGTTTACAGCCATTTTTTACGCGAAACTAACTCAACGGGCGCAAACACGTGGCTTATTTCGAGTAACCCGTTTGATATTACCGGCGCTATTTCACATGGTATGCGCGGTGCGTGGATAAAGCGCTCTGAAGATTCTATTTTTGATCCGTGGGAAATTCAGCCTAATACGGTTGCCACTGATTTAGTGGATTTGAAAAACAAGCTCGAAGAGATCAATTAAGCTGCTTTTTTACTTTTATATCCCTCTTTAGCACTTAAGGTTTAACCGAGTTGTAAAGGGGGTTTACTTCTTATAGTGGTACTGCCCACTTATAATACGTCCGCTTTTAGCTACCCCCCATTTCTCAACTCTTATATTTCAACTATCGAACTATTTTACAAACTGTCATTATTTAGCACACATTTTGGCACCCTCTCATAGCTCATTTTATATACTTTGTTAGTTTTTAAAGTAATTCCTTATAACCAATCAATCACTTATAAATGCGAAAATAAACCGATATCTAACCCTTAATCATTATTGTAAATGCAAATTGTTACTATTAAGATCCTCAGCCCCAATATAAGTACAACCAAGGAGCGAATATGTCACAATTACAATCGGCGCAGCTCAGCCCTGTCGAAAATCAAGCAATATTTGAGCAAAACGGGTTACCTCCTCAATTTAATCTCGATCAGTTTATTAACTACCAAATAGCGTCTTTGCAGGGGCTTTCGGCTGTACAACAAGCTATGGCTAAAGCGCAAAAGCCGTTTTCTGGCGTGGCGGTTAATACGCTTGCCGCCACTGTTAACGATGTAGATTTAGCTAAACCTCTCGCTGATTTCCCGGCGGTATTAAACGAGCTTAAAAGTGTGTATTTAGATCACGCTGTGTATTTTCATCACCCGCGTTATATGGCGCATTTAAATTGCCCCGTTACCTACCCAGCGGTTGTGGCTGAGCACATCATTGGCGCAATCAATACCTCAGTAGATACTTGGGATCAAAGCGCTGGCGCGACTCTTATTGAACAAAAATTAATTGATTGGAGCTGTGAAAAAGCAAAGCTGCCAAGCACTGCCGATGGCGTTTTTACCAGTGGTGGTACGCAATCGAACTTAATGGCCATGTTAGTTGCACGCGAAGTAGCTGTGAGTCGTTATGCACCAAATCATGAAGTAAAACTACAAGGTTTGCCTGATGTCGCCTCGCGTTTTCGTATTTACTGCTCAGAGGTAGCGCATTTTAGTATTCAAAAGGCTGCGGCGTTATTGGGCTTAGGTTATAACGCGGTAGTACCTGTGGCCACAAACAATAAAATGCAAATGGATATGGACGCGCTTAACCACGCAATTGCCGATTCTAAAGCCAAGGGCGATTTACCTATTGCCGTAGTTGTTACCGCCGGTACCACCGATTTTGGCTCAATTGACCCAATTGAAGACATAGCAAAGCTTGCCAAAAAAGAGCAGCTTTGGTGCCATGTTGATGGCGCATACGGCGGCGGATTATTGGTAAGTGAGCATCACCGTAGTGCTTTAAATGGCATAGAACAAGTAGATTCAATTACCATTGATTACCATAAATCGTTCATGCAACCGGTTAGCTGTAGTGCGTTTTTATTAAGTGACAAACGCCACTTTAGCCATATTACCCTTTACGCCGACTACCTAAACCCATTAGCTGAGGCCGGCAATGGCACGCCAAATTTAGTTGATAAAAGCTTACAAACCACACGCCGTTTTGATGCCCTAAAGCTTTGGTTAACACTGCGCACCATGGGCGAGGCGCCACTTGGGCGAGCGTTTGATAAAGTAATTGGCCTTGCTCGTCAAACCCACATTGTACTTAACGACCACCCTGATTTTGAAGTTATAAATTACCCAGAGCTTAGCGCACTGGTATTTCGGTTTGCACCAGAGGCGCTAAAACAAAATCCCGATTTACTCGACTCCCTAAACCTGCACGTGCGCCAAACATTTTTAAACACCGGCGACGCAATGATTGCACGCACCAAAATTAACGGCCGTCATTATCTTAAATTTACGTTACTTAATGCCCAGTGCCAATTGAGCGATGTGCGCGCTGTGCTTGAGCAAATTAGCACTATTGCGTGGCAAACGTATAAGGAGCAAAAATAATGAGCAACCAACCTTATGACTTTATAGCCATTGGTCTTGGCCCGTTTAATTTATCGTTAGCGTGTTTAAGTGAGCCACTAGAGGGCGTTAAAAGCTTATTTTTAGAGCAGCGTAGCCAATTTGATTGGCACCCCGGCATGATGCTAGAAGGTGTTACTTTGCAAACGCCATTTATGTCTGACTTGGTGACTCTTGCAGACCCTACCAGCAAGTACAGTTTTTTAAATTATGCCAAGCTTAATAACCGCTTATACCCATTTTATATTCGTGAGAGCTTTTTTTTACTGCGTAAAGAATACAACCTCTATTGCCAGTGGGTGTGCTCGCAGCTGAGTAACGTAAGCTTTGAGCAAAGTGTAACCAAGGTTGAATTTTGCCAGCAAAGTGAGTGCTATACCGTTACCTGTAACACCCCAAATGGGGAGCAGCACTATGTTACGCGCCACTTAGTGCTTGGCACCGGCCCTGCCCCGTACATTCCTGATTGCGCAGTGCAAAGTAATTCAAATAACGTACTGCACAGTAGCGACTTTTGCCACCGCCTAGATGAGCTAAAAGCTGCTAAACGCGTTACGGTTGTGGGTGCTGGGCAAAGTGCTGCCGAAATTTATCACACCTTATTACAGCAAGCCGTGCCAAACGGTTTACAACTAGATTGGATTGCGCGATCGCCGCGTTATTTCCCGCTGGAGTACACCAAACTCACTCTTGAGATGACTTCACCTGAGTATGTAGATTACTTTTATAATTTAAAGACCGAGCAACGAGATTGGCTTAATCAAAATCAAAAAAACTTATTTAAAGGCATTAATGGCGATTTAATTAATGACATTTTTGACACCCTTTACGCGCAAAGCTTAGATGGGCCAATTTCTACTACGTTTAAAACTAACAGCAAGCTTACTAATACACGTAAAAGTGCTGGGCGCTTAGTGACTGAGTTTTACCATCAAGAGCTAAATGAAGCCTTTAAAATAAAAACCGATTATTTAATTTGTGCCACGGGCTTTAAATACAAGCGCCCCGCTTTTTTAAACCCCATTGCGCAGCAGCTACCAGAAGACGATCAAGGCCGTTATATAGTAAGCCGTGAATACGCAATAGATACCGACCAAAAGCGTATATTTGTGCAAAATGCAGAGCAGCACACCCATGGTTTTGTAACCCCCGATTTAGGCATGGCGTGTTATCGAAATAGTATAATTTTGCGCGAAATACTCGGTTATGCGCCGTATCAGGTTGAGCAAAAAATTGCATTTCAGTGTTTTGATTTAAGCGATGTAGAAACCCATTCACAGCAAAAGAGTAACGCCGCATGAGTTTACGTTTAGCGCTTATTTTGCTTACGGTTATTTCGGTGGTGTGCGACACCTTATTACTGCCGTTTTATCCGCAATTTTTTGCCAGCGAATTTTCTGTAAGTAACCCCACACTTATTGGGGTGTTTGTAGCTAACTGTTGTATTACGGTTATGTTGGCATTACCGCTGTGGGCAAAGGTTGTCAAAAAATACCACGAGCTGGCTCTTTGGCTTGTAACCCAAGTGATTGCCGCATGCTTTGGTTTGCTTTGTTATTTTGCAACTAACGTGTGGGAATTTTGGTTTTATTACCAGTTTATGTTGGTGCTTAAAGCCAGCTACTTGCTTATCTACCCGTTTGCACTGCGTTTAGAGCAGCAAAGTAAGCACCTTTCTATTATTGGGTTGTTTTCGGTACTTATGCACTTTGGTGCTATTGGCGGCGCGTTAGTGGGCGGTTACTTTTTTAGTTTAAACGAACCGCGTTATGCATTGTTATTAAGTGCGGCGGGCGATGTAATACAAGTGCTGCTGTGCGCCTATTTAATGCTGAGCTTAAAGCTAGGTATTTATCAGCAAGCGACTGAAAGCGAAAAACCACGTACTCGCACACCTTATTTTATATGGCAATTTTGTTTTATAAGCGTGGTTGTTTACTTTAGCGCCTTTTTAATTAGGCCATTTTTTACGACCCATTGGCAAGGAATGAGTGCGCAAAGCAGTGCATTTCAAAGTGCGCTTGTGTACGCCATTCCTGCTTTTGCAGCGCTACTAATGCTTTTGTTTAACCACTTTAGGCAGCATTTACCTCTTCCTACGCTTAGCCGCACCAGTACATTTTCGTGCGCGCTTATTTTTGGCGCTATTGGGCTTTATTTACAGGCGCAAGAGTCGGTGTGGTTAGTCGTCAGCTCGCGCATTCTATACGGTATAGCGCTGTTTCAAGTAATGGTTTTATTAGAGGTTATGTTATTTGCTAAAAGTGAGCCTGCTCACTACGGCAGTGATTTTGCCAAAGTGCATGTTGCGCAAAATATTGGCGTTATTTTAGCGTCGTTATTGGTGGGTATGAGTGTGGAATATTTTAATACCACCGTGCCTTTTTACTTTGCTGCCATTGGCTTTGCAAGCCTTGGCGCTATTTTGCTCTGGCGCGTTAAATTTGTTAGCCAAGCCGCACACACAGCCACTTAATAATTAAAAAGATTTAGGAGTTTTTATGTATTTTTCATCTTTTGTAACCACGTTACAACACACAGGTAATGTGACTATGCGGTTACTAAAGCAAAGCGATATGCCTATCATTTGCCAGTGGCTTACCCTGCCTTATGCGCATTTTTGGGGTATGAATAAACACACACCCGAGCAAATGTGCAGCGCCTACCAAGATATAATAAACAACCCGCATCATCATGCGTATGTTATTGAGCAAAATAATGAGCTACTAGCCCTTGTTGAGCTTTACAACCCCGTGCACGACAAGCTACTTGCGGCTGCCTATGAGGTAATGCCAAACGATACCGGCATGCACATTTTACTTGCCCCAAATACACGGCCAAAACGCCATTTTAGCTTTGAAATAATGCAGTGTGTATTACACAGTATTTTTACCCATAACGATAATGCGCGCGTAGTGGTAGAGCCCGATATTGCCAATAGTAAAATTCATACCTTAAATAAGCGTTTAGGCTTTGTGCATACTAAGCAAATAACCCTTGGTGAGAAAAACGCATACCTTGGGTTTTGTAATAAAGCCGCGTTTGAAGCGCACGTTAATTTACACCACAAAATCCAAGCCCCCATAAACACCGACTATGTAAAGTTTGATCATTGGCAGTGGGCAAATAGGCACTTACAAAGTAAAGCCATTAGCGAACTTGTACACGAGCGCTTATTGGTTGCAGAGCAAACCCCGCACGGTTTTAAAGTAAATATTGAAGGGGGTTACTTTTTATTTAACGGCCGCGCTATGGCGCTTAACCACATAGATATAGACGAGCCAAGTTTATGCTTTTATAACCTTAACAATGAGCAAGTAGCGCTTGATGTGCTGCACTTTTTTAGTGTGCAAGGCCCTGCGCTGGGGTTAACTGGCGAGCGTTTAGCCACCTACCTTGAAGAGCTTAATGCCACACTTGCCAGTGCCTGTTATAAACGCGAAAATAACACCCTTAGCGCAGCCGAACTTGCGAAATTAGGGCTGCAACAAATAGAGGCGGCAATGAGCGAAGGCCACCCTGCGTTTGTGGCTAATAATGGCCGAATTGGCTTTAGCAAAAGCGACTTTTTACGCTATGCGCCAGAAATAGGCAAACCGTTTAAAGTACTGTGGTTAGCGGCGCACAAAACAGTATGTGATTTTGCCCACAGTGAATATTTTAGTGACTACCCAAGCCACATTAGTGACGAGCTTGATTTAACGACCCGTGATGCGTTTAACAAAGCGCTACAAGCGCAAAATCTAAACCCCGATGACTACCTATTTATACCTGCCCATCCGTGGCAGTACCAACACAAATTAAGTGTGGTGTTTGCTAACGAGTTTGCCAATAACCGCTTAGTGTATTTAGGTGAAGGTGACGATCTATATCAAGCGCAGCAATCTATTCGTACGTTATATAACTGCTCACACCCACATAAACCGTATTTAAAAGTGGCGCTGTCTATTTTAAATATGGGCTTTATGCGCGGGCTTTCGCGCGCTTATATGGCGGTTACTCCGGCCATAAACGATTGGGTGTTTAATAAAGTAAACCACGACCCAACACTTAGCGCGTGTAACTTTACAGCGCTTAGAGAGTACGCCACGTTAGGGTATGTGCATCACACCTTTGAGCAAAGCGCATTGGGCGATACGCCGTACCGTAAAATGTTTGCGTGTTTATGGCGCGAAAACCCAAACCATAATTTACAAAATAATGAGCAGCTCACTACCATGGCCGCATTGCTGCATCTAGATAACCACGGTAAAAGTATGGCAGGTGCATTAATAGATCAAAGCGGCTTAAATGCAAACGCTTGGCTACAAAGCTACTTTAATGCCTACCTTATCCCGTTAGTGCATTGTTTTTATGCTCATAAACTGGTGTTTATGCCCCACGGCGAAAACCTCATTTTAAAGCTTAAAAATTCAGTACCTGTAGGCGCCTACATGAAAGACATAGGTGAAGAAGTGGCGCTACTTAACAGCACTGAGTCTTTGCCTGAGGAAGTATCGCGCATTCATATTGCTATGCCTAAAGAGCTTGAATTACTAAGTATATTTACCGATGTATTTGACTGCTTTTTCAGATACCTAGTCGCTATTTTAGTAAGAGAAAAACGCATAACCGAGCACGATTTTTGGCACGGCGTTGCGCAAAGTGTAAAAGTGTATCAACAAGCCAACCCGGCCTTAAATGCGCGCTTTAAAGAGTATGACTTTTTTAGTGATGAATTTGCGCACTCTTGCTTAAACCGCTTACAGCTTGGCAATAATAAACAAATGGTTGATTTAACCGACCCCGCAGGCAGCTTACAGTTTGCCGGAAGTTTAAATAACCCGGTATCGGCAACGCTGTATGGCTAAGCCCATAACCCTTGCGCACTTTTTATTTAGCCCAAATGAGCCGGTTGCAGCGGCTTACCCAAGCTTAGATTTAGTGCGCAAATTAGCGGTTTTTTGCAAGGCGCATTACCCACATGCGCCTACGCAATTTATTAGCCGGCATTTATATTTGCAGCTTTGTTGGCAAACTATGTATGCCTATTGTTATTGGTATACGTGTAAACACAACGCGCATAACCCCATGCACTTACAGTTAAATATTAGCGGTGCTTACAGCCGGGGTTTTAACCTCACAGGTGGGCCTATATTAAGTAAAACTGATCAAAACAATGTTCTTATTGAGTTTATTAACTGTGTAGGTAAGTGGATAAATACCGATTATGCGCTGAGTAATACAGAGCAAGGGCGCTTATTACTCGACACCCTTAACAGCGCATTTGAGCGCGCTCATAGCTTAAATTTAGCAAGTGCTGAGCACATTACGCATTGCCATCAACAGCTACATAACTTAATCAGTAATCACTTTAATTTACACACCCCATTTAAATTAACGGCCGAGCGCTTAACGTGCTGTCGTTATTATTTAGCAGGTTATAACAAATGCCAAACCTGCCCTAAAAAGGATATTAAAAGCAATGAACACACGTCTTAAAACGATTGACCTTGCCCGAGGTGCGAGCGTTTTTATTATGATTTTAGTCCACACGTTATGGATGTACTCAAGCACAGCGCTTCAAAGTGAAAGCCTATTTGGTGCTGTAATCCATATACTTGGTAAAGGTACCGCCTCGTTTTTAGTGGCAATGGGGCTATCTATGGCGCTTTCGCGTAGGCAAACACCCCTGCTGTTAATTAAGCGCGGCATACAGCTTTTACTACTTGCCTATTTAATGAATGCGGCAAAGTTTTGGTTACCTATTGAGGTATTTAATACCATGCCCGAGGCGTTTATAAATGCGTATGGCTGGCAAAGCCCATTGAGTGCTGGGCAGTTACAATTTATGGTGCTGACAGGTGATATTTTACAACTTGCCGGGGTTAGCTTATTGCTGTTTGGTACGCTTAATATTGCCCGCTGGAAAACCTCATGGATTGCTTTTTTAGCCGTTGCTATTGCACTTGTAAGCCAGTTTGTAAGGGGGCAGCAGTTTGCGCTTTCGCCTTATATTAGCGATTTGTTTTTTGCTAATAACTACCAAGTTTATTTTCCGGTATTTCCGTGGATAAGCGCTATATTAACCGGCTACGTGCTTGGGCGTTTATACATAAATAGCCAGCATAATGCAGCGTACTTATTTAGCGTGTGCGCAAAGTTAGGGGCTGCGTTACTAATCATTGGTTCAGCATGGTTATTTATTGATTTTAAAGGCCAGTTTGGTAACTTTTTTCACTTAAATGGCGGCGGTATTATTTATTTAATTGGCTTAAATTTATGTGCTTTAGCTTTTATAGAGTATGCCATTGCAAATAAATTTAATGGCCCTATTACTCGGGCCCTTTTATATGCGAGCAAACATGTTACCGCTTTGTATGTTATTCAGTGGGTGCTTATTTGCTGGTTTATGGGTGTGTTTGGTTATCATACGCAGTCGCTTGTGCCAACGTTGTGCCTAATGGCGCTTATGAGTTTACTCACTTTTGCAGTACACAAAATGTATTTGCAAACTAAGTTAACTCTACTTGGTTTTAAGCAAAAACCTAAACGTGCAGCATAAACTGTAAAGGGGCTTTACGGGCGCAGTTACAGGCGCCCTAGCCTGCTTTTATTGCTTCAATTACGGTATTCATGCGCTTTGCCATTGGCCTATTTCGGTTATGGCATACATAAATATTTTCGCTAATGGGGTTTGCTAAACAATGCGCTTTTATAAGCGCGGGTTTATTAAATGCACTTACTGCATGCGCAGGTAAAACCGTAAAACCCAGCCCTAAACTTACCGGCTCCAGTATTAAACTTATTTGGTTAGAAAACCCCGTGCGCTTAATTTGATCAACATGTTCAAACTCACTGTAGTTTTCGCTTAGTAGCAGCTGCGCGTGGTGTTTTGCATCGGGATGGCCAATAAAGCCAAGCTCACATAAAACCTCCCACGTTGGGTTTTTAATATGTGCGGGCGTTACTAATAATAAGGCTTCTTTACCAATTTTGTGGCTAGTAACTTCGCTAAGTGTGGGAGCTTGAGTTAAAAACCCTATGTCGGCACTGTGGTTTGCTACGGCTTGCTCTACGCTTGTATTGGGTGCAAAGCGATAATCAATATTAAGCTCGGTATGCTTTGCCTGCAGCGCTAACAACTGGCTATAAAATTGTAGCCCACAACTACCTGGCGATTGTATTTTTACCAAGCCGCTGTAAGGCGAATCATCTTTTAATTGTTGTTCTAAAAATTGCCATTCTTTTAATAATAAACTGCCTTGTTGATACAAATTTTGCCCATGTACGGTAAGGGTAAATTGTTTACCGTGGCGCTCTAATAGCGCGCAGTTTACTTGCTGCTCTAGCTTTTTAATGTGCTGACTTACGCCAGATTGGGTCATAAATAAGCGTTCGGCTGTTTGGGTAAAATGATTTACCTCAACCAAGGTGCAAAATGTATTTAACCATGTCGGGTTTATCATTACAAAACGTACTCAAAATGATGATTAATGATAATTTTACTTAATAAAGGCTGATTCGTAAACTAACTCCATCAACTCGTTACAAAACAAGCTACACGTTAAAAGAGGACATATTATGAGTCATACATATCCACGTAGTTTTTCGCACATTGGTATTTCAGTACCGGATGTTGAAAAAGCAGTAGAGTTTTACACTAAGGTGATGGGCTGGTACACCATAATGGAGCCTACCGTGATCACTGAAGATAACAGCCCCATTGGCGAAATGTGTACCGATGTATTTGGTCCAGATTGGGAAAAATTTAAAATAGCGCACCTTTCAACAGGTGACCGTATTGGTGTAGAAATTTTTGAATTTAAAGACCAAGAAAACCCTAAAGATAACTTTGAATACTGGAAAACCGGTATCTTTCATTTCTGTGTACAAGACCCAGATGTAGAAGGCTTAGCAGATCGTATTGTTGCTGCAGGGGGTAAAAAGCGTATGCCAGAGCCACGTTACTACTACCCTGGCGAAAAGCCATACCGCATGATCTACATGGAAGACCCGTTTGGTAACATCCTTGAGATTTACAGCCACAGCTACGAGCTTATTTACAGCGCAGGCGCTTACTAAGTCGCACTTAGCTTAAAGTACATAGTTTAAAACAAAGGCCGAAGTATTTATTACTGCGGCCTTTTTGTTTATTACATGATTAAATTTTTAAAGGTGTTAACTTTTAGCACCAAGCGAGCTATGTAGGGCATTTTTATAGGCCTCATACGCGGGTATAGCTGAGGTAATAATAGCCGCAACAGTAATAACCGTTATTACTTTTAGCGTTTCTACATTAAGCATGTTTGCATTTAAAAATAAGCCATAAGTAGCGCCTAGCCAATCACCTAAAAGCCATAAGGTTAAGCTAAGTAAAGCCGTTGCAGCTGCGCTTGCCAGTATTACTAAAATTAACGCCTCTACCAGTACTAAGCTAAAAATAACGCTTGGCCCTGCGCCCAATACACGTAGCACGGCAATTTCGTTTTTACGTTGTGCCATAGAGGCAAGTAACATGGTTGATAAGCCAAATAACGACGATACCAACACCAAAATACCAATAATGCGTAATAGGTTTTCAACCGTTGCCATCATTTGCCAAAGCTCGGTCATGGCAACACCAGGTAACACTGCCATTAACCTGTCGGCTTTATAATTGTTTATATCGCGCTGTAATTTAAAGGTTGAAAACTTAGACTTTAAACCCAGCATTACTGCGGTAATGCTCTCGGGTGTGGTGTTTACTGAGTCTACATTGTTAAGTAATTTAGCTTGTTTTGCCGGTGATAAATGTATGGCCTCAATGGCGTTTAAGCTTACATGTATTGTTTTATCGACCGGTGTGCCTGTTGGGCTAAGTATACCCTTAATTATAAAGGGGGTGTTGTCGTGATGGGTAAAGCTTGTGTTACCAATACCATGAGCAATCACTACGTTTTGGCCAACTTTATAATTGAGCTTTTTGGCTACATCGGCCCCTATTACCGCTTCAAATAATGCGTTAAATGGCTGGCCGCTACTAAAAGTAAGTGGTTGCTTAGTGCCGTATTTAAAGTGTTCAAAGTAGCTATTATTGGTGCCCATCACTCTAAAACCACGATGCGAGTCGCCAAGCGAAATAGGGATTGCCCATTTGACTAATGAACTGCCTTTTAGGGTTTCATAGCTTTTATAATTAATATTACTGGTGGGGCTGCCCATTCTAAATACCGAATAAAGTAAAAGGTTTAACTGCCCGCTAGGTGCGCCCACAATCATATCTACATCAGAGATGGTTCTGTTAAAGCTCTCTTTGGCTTGCTGGCGAATATGCTCAACACTTAACAACACGCTTATACTTATTAGTAATGATAAAAAAGTAAGTATGACCGATTTGCGCCTACTGGCTAAGCTGCTCCACGCTAACGATACTAGCATTTGCTGCCCTCCTCTTTTAAAAGCGAATTTACATTTACACTGCGCTCAAAAAATTGTTGTAAGTGCATATCGTGGCTTACAAATACAAGCGTTATGCCGTGCTGCTTACATAAATCAATTAGCAGGGTCATAAATGCATCGCGCGATGCGGCGTCTAATGCCGAGGTGGGTTCGTCAACTAATAACAGTTTAGGTTTATTTATTAAAGCGCGGGCAATAGCTACACGTTGCTGCTGGCCAACACTTAATGTATTTGCTGCTTTGTGCAAAATAGTCGTCGGTAATTTAAGCGCTAAAAGCAGTGCGCTCGCCTCTTGCTCTATTTGCGTATTGCCCGTTTTAGCAAAGTAGCTAGCAAGTTGAATGTTTTTTAAAACACTTAAATACGGTATTAAATTAAATTGCTGAAACACCACGCCAATGTTTTGCGCTCTAAATTTATCGCGCTTTTTTGACGAAAGCGTTGAAAATGCTTGCTCAAGTAAGGCTATATCGCCACTTTGCGGTGTGAGCACCCCTGCTAATAAATTAAGTAATGTGGTTTTACCTGAGCCAGATTCGCCATGTAAAAATACCTGTTCCCCCTGTTTTATTTGCCAAGTAGGAATACAAAACGAGGTTTTATCGGCTTTGTGGTACTTATAGCTAAGTTGGTTAATGTGTATGGCAAAGGGAGTTGAGGCCGCAGAAATTGTATTAGGCACGATGAGACTCCTATGGTTTGATAAGTGTTGATATGTTATAACGTTTTTAGTTAAGCAATAAGCTAATTGAGATAAAAATATGTCAAAATATGTAACTAACATGGTTGCTTGGTGTGTTATTGCCGTGGCCAGTTTAGTATTTACTTGTGAGTCAGCGGCTCAAAGTACAAGCTACGAAGAAATAGAGTGGATTCAGTTGATGCCTAAAGATGATTTAGACGCGCTGCTAAATCCGCCTGAATACTTAGAAGAGATCGTAGATGGCTCAGAGCAAGACACATTAAATAGCCTGGACGCTAAAGCGTTTGATAACGAGCAAGATAAACGCTATCAGCAAGCTTTAAGTTCAGTACGAGTGATTGAAAGTTACAACAATAAAAAGCTGCGTATACCTGGCTTTATAGTGCCGCTTGAATCAGAAGAAGGTAAACGTATTAGCGAATTTTTTATTGTGCCTTATTTTGGTGCGTGCCTACATATGCCACCGCCGCCACCTAACCAAATAATTTACGTGAAGTTTGATCAAGGTGTTGATCTTAAAAGCCTGTATGACGCATTTTGGTTTGAAGGCACACTGACTATAAACACCGTTGAAAACGAATTAGGCACATCGGCTTATCAGCTTAAGTTAGACAATGTATTACCGTACGAGGATTAAAGTGAAATACATAAATATAAAACGAGGATTGTGCGGTTTAGCTTTTTTGAGTTCTTTAGGCGCTGGTGCGTGTGAGTTTCATGCGGGCGTGGGGTTAAATCAGTTTCATCCTTTTGCTCGGCAACACTTTCAGCCTCCTATTTTACAAAATTTCTCGTTTGAACACGCTAAACAAGCACAGGTAAAAGTGGGTAACCCCAGCACGGCAAGCTTTAGTTACTTAGTACCAAAACGTTACAGCGCGGTAAGTGTAAAATTTGTTGTACCTAAAAATATAAAATTAACTGGGGCTGCTTCTGTGCAACTTGCCAGTACACGCGGTATTCATCGTTTAAAATATGTGGCAAATAAAGCAGGCAATAGTGAAATCGTCATTCAAATTAACGGTATTTTAAATGCAAAGCCCTTCACGCTTGAACAAAAAATAAGTGTGGCGGCCAGTTGATATAACTTACATTTAGGTTAAATACAAAAAGGGCTAACGTAACGTTAGCCCTTTTTTTATGCCTAAATTAAAAGCAGCTTTGCTGCAATTTATGCGTTTTTACCACAACACTTTTTATATTTACGGCCGTTACCACATACACACGGATCGTTTCGCCCTACCTTTGGCGCGTCACGTGTTACAGGGCTTTGCGGTGGCGGGCAGCAGCTTGTGTTAGTGCAGCCTGAGCCTGTTGGGGCTGGTGATTTATCGGTCATATTACTCTTCCTTTTTAATAGTATTTACCACGAACCATACATAGGGTTTGGTAGTAAAAATAATGATTTACCAAGCTTGGGTTGTAGCGTTTTTATATTGGCGCTTTCTTGTGTTACGCCGCTAAAATCTTCTATGTTATCTCCCACCTGAAATTTAATAACTTGTGGTTGCTGCCAGTTATTATTTTGCCCACTTGGTGAAAAACAATCGGCTGTGCCTTGTTTTATTTGTTGGCGGCGTAAGTCTTTATCGTTAATAAATTCGTTGTTATTAACGGCGTTTTTGTCAGCCTCTGAACGGCCAATTAAACAGGTGTTTTCAACCGTTATAGGCAAGCCAACGGCTTTAAGGTTATTCCACGTGTGTAAATCGTTTTGCTTATTACGGTTAGTAACAAGCGCTATTTTTCCGCCGTGTTTATACACTGTTTCTATAAACGATTTAGCACCAGGTACCAGTGTGGCTTTTTTGCTTGCAACCCATGCCTGCCATGATTGTGGTGTATATCCTTTGCCGTTAAGCTCGGTTTGTTTTTGATAAGCTGAATTATCAAGCACGGTTTCATCAACATCCATCACGGCTACCCAGTTACTTCCTGTGTTTGGCAATTGCATTACTGCTGCTTTTGCTTGTTCATAGGTTGTAGTTGCTAGTGCTTTGTACTCTTTACTGGTTGTTTGCCATAACACTGCCGACGACAGTGGGTGCGCATTAGCAGCAAGTGAAACCGATACAGCGCAGTGGTCACTCAACATGGCTTTGTTATCCATATTTTTGAATTTATGTACCTGAGCCGACGCTTTTATATTTTGTGCATTCATACCGCCAACAATAATGTGATCGATAGGCGCCGGATAGCGTGCTTGGCACCCTAATAATTGGCTGGTTGTAATACGAGTTGAGCGCTCATCACTTAATAAAGTGCGGGTTAACCTATTGTAAGGCGCTGATATACGGTGGTTAAAATCACCTAATATTACGTAAGGCGTGCCTGCTGTTTCGTGTTTTTCAACCCAGCTATTAAGCACAGGTGCTTGTTGTGCATAAGTTTTACACGCGGGTGAGTCGCTTTTTAAGTAGTCGTCTACAAAACAGCCGCTTTTCATATGTACGTTAAGTATATCGGTTGGTCCTTGCTGTGTATTAACTGTTATTTGTAATCCGTAGCGCAGCCCTGTTTTTGATAGACCAAGTGGTTCAAAGGGTTCAATATTTAATACCTGCACTGTTTTTTTAACCGCAAAAGCGACTTTCTGTTGGGTAGATTTAGCCCCTGTTTTTCTACACGTATATGCAGGGCTAGGCGCTCTACTCGATACCATTAGTTGCCAGTCGTCTTCAGAGAATATTTGCTCTAGCGCCTCTTTAGAAGCCACTTCTTGCAGGGCGATTACATCAGCATTTAAGTTATTTGCGTAGGCTTTCATAGCCTCAATATCGCTAGGCGTTCTGGCTCTACAGCCTGTATCTATTGGGTATGCAAGGTGCTCAACATTCCAAGTCGCTATTTTTAAAGCAGGTAGAGTTTGTGCTTGTAGCTGCGAGGCCGGCTGCGCTGAAAAACTTTCATTAGTATTTTTGGCTAGGTTAGATGTACAGCCAACACTAAGCGCACTGACTAAAGCAATGGTTAATGTATTAAATGTGTTCATGGTTGGTTTTCTCTGAGTTGGTTTTATTATTAATTAAGCAGTTCATGAGTTGTTGTTCCCACATAGAGTTAATTTGTATCGCTATTATTTCTATACGACTTTCTTGGCAATCGTTTAAGGGGGTAACGGTTAAGGTTTGCTCCGCTAGGTTAAAGCCTACAAACCCTTCGTCTGTTTTTATAACAGCTTTAATTCGCTCTACTTTTAAGTTGCTAAACAAAGCGTGCAGCGCGGTTTTACTAAGTATGTGTGCTGCACTAATACGCCAACCAATACTTTGATAGCCTTGAGCGCTATTTTTAATGCACAGTATGCCATTTGTGGGTAACGGCACTTCACGGATATTAATGGCTGAGTTTGTATGAGTATGCGCAGTGCAAGGCGCCGATTGGTTATAGTCGCACTCACCTTGTAACAACTCAGGCGCTATTTCACCTTGTGTAGTAAATACAATTTGCTGTGTTTGGTTTGCGCGGCTTATTACATAATCAGTTAATGTTTCAGTGTCATTTTGAGCGTATAAATCGTGCTTGTTACCTACAATAATATCTGCAATATCAATTTGCTGATTAAACGTAGCATGGCTTGTATAACGTGAGTCATTGAGCTTTCTGGCATCAACTAAAGTAATTGTTTTTTGTAAGCTCAGTACATTTTTATAATGCGATGATGAAAGTGTTTGTAATACTTCTTTTGGGTGGCCAAGCCCTGTGGGTTCAATTAAAAGCCTGTCTGGTTTTGCTTGTTTTAGCAGCTGATTAAGTGTAACTTGCATTGGCACGCCTGCGGTACAACACATGCAGCCACCGGGTACTTCGCGAATAAATACACCACTGTTTGGGCTTTGTTGCCCATTAAGTAGCGCGCCATCAATACCTACTTCGCCAAATTCGTTTACTAATACTGCCCAGCGCTCAGTGAGTGGTTTGGTTTTAAGTAGCGATACAATAGTGCTGGTTTTTACGGCACCTAAAAACCCACTAATAATATTAGTGGGTATTGCCTTTAGCGTTTGCTTATTAGAGTTCATTAGCCAATTTCTTGTAACCTTTTACCAAATCGTGATTTGCCGACACCACCGATTCAGAAAATGTTGAATATTCTGGCGGCACTTTGCTTATGCTGTTTAAATCAAAGCCGGGTTCTATATTGGTCATTGGCGGTACATGAAAGTCTTTAGGTAAATCTAACCCATCAATTACACAGTTATGCCTTACTACACAACAATTGCCAATTTCTGATCTAAATACTACCGAGTTAAAGCCAATAAATACATCATCCCCTACGCTGCACGGGCCATGTATAATTGAACGATGCGCTATAGATGTACGCTCGCCAATGGATACCGCCGCCCCCGATTTTGAATGAATAACCACGCCATCTTGTATGTTTGAATTTTTTTTAATAATAATTGGTTGCATATCGCCGGTGTCGTCTACTTCATCTGCGCGAATAACCGCATAAGGGCCAATAAATACGTTGTCTTCAATAATTACTTTGCCGCAAATAATGGCGGTTGGGTCTATAAATGCACTTTGCGCTACGCTTGGCATGTGGCCGTTTGGGTTTTTTCTTAACATGTTTATTCCTTACTAATTAATGCTTTTGCTATGCAAATTTTTGGTCGTACACTACGGCATTGTGCGCATGTAGGCTTTCTTGGTGCTCAACTTTAAAGTGGTAGTCGCAAATATCTGTATTTTGCTCAAGGGCGTGCTTTAACCTGCGGGCGGCATCTTCACAAAACAGTAGGTTTTCGGCGTTTAATTTAGCAAAGGCTTGCTCGTCTTCTCGTTTTACCGCGGTTTGTACTGGCGTGCCTATGGCTTGTTCCATTTGCGTAATGAGAGTGGGTAAATCAGGAAGTTGCTCGCCTTGTAAGCTCATATTTATATACGCATACGAGCGTTGGCTGTGCGGGGTAGCTACACTGCCTTGCTGCGATGTAAGCCACTCTAATAAAGTGTTTTTATCAAGCTGCTGCTCTGTAAACTGCTCTGTTACGGCATCACTTAACGCTTGTCTAGAAAGCGCGGCCGAACACGGGCACGTGCTAGAATAAGGAATTGTTAGGCTAAGTTCGGTATTAATAACGCCATTTTTAATGGTTTTGCTAAGAGCCACCGGATACGCCTGAAACCCAGATTGATTAGATAAAAGCGCCGGCTTGTTTATTACAAGCTCAAAAGCTAAATCTACTTTGGCACTTAAGCTTAAGCCTTGCTGAGAGCTCAGCATGTTTTCAACTAGCGTTGTTAAAACTTGGCCATTGAGTGGCTTATTAGCCAGTTGTTCATTAAGCAATAAATACAAGCGCGACATATGTATGCCTTTTGCATTTGCTTTATCAAGGCTAACAAATATGCCTGCTTTAGCGTGAGTGTGTAGTTGCTCACTTTTGTTGTTTAAAATATGTAACGGCAGCGAAACCTCTTCCATACCCACCCATTGTAATGGGCGTGCATTAAGAGAGTTAGGCTGCGAAGTAATATCGGGCAAATGGCTTTTAGCATTCATAAATTTAACTATTCCGGTTAACGATTAAAAATAAGAGGCATAGCAGGTTTACTTGGTTTAGTGACTGTTTTGCCATCGTAAAGGCGCTCGCCATTAACCCACGTGCTTACTATTTTTGATGAAAACCCAACGCCATTAAAAGGCGTCCAGCCGCAAAGGTAGCGGCAAGCGTCGTGGCTCACCTTTGTAGTTTGCTGTGTACTTATCAGCACTAAATCGGCGTAGTAACCTTCTTTTATAAAGCCGCGTTTATCTACCTTAAAACGCAGCGCGGGTTTATGTGCGGTTTTTTCTACTACTTGTTCAATGCTTAAGCGGTTGTGTTTAACGTGTTCTAGTAAGCTTAAAAGTACGTGCTCTACTAAGGGCAAACCTGCTGGCGCGTTAACATAATCGGTTTGTTTTTCTTGCCATGTATGCGGAGCGTGATCGGTGGCAATAATATCTATTTGATTATTTTTAACCGCGTTTATAAGCGCATCGCGATCGGTTTTAGCTTTTATGGCTGGGTTACATTTTATTAAGTTGCCTAAGGCTTCGTAATCTTGCTCGCAAAAGTATAAGTGGTGTACACAGGCTTCTGCGGTAATGCTTTTATTGGCTATATCGCCTTTAGTAAATAAACTCAGCTCTTTTTCGGTAGTTATGTGTAATACATGCAATTGCGCATTGTATTTTTTAGCAAGCGACACCGCATACGACGATGAGGCATAACACGCCTGCGCATCACGTATTTTTGGATGATCGGTAATACTAGGCACAATGCCTTGTTGCTCGTAGCGCTGATTATTTTTGCTAATGATTTTTCCATCTTCGCAGTGGGTAACTATAAGCACAGGGCATTCGCGAAATATCCCCTCAAGCGCTTGTGGGTTCTCTATTAATAAATTACCGGTAGAGGCGCCCATAAACACTTTTACGCCACATACTCTTTTAGGGTCGAGCGCTTTAATATCATCTAAACTGTGCTCGGTTGCGCCAAGGTAAAAAGAGTAATTAGCATAAGAGTGCTGCTCAGCTATGGCGTATTTTTCTTCAAGCGCCGCTTTGTTTGTGGTTGAAGGGGTAACATTAGGCATTTCCATATAACTTGTAATACCGCCTGCCACTGCCGCGCGTGATTCAGTTAATATAGAGCCTTTATGGGTAAGGCCTGGCTCTCTAAAATGCACTTGGTCATCTATCATACCTGGGAGCAAGTACGCGCCTTTTGCGTCAAATACATCATCGTTTATGCTCGGGGTGATATTAGCAGCAATGCATTCAATAAATTGGTTGGTAATGCGTACATCAGCACGTTGCGTTTTACCTTCGTTAACCATTTGGGCATTTTTTATTAGTTGGCTTTTCATGCTTAAGGCTCTTATTTAGTCAGCAATGTATGTTTAATGGGTGTGAGTTGGCGGCCAAATATTAGCTTTGCCAACTAATAACAGGGTTATTACGCGTCGCTTCTGTTGAGCCTTGCCCTGTGTTACTAATCCATTGCACGTTAAGCGCATTCAGTGAAGGCATTAACTTAAACAACGTGACCGTAAAGCCCCTAACCGGTGTTTTGCAGTTAAAATTGTAGGTGGCTTCAACATTATGATGATCGTGGCTATGAAGGTCTGCGTGTTCATCATGGCTGTGAGCAAGTGAGTTTTCGGTGCTTTGTAAAATACACAGCCCTTTTATATCAATGGCGTGGCTGCTATTTTTTAACTGCTGGGCAAGTACATCAATAGCATTTTTATCTGTTGAGCTTGCAACTTGGTGCTCAAAACCAAGCGCATCAGCAGCCGGAATAATAAACTGCATTTGCAGCACATTGCCCTGTTGAGCAATAAGTAACTCACCTTCCCCATGTACATGCTTTTGCGCATTAGCACTAAAACCCAACCCTAATAGCAGGGCAATAGTGAACCCTTTTGTAAACGTTTTCATAAGCTAACCCTTATACAAAATAGAGCTAAATACAGCAATTGTTATAATATAACATACCGATTGTGTCCTAAAAAGATAATAATTAAGGCTCTATTGGGCTAGTAAAGCCATTTATTGTTTATAGGTACAGATGCTGGTAAGTTTTAGCTATATAAATAATTTATTTTTAAGGAAAAACATGAAACTGTCATTGGAAGACATCACCGCCAATAATTACGAAGCCGTATGCGATTTAGAGGTTACTAAAACTCAAGAAGAATACGTAGCGTGTAATATGTGGTCGTTAGTAGAGGCGCACTACAATAGCGGGTATACCTGTAAAGCGAATTAACCTGAACTCTGGATAATAAATCTATCTCAAGCAGTTATTTTCAGCGCTAACTGCGTTGAATTTACTTGCAATAAGCTAGCTATTGACGCGTAATTTCGCCTTGTTTTCACTGGAAATCTCTGGCTAGAGAGAATAAGCATAAATATCACTTTTGACTCAATATGTTAGTAAATCTCTTAACCAGAGTTCAGGTTATTTTCCTAAATGCTCTGCCAGTAGGCTTTTTTATGTGGGTACAAGAAACCCCAACAAAGGTTTCTATTTGGCGCTTTATGGTTGATCAAACTTATACCAACTCCAATAAATAGTTGCTCTATTTTACTTGCTAAAACAACCCATTTCTTTGTTTTAAATTTCGTAAAGGGAACAACCACTTACATCAATTTACGCCTAGAACTGAATTGTTTTTTCGGCGTAAAATTTAGAACATATACTTAAATGGAGTTGGTATTATCAAAATAAAGGCATTGGGCGCAAAGCACTATTCATGGCAGTTGAAGAGATTAAAACAAACCCTGAGCTTGAACAAATCGAGATTTGTTATAACCCGCAAAACCCAATAGCTAAAGATTTTTATTCAAGTTTTGGATTTGAGGAAGTTGGCCTCGATGAGGGCGACATGTTAGCCGTTATTAAAATTAGCCGTTAACTCATTTATTTTGCCGCTGCCGATTATATATTGCTCTCCTTCCCTACTCTTTTCTCAAAAATCATAAATTAATTATTTTAAATTTCAGCTCCTAGCTGCGTTGTTTTTTTTACTTTATAACCTATTGCTTTAATTTAAAAAATAAAAACAAAGTCGCTTAAAATTAATTTTTTAGTGCGGCTTTTTGAGTGTTAATTTTACTTATTTGTGGATTGAGTGTTCTATAAGTTATTGACACTCTCTGTTCTTGCGTGTAAATTTCGGATCAATCGATCCACAAGTGTTATGGGTAATGTGTTTTAAGTTGATATTTTAAGAGTTTGTTCCTCTTATTTTAAATAGCATCTTTTTAAAACACGTTTATAGCTCTGATATTTATTATGCGTAGTTTGCATATATAAATACCCTGTTAGGCGAAATATAGGTGTGTCACTGTGGGTCGATTTTTACTTTTAACTAGGAGCCAAAAATGACTAACCAAGTAATTAAATTAAATGATCAAAACTTTGAATCGCTAAACAAAAAAGACGCCAAATTAGTTGTAAGACTATGGGCTGAGTGGTGTGCTCCATGCCAAACGATGTCGCCTATTTACGAGCAAGTAGCCGATAACCTCGCTGATGAAAATATTATTATGGGGGAGCTTAATATTGATGATTTTCCATCAGTTGCAGCCAAATTAGCGGTAAGAAGTATTCCTACTGTTGTTGTATTTAAAAACGGTAAAGAAATAAATCGCTCTGTAGGTATGATGCCTGCGCCAGAGCTACAAGCGCTAATTTTAAAAGATTAGTACGCCAAAGAGGTGATAAATGAGCACACATCGAAAGTTGATAATTTTGGGTTCGGGGCCTGCTGGTTACACTGCCGCTATTTATGCAGCTAGAGCAAACCTTGAACCATTACTAATTACTGGCCTTGAAGTGGGTGGGCAACTCACAACAACAACTGATGTTGAAAATTGGCCAGGATACCCAACGGGTATTCAGGGGCCACAACTGATGAGACAGTTTAAAGAGCATGCTGAAAATTTTGATACCGAAATAGTGCATGACTACATCACATATGTTGACCTGCAGCAAAGACCGTTTGTGCTTAAAGGTCAGCAAACTTACACTGCTGATGCGTTAATTATTTCTACGGGCGCATCGGCAAAGTACCTTGGCCTACAAAGCGAAACTGAGTTTAAAGGTAAGGGTGTATCGGCGTGTGCAACTTGCGATGGCTTTTTTTATAAAAACCAAAGCGTAGCTGTGGTTGGCGGTGGTAATACCGCAGTTGAAGAGGCTTTGTATTTAGCTAATATTGCGTCGCACGTTACGCTTATTCACCGTCGTGATTCACTCAGTGCCGAAAAGGTTTTACAACAGCG
Source organism: Pseudoalteromonas sp. P1-7a (assembly GCF_001401855.1). Lineage (NCBI taxonomy): Bacteria > Pseudomonadati > Pseudomonadota > Gammaproteobacteria > Alteromonadales > Pseudoalteromonadaceae > Pseudoalteromonas > Pseudoalteromonas sp. P1-7a. The sequence goes on along the minus strand of NZ_LKDU01000001.1, from coordinate 80,810 downwards.
CCTATTTGATAAAGTAGCGCAAGGTAAAGTAACTATTAAGTGGAATAACCAAGTAGATGAAATAGTGGGTGACGCTAACGGCGTTACAGGAATTACTATTAAATCAACGTTACCGGAGCAAGACAGAGAAACACTGAGCGTTAATGGGGTGTTTATTGCCATTGGGCATCAGCCTAATACACATATTTTTAAAGATCAGCTTGATATGCGCGATGGCTACATTAATGTGTATTCTGGGTTTGAAAATGGTGAAACATTAACGAATATTCCCGGCGTATTTGCCGCAGGTGATGTAAGCGATAACCATTATAGGCAGGCAATTACATCTGCAGGTTCTGGGTGTAAAGCAGCACTAGATGTAGAGCAATACTTTACTCGCTTAGGTGCTTAGCACAGCAACTGTATTTAAAACTTATGGTATGATCAACACAATGCCCGACAATACTTAGTATTTCGGGCTTGAGTGTTTTAACTAACAATACACTTATTTAAAATTTACTTACTTGAGGTAATTTATATGGCCCGAACCGGACGCCCACGCCAGTTTAACCGTGAAGATGCAATAAAAAGTGCAATGGATTTATTTTGGCAAAAAGGCTACGAATCCACTTCTTTAGCTGAGCTACGCAAAGTGTTAGGCAATATTTCATCTGCGAGTTTTTACGCAGCATTTGGCTCAAAGCAAGCTCTATACAGTGAATGTTTAGCACTTTATACCAGCACCTGTGGAGAGACCTTTTCGGAGCTAGAAAACGAGTCGGTTCCTGCAAAAGCAGCGATTAAAAACATGGTGTTTAAAACCATTCATATGCAAACCTCAACTAAGCAACCATCGGGCTGCATGATTGTTTTATCTGGCTTAAATTGCGGCGACGAAAATAAAGAAGTTGAGCAAATGGCGCTGTCGGTACGTAACGACATTCGTAAAGCGCTTGTAAAATGCATAGAGCGCGGAACAGCCCGGCAAGAGTGGCAACAAGAAATGCCCGTAGAGCAATTTATGCTAATTTTAGATACCTTTATTAATGGCCTTTCTATTCAATCAAGAGACGGCATTGCACGGGAAAAGCTTTTAGAAGCCTGTGAGTTATTTTTAGATAGATGGTAATAAGTAGATTGCTTTAAGCGCATAGAAAAACAGACTTAACGTAACTAAATTAAATTTATATATAAAAAAACAAGGCGCACTTTTAATAAAAAGTGCGCCTTGTTTGTTTTAGCTAGGGTACTAAATGTTAAGCCGTTTTAGCAGGTAACTTTGCGGCTGTTACTGCTAAATAAGTGAGCCCAATAATACCTGTTAGTGCACAGGCCGATAAAATAAAGGGGTCAACTAACAGGTTATCTTTAAATTCAAAGGTGCCAGCTGATATTTTTTTCCAGCCCATAAAGTGCTGATTAGCGGCCACTGTTGCGCCAAAAAAACCAATCACTAAAGCAAAATATTTGCCTATCCAGTGTGTAACCGCAGGCGTTATTAATAATAAACCTAACAGGCCTATTACTGAGCGCTGCACTCTACAATAGGGGCAAGCATACACTATGCCTAATAAGTCTGTGCTCCACGCAGCTATTGAAATAACAATAGCGATTAAGCCCACTATTTTTATATGCGTAGAATAGGTGCTTAAATTTAAAATGTTCATGTACTGCTTTCCTACTTAAAATTATGCTAAAACCAGTGCGGTTAAAAACATGCCTAAGCCAAATATGGTGTGCCCTACAAAGCTTTTTATGCGCGTAACTGTGGGGTTAGGTGTTTTTGCACCGGCCATACCCGCGCCCATGCCTGGCATCATTATAAAAAAGGGGGCAACTATGCCAAACCACGAAACAAGTAATGCAGGTAGTATGGTTGGCAAATCAAGCCACTGCGTGTTTACACACACCATTAATATTAACCCGTACGCTATGCCAATTAGGTAATGTACAACCCAACCAATACCAAGCTCACCCGGTATTTTTTCGGCCTTAGGTAGTGCAGGCTGATAAAATTGCCCCGACTTCATATGACCTACCCAGCGCCCAACTAATCGCCAATTTGTGGCGGGTAAATCAAAAAACTTAGCGAGTAACCCCGCGTAAATATCTAACACTAGTGTGCCCCCTATACCTATTAATATAAAAGTATAGAAAGAGTCGCTAAACATAGGCTGTATCTCCTGGTAATACGTTAAATGCTAGGTGTTTTGCTGGTGTGTATACATAGCACAACAGCAAAGTGCATAGACTTGGGTATGTAATGTGATAATATTACCAAAACGCCATTATGAACACTAATGGTAAAAACTGGTTTTGGAATGAATATAAATCATAATGCTTGAACGTAATCATCTACACATTATTAAAGAGGTTAATCGCCTTAAAAGCGTGACCGCCGCGGCCGAAAGTTTAAACTTAAGTCAGTCGGCTGTGAGCCATACTATTGCTAAATTAGAGCGCCGATTTGGCTTAAAACTGTGGCATCGTAAAGGCAATACGCTTGTATATTCTCAGGCGGGGCTTTATTTACTTTCACTTGCAGACAAAATGGTCACCGAGTTTGAGCACGCCGAGCGAGTATTACAAGAGTTTGCCCAAGGCCGCCGAGGAATAATGCGCATAGGAATGGAGTGTCACCCGTGTGAGCAATGGTTAATGGGCAAAATTCAGCAATTTTTAAAAGCATGGCCAGAGGTAGACGTAGAAATAAAAAGTGCCTTTAGATTTGATGGCATAGCAGCGCTAAAAGCCAACGAAATAGATGTGCTAATAACCCCCGACCCCGTAAATACAGAGGGCTTAAATTTTAGGTCTGTGTTTAACTACAATTTATGTATTGTAGTAAGCGAGCAAAACCCGCTATACAACAAAGCGTTTGTTACAGCACAAGATCTCGAAAACCAAATACTTTACACCGTGCCCGTAGGCTACAACCGCTTAGATGTTTACACCCGATTTTTAGACCCCGCTAACGTGCAACCCAAACGCAGAGTACCCATAGAAAGCACTGAAATGATGCTGCAATTAGTGTCGGCCAATCGGGGGGTAGCAGTATTACCAGAGTGGCTAGTGTCATCGCACGAAAGTCGTTTAGGCATAAAAGGCATCAGCATAGGTAATAAAGGGCTGCAAAAAAGCGTTAATGTAGGTGTGCGCGATGACGACTTACAGCTTGATTATGTAAAAGGGTTTATAGAATCAACGCGCTCTAATGTGTAAATGGATTTGCTGTTAAATGTAGGGCGTTAATGCGAATTAATAATTTTGGGGAGTATTAACTTTAGCTGTTAGGTATATGCCTGTTTAGGTCGGATAAGCGAAGCGCCATCCTAAATAGTAAAATACCTTGCCAATTATTATCACCATTTTATGTTGTCGTGTGGCTAGAGAGTGCCAAAAGCTGGTGTTCGATTATTTGTAATTAAGCGGCAGAAGATTACGTATTGCGGAAATTGCACTTTTAGGGACAGAGGTCAACTATGAGCGAAGGACGGTGCTGTGTCATGAGCAGTCATTCATGATTAAATTGTTTATGCCCATTAGAATTGAAACCAAACTGTCCCAATCGTTCTAATTCGATGCTACAGAGTGACTAAAGATTCAGGGCAAGGCAATTGGCTAATGCTGCTTTTAAGCGACTATAGCCAATTACACACCTAGGACATACCACACCAGAAACGATTTCAATCGTTAGTTTGGGTCTTTGACATCATTATTTCTTCTCTACGATAATTGCAGTGATTGTTTTGTTACCAACATTTTTAACTTGGTGTTCCCATTGGTCATGCCACATCACGTAGCCATCCGGGATCTCCAAAGTCATGTCTTTTTCACTCGTTATTATCGTTGCCTTGCCACCTTTTTCGAAGTAAACAGTCTCAGCATTGTGCTTATGCCAATTATCTTGTTCTCCTGGTTTAAGTGTCATCTTAAGCACCGTAACCTGTTCGTTCTCAAGAAGAAGTTCATATTGTTTTGGAGATGCGATGTGAGCAGGTTCGACTATTGTGTCATCTGCAAATGCGTTTCCAAGTAATAGGGCTGAAATAACAGCAGTCAATACAACCTTTTTCATAGTAGCTCCTATTTATGCATACCACGAATGGGGTAGTTGTTGTCAGGGTTTCGTATCCAAGCTAAGCCACTAATTAGAGACTGAAGTTCAGGTCTTACAAACGGATTGTTAGAAATGTCTGCTACGTGAACTTTTCCTTCACTATTGACTACAAATAGCCCCGGTTCAGCAAATGGATGATCGGTTTCTTCTAGGGACCTTGGATCTGATATGTACAACCCAAGCTCTTCCATTTGTTCAAGGGTAAGGCCGTATGCAATAGGGAAAGCCACATTAAGTCTTTCCATATGACTTTCGAGTTGCTCTTTACTGTCACCAGAAACGGCGATCAAATCTACGCCTGTTTGAGCAAGTAAGTCTTTCGCGTTTCCTAATTGGTTCAGGTATCGTGTACAAAGAGGGCAATGTTGACCTCTGTAAACAACAACCATCTTCCAATCCAAACCATTTTCAGGAATAGAAAGCTTTTTAATATCACCATTTAATAGCTTTGCTTCAATTACAGGGAAGTCAGCTCCCGCGTGTAATTTAGTAGTATATTCAACGCTCATAACTACCCCTTAAAAATGTTTGTTAATGTGAGCTTCAAAACGTTTGAAGTCGCTTTCAATCTCTGCATTTTTCATCACATCGAAGCATGCAAATGTTTCCATAGGCTTCATACCAAAAAACTTGAAGTTCATATGCATAGGGAATAATAGGTCATCAATTGATTTTCCATTAAAGAATTCGTTTTCATCATTAAACGCTTCTTCTGGCGCATTTAACGTTAGCGACATCATGTATTTTGTATTAGTTAGTGTGCCACCCATGCCATAGTTCTTTTTAGGTGCAGATTCGTCACGACCATCACCAACACATAGTGCACCCCCCATACCCGCTGTATAGACTTCATCCATGTATTTTTTGAATGACCAGGTAACACTCATCCAGTTTACCGGGGTTTGAAGAATAACGATGTCAGCCCATTGATGATTTTCAAGTTCTTTCTCAACATTAATCTCTTCTGAGATTGTAACTACGCGAGTTTTATGGCCTTTTGCCTCTAATATAGAAACTGCTTTTTCTACTAGCGTAGTGTTTAGCTTGCCTTCCGAAAAAGGGTAATATTGGTGACCATTAATAATTAAAATATTGCTCATTTGTGTTTCTCCAAAAATAAAATTTATTCTGAATGCCTAACCGTGGTATATTTTATATACCTTTTAACTACAATCAATTAGTATACTTTTAGTAACCTTAAGAAAATAAGAGAGAAACTGTGGAAAGTTCAATAAAAACAGATGGTAAGGGAAGGAAAAAAGTTTATAACGCGTGCATGGAGCCTTGCGCGATTGAAAAAGGTATGCGTTTGATCGGTGGAAAATGGAAAGGATCAATCATTTATCATTTAAAAGATGAGCCAGTCCGATTTAATGACTTAACTCGAATGCTAGGCGGCGCAACAAAAAAAATGGTTGATCAACGTCTCAAGGAACTTGAAGAAGAAGGTATGGTAATTAGAAGGGTTATAAGCGACAGACCCATAGCTGTTACATATGAACTTACTGATTTTGGCAAATCAGCACTTTCTATTTTAGATGATTTAAGAAAATGGTCAGAGGCAAATGGGATAGAGTTAAATTCAAAGTAGTTTTTACCTGTTCCAAGTCAATATTTAACAGTGGTCTTTCCGTATCAGATGAGCAAGCCTCGAATTTAGTGTAACTTTACGACCTATAGAGTAATTACGTTAAATCACTTTTGTCCAAAAATGATTTTGTTCGACTCTCTGCTCTCCGCTTAAAGCCACCCTTAGAGCATTTACGTTAACTCGTTTTGGGGCAAAAACGAGTTTAGGCTGGTGATTCTCTATTGGCACAAAGCAGCACTATGAGTTTTTAAACCTGAGCGTCCGCTCTTTGTCTGAAGCGGATTTTCGCAAAAATTATGTCTAATCTCCGGAGTTCGCTCATAACCGCCCATCAGCTGCCGTTATGAGCTATCCATTAAAACGCTAAGCTCAAACCTCAGCCTCTACACATCACGCGTTAACTTTTTTAAATACAGCTCAACGCCTATGTTTGCTGCATCAACCGCACCAGCTACATAGCCCGGAAATTGCACCGACCATTCGCTGCCAATACCGACTAAATTTTGATGCCATGGGCCATTTTGCGCGGTTATGTAAGGTGCTGGCGCATGCGTATTAGCTGCGTGTATATCAAGCGATGTTGCGGTGAGCGGGTCTTGTGCCCAGTCTTTAATAATATCGGCTTTTGGTGTGGCGGCTTGTGCGCCAAAAAGCCTGACTAATTGCGCTTTGCAATGTGTGATTAAATCTTCATTACTAATGCGTTTTCGATCATCGGCGGGTATGCCAATAAAGCCAAATAATGCGGCTTGGCCTTGTGGGTTTGATGCGTCGTGTATTTCTGCCATTGGCCCAACGCTGCTGCGGGCGCTGCCCGAGAGCGTTTGCTTACGCCAAAATGGCGTATCGTACACAGCAATATACTTAGCGTGGGGTGCCATCCAGGTTGCGGTATTTTGCCACTGCGATACTAAATCGCTTGGCAATGCGGGGGTAAATGTTATTTGGCTTGTGGCTAAGCGTGGTGGTAGCGCAAGCATTACGTGCTCAACGTTTACTTTATTATCGGCTGTGTTAGAGGTGCTAAAGTTAACTTCAATATGACCGTGTTGGTGGGTAATTGTGTTTACCAAAGCGCCGGTCACTATGTGTTTGTTGCTAAGCTTTTCATGTAAGGTATTAATAAGTATGCCCATGCCACCCTTTAGCCGCATAGACTTAGGCGCATGCGTATAACCGGGCATTGCTGTTGGCGGCTGCGTATGTGAGTGCTCTACTAACGTATTGCCTTGATCGTACTGGGCAAATGTTTCTAGGTTTAGCGTTTTAATAATGGCATTTAATTGCGGCTGAAACTCTGGCCAAAACCACGTTGGGCCAAGATCAAATCTGTTTGTTGTCGCTTGCGACAGGCTTGTAAAGTCCATAATACGGCCACCTAATTGGTCTCTGGCTTCAAGCAATATGTAATCGGTAATGCCTTGTTGCTCTAACTGATAAGCTGCATACACGCCGCTTAGCCCACCGCCTATAATCGCAATTTTTGTACGCATTATTTAGCCTCCACAGCCTATGTTTTTAAAATTCCCTACTTTTAGGTAAATTGTAGCGCTGTTATTTCCCGCTGATATTAACGCTTTACTCGTGCTTGGCAGCCTTAGCCAGCTTCCTTTTGAATATTCTACCTCGTTGTGTATTACGCTGCCGCCCAGTACAAATAGCTCTAAGGCATTATGTGCTTTTAGGTTATCAAATAGGGGCTGTTGCGGGGTTAACTTAACCAGTTTAGTTACTTCGTTATCATCTTGATAAAGCGGGCATATTGTGCGGTTATTTTGTGTTATCCACGTAGCCGGATCGTGTGTATTTATGCGCACAGAGGTGGTTTCTGTTACGCACATTTGCCACAGTTTTACAAAAATGGTTGCGCCACTTTTACTTTTAGGTGCATGTGAAGACCCTGGCGGATTTCGTAAATAAAAGCCTTGTGGGTAGTCGCCCGACTCATCTGAAAAAGTGCCCGAAAGTACCATTATTTCTTCTCCACCTGGGTGAGCATGGCTTGGAAAAGTAGACTCAGGCGCGTAGCGTACTACGCTTGTTGCTCTGGCTTTTTCAGCGCCTATTCTGTCGAGCATTACGCGCTCAACACCCGCCTGAGGCGATGTTTGCCAACTATATTGACTTGGCAGCATTAAAGCGTGTTGTGAAAAATCTGAATTGACTCGCATTTGTCCAACCTAAATAAAATAAGAGCAATAACATAAGTTATTACTCTGTGATACCAATCCGCACTAATACTTAATCATTTTGCGGGGCTAAACGTGTCGCTACCTGCGTTAAAAAATTCTCATTTATAACAACTAAATAGCGAATTTCTTGCCTAACTATCAACACGTTTTTCCAACCTCAAAATAGATCACTTAATTAAGCGAATTGGTATAAATTTACGCTTATTAAGCGTTTTGTAATTGTGCGTGAGCGTCAAGTACTCGTGCACTGTAAGTTAGCGCTGCACCTGCATTTAAGGCTACAGCAACGCCTAACGCTTCAGATATTTCACCAATTGTTGCGCCGTGCTCAACCGCTTTTTTAGTGTGCATCGCAATACACCCATCACAACGTGTTGTTACGGCAACAGCGAGTGCTATTAGCTCATGTAATTTAGGCGTTAAATGGCCTGTTTTTGCGCCAGCGCCATCCATTGTCATTAATCCGCGTAGGGTATCTGGGCTTTGCTTAGCAAACGCACCTACAGTGTTCATTACTTCGGTGCGGTACGCGTTCCAATCTTGTGACATTTTTTACTTTCCTATCTTAAATTTTTACTCAGCTACGCAGTAAATGCGTACTTCTGGTTCATTAGTAAGTAGTGGCGCGAGCGCGGTAACTACATCTGCATTAAATAAATCGCTTTCTAAATACTCATGAGCGTGCTCAATAGTTTCAAAGCCGTGAAGTACCTGTACATCTTCATCACGCGCTAATAACTCTTTTGAAACTGCGCCTCTTACAGTGTCTAAAAATGGGGCTTTGTAGGTATTAAAAACCTCTGCTGCTGCTTTTCTATTACCGTGGTCAACATTTAGTGTAATTTGTAAATAAACCATATTTGTTCTCCAGTGATTAAATTTAGCTATGGGCTGCTTTAGCCCATTAGCGCTTACAGTATTTATTAATAGCTATGAGTTACGACCTGCCATTACGCCGCCGTCAACATCCCATACTGCACCTGTGACCCAAGCGGCTTTGTCGCTGAGTAAAAACGCAATGGTGTTGGCGACATCTTCGCTTGTACCTACACGGCCAATTGGGTGGAAACTGTTAAAGCCTTGCAGGGCATCGTTTACTTGTGCTTTAGGAATAAAACCTTCGTAAATTGGCGTTTGTACAACCGCTGGCGATACTGCATTAACGCGAATGTTGTGCGCTGCTAATTCCATTGCTAGATGTTGCGTTAGCGCATGTAAACTTGCCTTAGCCATTGAATACGCCGACGAGGGGGTAGCGGCAATAGCTTGCTTACCCCACATAGAACCCACATTAACAATGGCGCCTGCGCGTTTTGCTGCCACTAAATTAGCGGCTACTTTTTGTGTAATAAAAAACAAGGCACGGTTAATTTGCATGTATTGATCGTAATCAGCCGCTTCGTGCTCTAAAAATGGTTTAGGGAAAAACACACCGGCAGCATTTACCAGTAAATCCACGTCTGCGTGCTCTTGTGAAAGTGTGTTAATTAAGTTTTGCACGCCTTCGTTGCTGGTTAAATCAGCGGTTAACACCTCAACAGTGCCTAAAGCAGATAACTGCTCTTTTGCTGCATGGGCTTTTTCTTTACGGTGGCCAACAATAACAGCGTGGCCGCCTTGCTCTAAAATTAATCGAGCCGTGTCAAAACCCATTCCGCTAGTACCACCAATAACGAGTAATTTTTTACCTAAAAATTGCTTAGTCATGATTATTTCTCCAAGCGCCACTATGTGCCGTATTTGTTATATAAATAAAAAGTATTTGGTTGCCTAATAGCAAGTAACTTGCTGTTTGGCTTGGGAGGTACTTTTTACTTATTTACTTGCTTTAACAAACGAGATAATCTGAGTCATCAATAAAGAAAAAGTTTATCGCATGAAATCACCTATACATCTCAATGCATTAAAAGCGTTTGAAGCAAGCGCAAGGCACCAAAGTTTTTCAGCGGCAGCTGATGAGCTAAACGTAACCCCAGCAGCCGTTGGGCAGTTGGTAAAAACATTAGAAGAGTGGCTCGACACGCCGCTGTTTCATAGAATGAGTTCAGGCAAAACACGGCTAATAACCACCGAAACCGCGCAAAGTGCCCTGCCATTAATACGCGAAGGGTTTGATAAACTTGCTCAAGGGCTAGACATTTTAAAAGATAACGCCGTAAGTGGTGCGCTAACGGTTGCAGTAAGCCCTGCATTTGCCGCTAAATGGTTATTACCTAGGTTGCATTTCTTTCAAGAAATATGTTCGCAAACCAGTGTAAATTTAAATACTAATTTAAAACCTGTTAATTTTACTGAGCAGCGCATAGATATAGGCATACGCTTTGGCGTAGGCAATTGGCAGGGCTTAAGCGCAGAAAAACTAATGGATGAAGAGGTATACCCGGTATGCTCTCCTAAGTTTTTAGAAGACTCAAACCGCTTAAATACCATAGATAAACTATTGAACGAAACCCTAATACACGATCAGTCAATGGATGACCATACGGGTTTTCCGTCTTGGTCGGCGTGGTTAAAAAAAGCCGGAGTAACAGGCCCTTTAACCACTAAAAGTATTCAAATAAATAACTCAGCGGCTGTATTGCAGTCAGCTATTGACGGTCACGGCGTGGCGTTAGCACGCAGTGTAATGGCTAAAGATGACCTAGCCGCTGGGCGATTGGTCAGGTTATTCCCTCATATTTATTTTGAATCGCCTTTGGCGTATTACGTTATTTATCGCCCCGAATGTGCTGAGCTGCCAAGAATACAGGCATTTAAAGAATGGCTATTTAAAGAGATAGAAAACCCGCGGGCTAAAAGAAATTAAAGCTCAGGAGTACTTTTATAACTCATAACAGTAAAGAAAATGTTTACCATATTAAAAGATAATCTCTGTGGTTAACCACGTTCATTCCCCGTAAGCTTTCGCTCCAAGTTAGCCACTTAAATGACTAAAGTGGCGTTTAATTAGGAGTAAATATTATGTCACAAGTAAGAGTATCGCCATGGCAAGATGGCGAGCAAGCCCCAGCCGAACTACTCGCCGAAATGCAAGGTCGTCGTCCAAACGGTGAATTAATAGGTATAGATAGAGTACTACTAAAAAGCTTTCCTTTAGCTAAAGGCTGGAATGAGTTGCTAGGGCGCGTTAGAGCAAACTTTGGTTTATCGCTTGAGTACCGCGAACTTATTATGCTGCGTGTGGCGGTATTAAACAAAGCCGATTTTGAATGGAATGTGCACTACCCAGCATACATACAAGCTGGCGGTAGCGATGAAAAAGCCACTGCACTTAAAAGTGTGGTAGTAAATGCTGAGTTATTCTCTGAGCAGGAGCTGGCTTTGCTTGAACTTACTGAGCAGTCAACCACTAAAGTAAATGTTGATAGCGACGTTATTGAACGATTAAAAGCACTATTTGGCGAAACGCAAACTGTAGAAGCGGTAGCAACTGTGGCTGCTTATAACATGGTATCGCGCTTTTTAGTGGCGTTAGACATTTAAATACCTCAACTACAACTCTCTTTTTAGCCCCTTACATACTTTTAGGAAAGTGAAATCATGCAAAAATTAAACGCTATAGACTCAGATAGGCTTGAGCCGAGCGACCCTCAAGTTCAAACAGCTAACTTATGGCGTTTAATGTTAGCCCAGGCACTTTCTGGGGCTAATAGCGTTGTGCTATATGCAACAGGTGCGGTAGTGGGCAGTTTGCTTGCTCCTACTGCACTTTTAGCCACTTTACCTGTTTCTATTTTTGTTTTGGGCATGGCGTTGTGTGTTTTACCCGCCGGTGAATTAGCACGAAAATATGGCCGCCGTGCAGCCTTTATGGCCGGAACTGGCGCGGGAGTTTTAACCGGACTATTAGCGGCTATTGCGTTGTATATAGACAGTTTTTGGCTGTACTGTTTATCTGCGCTATTGGGCGGCGCTTATGCGGCAGTGGCCTTATCATTTCGGTTTGCTGCAACCGATGGCGTGCCCGAAAATAAACGCCCGCAAGCGCTTTCTATGGTAATGGCAGGTGGCGTAGCTGCAGGTGTTATTGGCTCTCAGTTAGTTACGCATACCATGCACCTATGGTCAGACAAAATGTTTGCTGCCACATTTATAGCGCAAGCCATTGTCGCGGCTCTCGCTGGTGTTATTTTGTTTGGCGTTAAATTGGCTAAGCCTTTAGCAAATCAAGCATATTCAGGAAGGTCATTGAGCACAATAGCTTTGCAACCACGATTTATAAGCGCGGTTATTTGTGGTGCAGCATCGTATATGGTGATGAACTTTTTGATGACATCGGCCCCTTTGGCAATGCATATGCACGGACATAGCCAAGAGTCAGCAAACTTAGGAATGCAGTGGCATGTTATTGCTATGTATGCACCTAGCTTTTTTACCGGTAAGCTCATTGCACGTTTTGGGGCTGCTCGTATTTCTGTTTTTGGTATTAGTTTAACTGCAATTTCAGCAGCTATAGGCTTTTTAGGTGAAGGTGTATATCACTTTTACGCGCTGTTAATTTTGTTAGGCATAGGTTGGAACTTTGGCTTTTTAGGGGCATCAGCATTAGTGCTCGAAACGCACAAGCCAGAAGAAAAAAACCGTGCTCAATCGTTTAGTGATTTTATTGTGTTTGGCTTAATGGCGGTGGGCTCTTTTTCATCGGGTGGGTTATTAAGTGCCTACGGTTGGCACACCGTTTTATGGGCATCGTTTGTGCCTTTATTACTGGCCGTTATTGTTTTGATATTTACCAAAAAATACCAAGCCTAAACACACTAACCGCCCTACAAGCCGCTTATATAAGCAAGCTAAAGTTTATTAAGCTGCTGGCAAAGTAGCCTTACTTTTAATTTTTGTAGCGAGGCTGTTTTATATGAAATATAACGCGGCCTAAAATATTCCCTTGCTTGATTAAACCAAGCTCTTTTGTACTTGTGCTACTGGCATGGTCGCCGCTTAATAAGTAGGTATTATGCAGTCCTATATGGCAAATACGTTTGATGATGCGGCCATACTTTGGGTGCTCTACCAGTACTACATCACCTAGTTGGTAGTTTATATTTGGCCAGCACATACTTAGTACATAATCTAAATCAAAAAAAGTAGGAGACATACTCTGCCCCCTTACTTTGCTTATGTTGCACTTTAACACAACGTGAGAGCTAGGCGCTTTTTAGGTCTGGGTAGACCACGTGCTCGCTTGGCGGGTATGGGCTTTTTGCTTGATAGGTTGCAATGCCTTTGGTTTGCCAAAACGAGTCTGCAAATTGATTTACTAGTGCGAGTAATTGCTCAGCGTGTTCGCGATCTATATGTTGTTTACACTTTGATGCAGTGAGCATAATTGAATGCACTAATGCATGCGTATCAGGAAACTGATCAAACTGAGGCTGTTTAAAGTAGTCGCCCCAAATTACGCGTACTTCTTCTTTTACTTTAGAAGCATGAATTTCTTTTTCGCGCACTAACCGCGCAAGTTGTGCAGTATTTGCTACTGATAGCGGTTGTTCTAATTCGTTAATAATGTCTATAAATCTAATTACGCTTAATGCTGCAATTTGTGCAGTGCTTGGGTCGTATATTTTGCAAGGAATATCGCAATGTGCTGCTGCACTTTTAAATTTTAAAAGTTTATCTAGGCTGTTAATAAATGAGTAAAGCATACTGCGTTTCCTTATTATTTATTGCGCTTGGCACGTTTGTAAAACGAAAACGAAAAAGCGGCTACTACGGCTATAATGGCGCCATAAAATAGTAAGTGTAAGTACGCAGCAGACCAATGCGCGTGGTCGTGACCTTCGTGGGCAAAAAGCGGTAAGCTCACCATGGCTATAAAAATAACGAGTAAGTTTTTCATGTGTTTATCTCCTTTAATTAAGACTCTGTGTTGCAAACGATACGGGTGTAAATGAATGCGTTTTAACAAACACCATAAGCTCACTGCGGTTTTTACTTAGCCCCCACAATAAAGCCGATAAGTCGTTGTGCTTATGGCTATTGCTAAGCTGTTTTTCTAGGCGGTGTTGGGCTTGTTTTAATAAACTGTAGGCTGAGCCACATTGCGTTTGCTGCGCGAGTAACGTTGCTAAATTATGATGAGCGACCAACATGGCACATACAGCGGCTTTATCTGTTGGGTGTGCGCTTAACAAGTTATTAGATAACGACAAAGCAACTTGGTAGTGGCTTTTAGCACTTTTAATATTGCCATTGTTAAAGCATTCGTTACCTACTTTTGTATAGCTTTGCCATTGCTGGTACTCGCTTAAATTGTGCATATATTAGTGCTCTGTAAGGTGTTGTGGGTGTTGTAATGCGAGCTTTTTAAGTTGCGCAATACATGCAAAAACAAAATCACTGAGTTTGTCGTCACAATAAAAAAGGTCGTATAGCAGGCTAATTGATTGTGCTAGGGCGTTATGGGCAGCGTGTTTTTCGCCTAAAAAATACAGCGTGGCATACAGGCGCTCTGTAAGTGAGGTTATTTGGATAAGCTGCGTTTTATCGGCGTAATTATGCATTTGCGTTAGTAACGTAACGCTTTCTAGCGCACTACCTAAATGCGGTAATGCCTGTGCAAACTGGGTTTGTTTAAATAATGCCTCACCACTTAATTGTGCGGTTTTAATATCTATAAGTGCTTGCTCAGGTTGGCATAAAACATGTTGTTTATGCCTAGCGCACAGAAATGGCAAAACCATAATATGTTCCTCATTTATTTACTTGCTAAAACTGTAAAGTAGAAATACAAATAGATCAAATGATAATTGTTTTTATTTGTATTTATTTGGGTTTATGTTTTATTGGGGTGGTATAAAGCGCATTATAAATATATGATATTGATAATTATTTGTATTAATGGGTGTGTGAAGTGCGTATGAAAAAGTCTATGTTAGCTCTGGCGTTAGTGACTGGTTTGGGCGGTTGTAGTACAACCACTTTGCCGCCTGATAACAGCTCATCATTATATTTTTCAGCACTTTACAATTCACAAGCAAAACCTGTTAGCTCTGTATTATTAGAGCCAACACTTTTAAATGCCGATGTGATTTTAGTAGGTGAATGGCATACGCACCCGGGCGTGCATTTATTTCAGGCTGCGTTATTTGAGCAATTAAGCAAAAGTAATAAACGCACAGCCCTGTCGCTTGAGCAATTTAGCCGTGCTGATCAGCCTATTTTAAATCAGTACGTTAAGGGTGAAATTGGCGAGCAATATTTAATTGATAACACGCAAGCGTGGCCCAATTACAAAAGCGATTATCGGCCACTTATAGAGCTGGCTAAAGCGAACAATAGCGATGTAATAGCAGCAAATGCACCAAAAAATATTGTTACCTGTATTGGCAGGCAAGGGGGAAGTTACCTAAATAAACTTGATGAAACACAGCAAAGTTATATTGCCAGCACTATTGATACCTCCCCCAGTGATTATAAACAACGCTTTATGGCATCAATGCATCACGGCACGGCGAGTCAAAACGAAAACTATTATGCTGCGCAAGTTACCTGGGATGAAACCATAGCTGAGTCTATTGTTAACTATTTGAATAATCATAACGGTACGCGGGTAATGCATATAGCGGGCGATTTTCATGTGAAAAATGGTGAAGGTATAGCGCGTGTTATTAAGCGGTTAGCACCATCGCTCAATGTTGTTTGGATATCACCGGTAACAAGTGTGCAAGCTAATCAAACAGGGTATCAGTTGCAGGTTAACGCTTTGCCACCTCGTTATGTGCAAAAACAGCATCAACAAGCGGCTTTTAAAGCGTTAGCTAAACGCGGCGAGCAAACAGTTTGCTTATAAAATAACGACATAGTTAGTGAATCTTTTAGCTAGGGCTCAGGTTAACTATGTCGTCATATATTTAGTTATTGCGGGCTTGGTTAGTTAACTCAACCAATGCTTTACGAACCTCTAACGGGCTGTTGCACAAGGCTTTAAAGTTAATAAAGTAGTTACGCTTTTGGCTTTGTATATAAAAGCCTGTGGGTAATAGGCCGCTCATTATTGGGGTGTTATCAGCAACGCTGTGGTGCTGCATTAATATGAGCGACATAGCATCTTGATGATCGTCGTTCATGTGGTTAATCATGCTTTGCTGCTGGCTTTCGTCCCAGGCTTTTGCCTCGCCCTGCCACTCGGCTTGTTCAAGCCAAAATATTTTGCCAAATCCGCCAATGTAACGCACTCGTACTACGTCTAATTGCCATAATTGAAAGTCGTGCGCGTTGCGATAGCTAGCGGCTTCGGGGTATAGGGCAATATAGTTATTAAGCAAAGTGTGTGCTTGCTCACTTGGCACAATAGAGCCATCGCCTACAAGCGTTACTCGCCCGTGCTCGTTTTGATCGCCACTGGCGGCGGCATCAAAAATAGTTAGGCTCATACGAGAGTCGTGTTTTAGGTTTTTAGTGTGCTGGGCTATATCGCTAATAAAAAAGTAAACCCGGCCTTGCTCGTCGCACATATAGGGAGTTACTGAGCCAAACGGGTAGCCGCGTAAATTATTAGAAATAGTCGACATAACACCGGCATTGGTTTTGTAAACCAAGGTGCGTGCATCGTTTAATGCTTGCTCTCTCATAAAAACTCCTGACGTTGAGAAAAAACCATGGGTGCATCGTTATAAGGATGAGGATTTACGTGCAGTTTCATGGCGTACATTTGTTGTAAGTTTTGTTCAGTTAGTACAGTGTTTATAGGCCCGCTTTGCAGCACTTTTTTGTTGTGCAGTAAAATAGCGTCGGTTGCATACAGGCTGGCCAAATTTAGATCGTGTATTGCTATAATAGCGCTGTTACCTTGCTCTACAAATGCTTTAACGCAGCTGAGCAAAGCATGCTGATGGCGCATATCAAGTGCGGATGTAGGCTCGTCGAGCAGCATGAGTTTTGGCTCGGCCGATTGTGTGAAGGCGTTTAGTTGCGCTAAAGTGCGCGCCATATGCACACGTTGTTGCTCGCCGCCCGAAAGCGCACTTACGCGGCGAGTTAAGTAATTACTTAAATCCATAATAGCGGCGTACTTATGTACTTTTTCGCTTTGCATTTTTAATGACTCTACATACGGGTAGCGGCCCATAGCAATAAGCTCAAATACGGTAAAATCAAACCCTACATGGTTAGCTTGCATCATTACTGCGCGCTGTGTAGCTAGGCTTTTTTTAGCGTGAGTGGCCAGCGGCTTATTATTAAAAAGTACACTACCTGTAAAGGCATGCATACCCGCTAAGGTATGTAGCAAAGTAGACTTACCCGCGCCATTTTCACCAAGTAATGCGACAAGTTGGCCTTGTTCAGCACTGCCATTAATGGTGTTTAAAACGCTATGGTTGCCAAAGCCAACGCTTAGATTACTAAACGCGATCATGACCAACCTCGCTTATTTTTAACGATTAAATAAATAAACAATGGCGCACCTAAAAGCGCAGTAATAATGCCAATAGGTAGCTCTGCAGGCATAACGACTAAGCGTGCTAACCAGTCTGAAAGTAGCAATACTACTATGCCAATTAACATACAAAGCGGCAGCATATTACGTAAATGCGGCCCCACCATTAGGCGGGCAATATGCGGGACGACTAAACCAACAAACCCTATTAAGCCGGTAAGCGCCACGACTGCACCAACACCTAATGCAACAAGTATAATGACATATAATTTAAGTTTATTGGTGTCTACTCCTAGGTACTGAGCTTGGGATTCGCCAATTAGGAGTAAGTTCATGGGCTCTTTTAAGCGCCACAGGCCAATAAGACTAATAAGCAGCAAAGGCGCAGCTTGAATAATAGTGCCCCAGCTTGCTCCGCCTAACGAGCCCATGGTCCAGTAATTTATTAATCGTAGTGCGCTGTCGTCAGCAAAAAAGCTCAATAGCCCAATAACCGCAAAGGCTAATGCGTTAATAGCCACTCCCACTAATATAAGTGTGGTGATATTAATTTGCCCTTGTTGCTTGGCAATAAAATATACCAGCGAGGTTACCCCAAGCGCCCCCAAAAACGAGGCATAAGGTAAATACAACTGCGCGTTAAAACTAAACTGCGCGCTAAGTGCAATAAATGCTACTGCAACCATGGCCGCACCCGCACTAATGCCAATAATAGATGGGTCGGCCAATGGGTTGCGGCACAGTGCTTGCGTTGACGCGCCTGTTTGGGCAAGCACCAACCCGACAAGTACAGCAAGCATAAAGCGTGGCAAACGTATTTGCATAACCACATTAATTTGTAGCGCATCAAACTGGTTAAAGTACTCGGGTGCCAGCCACGCAATGGCTAAACGCCAATCCCATCCGGCAGGCCCGTACCCTATGCTTAGTAGCGCCAAAGCAAAAATACAAACAGATGAAAATAGCATCCATTTATGGGTTGGACTAAGAGTTACAGGCCTAAAGTGGCTCAATGTTAGGGTGTTCATAAGTTAGCTTTATACTCGCTAAGCGCATTAATTGCTGTGGCAATGCGCGGCGACATGCCAAGCGAAAGCAGGCTATTCATTACAAGTAAATTACAGCTTTGCGCCGCTTTTAATAAACGTAGAGTAGGCTGCTCACAAAAGGCCTGCTTACCGCCAAGGCTGTGTACAACGTGGGCTGGGGCGACTAAAAAATCGGGCTGATTTACAGCCAGTATCTCAGTGTTAATTGCTTTAAATCCTGAATGCGTAGCGCCTATATTAGTAATGCCTGCGTAGCTAAATAATAAATTAGGCACGGTTTCTTGCCCGGCGGCAACAAGCCCGCGCTCATTAGCTGAGAGTAAAAATAGCGCACTGTGCGTTTGCTGTTTTGCCTTTTTGGGCAGCGATTTTTTAATTTGAGTAATAAGTGACTGTGCTTTTTGCTGGGCGTTTAAATCGTCACCCAAGCGTTTAATTAGCGCAAGTAGCTCGTTAACAGAAGTAGGCTTTTTATAATGAATGAGCTTAACCCCTGTTGCCTCAATTTGCTTAAGTGCTTGGCTTCGCCCTGCCCCTTCAAGCGCTAATAAGGTGGTTGGGCGCATAGAAAGTACGCCTTCTGCTGCTAAATCGCGATAATAACCCACCTGCGGTAACTGCGTAGCTTGTTGCGGGTACATGCTAGATTGATCAACCGCTACAAGGTCATTTTGTTGGCCTAGCGCATAAATTATTTCAGTTAGGGTGCCGCCCGCGCTAATAACGCGTTCTTGCGCAAGTGCAGGTTGGGCCATTAAAGCAAACACTATAAATAGGTATTTCATTACATACTCCGGTTTTTATTTTTCGGCTATTATAATCAATTAAACCTAAATGAAAATGATTATCATAATTAATTGATCTCAATTTGACTTAGTTGTAACATCTCCGCCATAAATAATAACTATTATCATTTGGAGTTGAAATGAATCCCTCTGCATTTAAATTTACTGCTATAGCAACCTTATTACTTGGCTCGGGTGCTGCATTTGCCGAAAACATAATTGACGACCATATTGTTGTAAGTGGCTCGCGCTTTGAACAAAAGCTTAAAGATGTAACAGGCTCAGTAACGGTTATTACCGAACAAGACATAGAGCACCAGCTAGCAGTAGATTTACAAACCATGTTTAAATACGATCCTAGCATTGCAACCACAGGCAGTGGCGCAGGCGCGCAAACACTTACCGTGCGTGGTGTTGGTGGTAACCGTGTTGTATTTATAAAAGATGGCCGACGCACTAACGATGGCTACGCAGGTGGAGGGGGGTATTTAGTTGGCCGCAATTACTTTGATGTTGCAGGCGTAAAACAAGTAGAAGTAGCCAAAGGTGCAGCATCGTCTTTGTATGGCTCTGATGCACTGGGTGGCATTGTGGTTATAACCACCAAAGATCCAAGCGATTATTTAAAAGATAACAGCAGCTTTGTAAAAATGGCACTTGGGTATCAAGGTCAAAGCAACCAAGTTGCCGCCGATATTACCGCTGCAAAAGATTTAGGCGACTTTGCTGTAAGCGCCGTTTATAGCCACCGCGACAGCGAAGAAGTACAAAACTATGATGAAAACTTACCTGGCTACGATGCGAAATCGGACGCTTTATTAGTTAAATTTGAGCAACAGCTTGATGAAAAACGCACAGTTAAATACACCCTTGATTACTTTAACCAAACAACTGAGCAAGTAATTACTCCCGCCGTTCAAGAAACCGAAGAAGACGACACTAATTGGTCACTAGCGCTAGATTACTACTCAGAGGTAGCAACAGCGGCGTTTGATAAATGGCACGGGCAAGTGTCTTACAGTAGTTACGAGCAACAAAGCGACCAAATTAGCGGTGCAAGCACCTACACCGATTATAACGACTATCGTTTTGAGCAAAATATTTTAGGTTTAAAAGCGGTATTTAATAAAGGACTTAAAGGAGAAACCACCGATCACGAAGTGGTATATGGGATTGATATAGACTTATACGACACCACCCGCCCACGTTTTAAAACCCGTGTTTTAGCTGATGGCACGGTTGATTTTACAGACCAAAAACAAAAAGCATTCCCGGGGGCTGATACCTCTTTAATAGGAGCCTACGTACAAGATAGTATGTCGTTTAAAAACAGTGCGTGGTCGGTTATTGCAGGTGTGCGATATGATTACTACACCCTAGAGGCTAAAAATGATGAGCTATACTTGGATGCACAGCTTGATGATATTACCGAATCTGCTTTTTCGCCTAAACTAGGTGTTATTTACCAAGTGGATGATAACTTATCGTGGTACGGGCAATACGTACGAGGCTTTAAAATACCGCCACACGACCAAGCCTATCAAAGCCATGGTGTTGAACCGTTTTATCAAATATTACCAAACGCTGATTTAGACCCTGAAAGCAGCGACTCATTTGAACTTGGGTTAAGATACGCCAGCAGCGATATTAGCGTAAATTTAAGTGCTTTTTATGCAGCATACGATGACTTTATTGAAACCGCCGTAGTGGGTGTTGAGCCAACATATATTCCTGGCGTAAACAAAACGCTGTTTCAGTATCAAAACATTAGTGAAACTCAAATAAGCGGTGTGGAAGCAGGAATTGCCATGTATATTGCTGAAAATATACTACTAGAGGCAAACGTGGCCTATGTTGATGGTGAAAATAAAGAAACCGATCAGCCACTTACCAGCATTAGCCCGCTAAACGGCTCGGTATTGTTAAGCACGGAGCTTGGCGATATTAACTGGACCGCTGCGTGGCGTTTAGCTAAATCGCAATCGGATGTGGTGCTTGATACAAACGGCGATAAAACTACCCAAGGACATGGCTACGGCGTTGTTGATTTATACGCAAATTACGAGTGGCAGGCATGGCAGTTAAATGTAGGCGTACTTAACTTGCTTGATAAAGAATATGTCCCTTTTGAGCTAATTGCAGGGCAATCACAAAGTGCTGACTTTAGCCAATACACCCAACCTGGGCGTAATTTTTCAGCCAAAATAAGCTATGAGTTTTAATTAGCGTTTAACGCATTACATGCCAACAAGCGCTGTATGCTGCGTGAAGCTGCAGCGCCTTGTTATTTTTTTTAAATGACACCCATTTTAACTTATCGGTATTAACTGGAATAATTATAAGGAGACACCCATCTTAACTTTTCAATCGATTGATTGGGTTAACGACCTAAGCTTATAAACTTAATAAGACACCCACCTGAATAACCCATAACTAAATTAGAAGGACACCCATCATAATTTTAAATAAATTGGCTTAATTAATCAGGCAACTTTAAAAACTCATAAGCTAATTGCTTATTTAGAGGCATTTACGGCGGTTATTTTAAAAATGTGTTGTTAGGTATGTGGTTAGCTAAATTAAGAGCATGCTTAAACCTGCTGCTATGCAGTTTTAAACTATTAAGGAGGCTTTAGGCTAGTAGCTTTTTACAATTACTATAATTTACTCGTCGCTTTTTATTTAAGTGTTCGCAATAACTTACATGTGATTGCGGTTTACCTACCGCACCGTGAAATACGCGGGTAAAGTCAGTAGTGAGTTTTAACCAATTCTCTGGCGATATGTTTACTCTTTCTAATAAAGGGAGTTGGGTGCTTTCAATAAACCCTGGTTTATCATCGCGAATGATGCGCCCAGTAAGTTCAACTAATTCAAGGTAATATTTAAGCTCAAACGGTAAACCTTTTGGCATAAATTTACGTGGTTTACCTGCAAACTTTAAAAGTTGTTTGGGCTGCTTTGAATTTTTAGCGCCCTCAATACGTTTTTGCACACTTGTAAAGTTGGAGATTTCAGGAGTTTTAGCCGCTTTTGCCCTAATTGGATTTAAATCAACGTAAGCCATACAAGCTGCAAGGGCTGCTTCATCAAGAAGAGCTTGTGATTTAAACCGCCCCTCCCAAAACCGGCCAGTGCATTTATCTTCTTTATTAGCTTTTCGGGCAATATGTTCGTTTAAAACGCGCATAAACCAGCTAATGCTAGATAATCTTTCTCTGTATTGAATAACCGTTTGGCTTAAAAAATAGCGCTCAGTACTGCTAAGCTCCTCACCTTGTAAAAATTTTTGCGTTAGTGGTGTGCCTTTACAAAGCTTATGCCAGCGCAGCACTATGGCTTTGTCATTTAACCTATTTGCTTTTTTATCATCCACATAAAGTACAATATGCGTATGATTGCTCATAACTGCGTAAGCGCAAATATCAATACAAAATATTTTAGCGAGGCTAAATAGTTTTTGCTCTACCCAGCCTCTTCGGTGTTCGTAAGATTTGCCTGTTAATGAGTCTTCGCCGCATAAATAAGCATTGCGTACACAGCGCGAAATACAGTGATAGTATTTTGTATCAGCCAAACTTATTTGGCGTTTTCTTGCAATAGCCATGTAGCGCCTGTTTGTTTATTAAGCTAAATAAATTTTAGTTGCTAAATGGCTAAAGTACAAAATTAACAGTGGGTGTCATTGTAAATGTAAACTTTTAGCTCTTCATCATCTTAAACTTACTAAATAGTTACACTTTATAAAACTGTAAAGTCTCGGGTTTCTAAATAACTCGGCGCATTTTTAAAACAGGCCTCTAGCTTACTTTTAAGTGCAGTATTTATCGCAGTATGACACTTTAACTCTGCGTTATATTTACCATTTCGCAAAGGTACTAAGCTTATTGAGTCATAGCTTGGCTTGCTTTGTATTTTATGAATTACCAAGCCTTGCGTTGCTGAAACCTTTATTAAATCAAACTCTGTTTTTTTGGGTTTAGTTATAGCGAGTTTTTTCACATATAACGGTTTTTTAAACGTTAACTTTGTTGCAAACAATGCGTTGCCACCGCGCTCAAAATGCCCGTTAAATACAGTTACATTTAAGGTGGGTGTCTTTTTATTTATTAATAAGTTCAAATCAAATTTGGTGGGTAAAATAGTGATCTGACCTTGCTCGTTTGCTGCTTTTTTTAAAACACTTTTGATTGTATTAAAGTGGGTGTCATCTGTAGTTACTTCATACACAATTTGGTAGTCGTGTGGAGGGGCGTATAACGGCATGTGGCTAGCCAGTACTTTATCGCCCGCTAATATAAGCGCCATACCATGAAATCCCACGTAGCTGTGGGCTTTGTGTGTGTTATGCGTGTTTTGTTGAGGTGTATTTGCAAGCGCTGAGCTTGAGAATAAAATAAAAAATAGCAGTATGTATTTCATGTTAATGCTCAAAAATAAATATAGCGCTACTATAAGCTGGTTTTTATGTATAAATAATCGATAATAAGTAGCTAGTTGTTTCTTTTTAATTAATACGGCTTGGCGCTATGCATTTAGATGACATTGAAAAAGTAATACATATGGCGGGTTCGCAAAATCTGCATACAACCGCTAAACATTTTAATATTACCCCAGGAGCGCTGTCTAAAACGCTAAAAAAGGTTGAGGCAAATTTAGCCACAGAGCTGTTTAACCGTGTGGGTAAAACCTTAGTACTTAATGATAAAGGCAAAGAGTTTGTTAAGCACAGTAGCGATTTAGTTCATAATTACCAGCAGCTCACTAGCCGTTTTAAAAGTGATAATCATAAATTTAATGCGGTTATTGCAGGCCCTGCCATGTTACTTAAAAGTGGCCTTAAAAAGCTGCTTACCCCTCTTAGTAACCTGCCCTGCTCGGTGCGTATTAATAATGTATTTGAAGGTGAAGCCATAAGCCAAGTTGCGTCTGGCTCGGCGCATATTGCGCTAGTTACTCGCGAGGCACTAAATAATAGCTCACATAGTAATTTAGTGGCGGTTGATGTATTTAATACTGGGTTTAGTGTGGCTGCGCACGCTTCGCATCAGCTAGTTCAAAAAGGGGTATTAACGCTTAGTAAAAACCAATTACTGCAGACGGCTTTTGCATGCCCTTTGTTTTCACCGTTATGCGGCTTAGAGCAAGGTATAGGCTCCGACGGCTGGCAAGATGAAATAGCCCCGCGCAATATTGTTTTTAGATGTAGCGACTACAGTGCGTTAATAGAGGTTGTGCAAAGTGGCTTGGCGTTGGCGTATTTACCAAACTTTGTGATTGATGATTTAGGGCTTACAAAATTAACTGTAAAGGGGGTTAACAGTCACTACAGTGAAAGCATTGTAATGATATACAAACCCTCAAAGGCCGATGGTTGGCTTAATAAACTTATGCATTCTTTATAAAAAAGCGCTTAAAAATATAAAGCGCCTTAACCACTACATTAAGACGCTTTAGGATGAAAACTTTAATTTGCTAGCTATTAAAAATTATACGCTAACGACATTTTAAATTGAGTTGGCGCACCTGGGTAAACCCATAAAGCGTTGTAGCTGCTTTCGGCGTAATCTTCATCAAAAATGTTATTAACACTCATACTAAGCTCGGTTTGCTCGGTTAAGTTTACGTTGCCAAACACGCCTACTAATTGGTAGCTTGGTAGCCTAAAACTTAAATCGGCGGCATCACCTAAACGGCTACTTGTGTATTGGTAACTTGCGCCAAACTCTAGCTCTTTGCCCATTAATGCTGTTTGATGGCTAAGCGTAAGGTTTAGGTTATTTTTTGGCACATTAACCAGCGGGCTGCCTTTTTCAATTGGTACGCCCCAATCGGCATTAATAATGTCGTTTGCTGTGGTGGCATCTATATAGGCGTACGATAAGTTAAACGCGGTTGCATCAGTAATATAGGTGTTTAAATCAAGCTCAAACCCTTTGCTATCGGCTTTACCAATAGGGGCTGAAAAACCAACGTTTACAGGGTCTGCCACTAACATATTACTTTTAGACGCGTCAAAAATAGCCACAGTACCGTTTACGCCTAGGTACTCAAACTTAGCGCCAACTTCAAACGAGTCGCTGTATTCAAAGCCAAACGGGTCGCCGCTTGCATCAGTGCCACTCAGTGGTAAAAAGCCTTCTGAGTAACTACTGTATAACGTTAATGCATTACTTAGCTCGTATACTACGCCAACGCGCGGGCTTACTTGGCTTTCAGAGCTGGTTGAAAACACGCCGCTGTTGGTTTCTAAAATGTCTTGGTCAACGCTGTCAAACCTTAGGCCAACTAATAGCTTAAATTTGTCGGTAATATCCATTTGGTCTTGAACATAAATACCGTATGCGTTTTGCTCTTCGTCGTTTTCGTAAAGCAAGCTAACTGCTGGGCGTTCAACATCGTAGTTTGGCTCAAAAATATCAACAGTATAGGTACCATTACCGCCACGGTAGCGTGAAAGCGCTGTACGTAAATCGTATTTATATGCATCGGCACCTATTAATAAGTGGTGCGTAATGCCTGCTGTATCTACACTGCCGCTAACTTCAAATTTAACGCTTGTGTCTTCTACTTCGTAGTCGCGATAGCGCTGTTGGCGAGTAAGTGTGCGGCCATCGTCAAATAACGATTGGCGCGACGGCGAAAGCTCAGCATCCGACGAAAACCCCGTTAATGTAGAGCTGCGATAGTTTGCACCTATAACAAGTGACCATTCGTCGTTAATGTCATGATTTAATGTAATCTGATGACCGCGCGAATACACCTGCGTGTCGCTATCGTTTGGATTACCTAAATAGCGCGAGTTTGGTACGGTGTTAAAATCGTTATCGAGCACTACAACACCGCGGTCAAATAGCTGGGCTAAATCTACGTATTCAAACTCATACGTTACACTGGTCGATGCGTTTATTTGATGATAAACAGACGGCGTAATCACCTTTTTATTGGTGTACACCTCATCGCGGTAGCTGTCGCTATCTTGCCACGCGCCATTAATTCTAAACGCAGTGGTATCGTTAATGCCGCTTGTGTAATCGCCTTCAATACGGTTAAAGCTGTCGTTGCCTAAGCTTAGTTTTAGCTCACCTTGAGAATCAAACTGTGGCTTTTTAGTCACAATATTAACAGTACCGCCGGGCTCTGAGCGTCCATAAAGTGCTGAACCCGGGCCTTTTAAAACCTCTATATATTCAATGTTGGATACATCACGCGGGCCGCTAAAACCACGCCCACCGCTAAAGCCATTAATTAAATAGCCCGATGGCATGTTTTCGTTACCCGAAAGGCCACGAATAGAAAAGCTATCCCATAATGCACCGCTGTTATTTTTGCGAGAAATACTCGCCGAAAAATCAAGCGCGTCTTGTAATTCAGTAATGCCTTTTTGATCAAGCGCAGCACTGCTAACACTTACAATAGATTGCGGCATTTGCTTTTGAGGAATGTCGCCACGGTATGCTTGTTTATAAGTAACCGATATTTTTTCAATTCCGTCGGTTTGTGCTTGAGCAAGTGTTTGCGCACTAATGCCCAAACAGGCTAAGTAAATTAAAGAGTACTTCATGATGATAATAGGGAATAAGCTAATGTGATATTATAACGATAAGTTTAGCATGTGTTACTTTATAACAAAAAGACTTTTTTGAATTTAAAAATTGCATTAGCAGCTTTGTATACATCACGTTAGTATGGTGTTCTATTTAGGTTACATAACGATAATTTTATGAGCATAAAAACAAACGCATTAATTTACTTTTTAGCCTTTTGCAGTGGTTTTTGCATTATGGGTATTGAGCTTTTAGGTGGGCGCATATTAGCGCCTTTTTTTGGCAGTAGTGTGCATATTTGGGGCAGTATAATTACCGTATTTATGCTTAGCCTTTCTTTTGGTTATTTACTGGGTGGTAAGCTCAGTACTAAAAATGCATCGCTTACAAAGTATGGTTTAATATTTTTAACCGCCAGTATTATGGTGGTGCCTATTGCGCTGTTTTCGCAACCAATAATGGAATTTATTTTTACCCACATTGAAGACACACGCTATGGTTCATTGCTTGCCTCTACAGCTTTATTTTTTGTTCCAACGGTAATTTTAGGCATGATCTCGCCTTACTCGGTGCGTTTGTTAGTTACCGATAGCGAAAAAAGCGGACAAGTGGCGGGTATTTTATATTTTGTAAGCACGCTAGGTAGTGCTCTTGGCACTATTATTACCTCGTTTTACTTTGTAGTGGCGTTTGATGTAAATACTATAATTAGCGCGTTTGCTTCTACGCTTGGTTTACTTGGCGTACTAGCTATAGTTATTAATAGCTTGGCAGGTAATAAGGAGTTGGCTCATGCTTA
This sequence comes from Pseudoalteromonas sp. P1-7a, assembly GCF_001401855.1. Taxonomy (NCBI): domain Bacteria; kingdom Pseudomonadati; phylum Pseudomonadota; class Gammaproteobacteria; order Alteromonadales; family Pseudoalteromonadaceae; genus Pseudoalteromonas; species Pseudoalteromonas sp. P1-7a. The sequence goes on along the minus strand of NZ_LKDU01000001.1, from coordinate 53,369 downwards.
AATATTTGCTCTTAGTTGTCAGTGTGTTCTCAACCGCGGCGCTAAGCAATGTAATACACGAGGAGCGCTCTTTATATCGCAATATTATTGTTGATGAAACTCGTGACTTACGCTGCTTAAAATTTAATACAAAAAGTAGCCAAACCAGCCAAAGCTGCATGTATAAAAACGACCCCGACAAACTGGTTTTTAACTACACCAAGCTTACTTTTGCCAGTTTGTTAGTAACCGAAAATCCCAAAAACGTGCTTATTATAGGACTAGGTGGCGGGACACTTTCTAATGTTATTCATGAGCTTTACCCTGCGGCTAAAATTCATAATGTTGAAATAGACCCAGCCGTTTTAAAAGTAGCCCGCGATTATTTTAATTTTATAGAAACCGACAACGTTACATCAAGCGTCCAAGACGGCCGTATATTTATTAAACGCGCCGCTATTAAAAAGCAAAAGTACGACTGGATTATTCTTGATGCATTCAATGGCGACTACATTCCAGAGCATTTGCTTACTAAAGAGTTTTTTGAAGAAGTTAAAAGCGTGCTGGCCGAAGGCGGTGTTATTGCAGCTAATACGTTTTCGAGCAGCAAGTTATACGTGCACGAGTCGGCAACGTACCATAGCGTATTTGGTGACTTTATAAACGTAAGCCGCCCTAACCGCTCTAACCGTATTATTTTAGCAGGCGTTAAAACTATGCCAACCCAGGCGCAACTTAACAAGCGTATTAAAGCCCTTGCGCCACGTTTAAAAAAATACGATGTAGATATAAAAGCAATAAGCACCTATATGCAAAGCACCAAAAACAACCAAGACTGGCCTGCTAACACCAAAATACTGACCGACCAATACTCCCCAGCTAACCTTCTTAATTTTTAAACGTACAGAATTTACTTAGCCCCAGTTTTGGGGCTTTTTTATTTTGAAAAATACCTCGCATTTACTTAGCACGCTAACTAATGTTAAAATGCTTAGCATGCTAACTAATTTGGAGTGGTGATGACGACTCAAAAACCTTTTCACGAAACGCTCGATTTAACCTTAATTGGTAATATGGGCCGGGTTCATAGGCTATGCCGCGAAGCAGTTACCATCGCAGTAGAGCCCTTAGGACTTACGCAATCACGTTGGACCGCCCTCATGCATATTGATATGCATGGCGAAGGATTAACACAACTTGAGCTTGCTAATAGCTTAGGGATAGAAATGCCCTCTCTTACCCGCACATTAAAACAATTAGAAGAGCAGCAATTAATTACCCGTAAAGTAGATGAGCACGATAAACGCAGTAAAAAGATTTACTTTACTAATAAAGGCGGCTCTGTTTTACAGTCGCTAAACAAAAAGCTCGTTGATATTAAAAGCCAGCTTTACAGCGGTTTAAGCACTGAGCAGCTCGACGCACTCGCGCGAGGCATAGTTGAAATAGAAAAAAACGCACTAAACTGTATTCAAAACCAAGTTAAAGGGTAAAGCACGTAATGACCCCGGATCAAAAATTTACACGTTATGTAAGGCTCTCATTAGGGGCTTTTGTAATTGTATTTATTTATTATTTAATGGCCGACATGTTCATGCCGGTAACACCACAGGCACGGGTTTATCACCCTGTTGTGCAAATAGCACCGCAAATAAGTGGCCGTGTAACTAACGTATTAGTAGCTAATAACCAAACTGTAAAAGCGGGCGATGTACTATTTGAAATAGACCCAAAACCGTATAAATTAGCACTAGAGCAAGCACAGCTCGCCCTCGACGACGCCAAATTACAAAACAAACGCCTAGATACCAACGTAAAAGCACTTGAGGCGCAAATTTCGGCGGCCAAAGCAAAGCTACACGAACAGCAATTACTCAATAATCGTGGCGAAGCATTATATAAGCAACGCTCTATTTCTGAGCAAGAGCTTGAAAGCATTAAAGCTAACTTTGAAGCAAGTAAATCAAATGTCGCCTCATTAGAAGCGCAATTGGCCGAGGCTGTACTTGCCCGTGGCGAAAGCGGTGCGCAAAATTTAGCGCTTCGCCACGCTGCAAACCAATTAGCACAGGCTGAGCTTAACTTATCCTACACCCAAGTACGTGCGCTAAGTGCGGGTGTGGTGTCTAACTTACAACTTCTTGACGGCGCATATGCTGTAACCGGTAGCCCGCTATTAGCTATTGTGGCAAACAAAGCCGACCTAGTTGCCGATTTTAGAGAAAAATCATTACTCAATATGAAGCCTGGCAGCCAAGCACGAGTGGTATTTGATAGCCGCCCAGGTGAGGTTTACAACGCGTATATAAGCACATTTGAGGCAGGTGTTAGCGATGGGCAACTCAACGCCAATGGCGCGCTAAGTAGCACCGAAACCAGTAATCGTTGGGTACGCGATGCACAGCGTCAGCGTATTCATTTAGTGATGCCAAATAACGCCAAATTAATTGCAAATATGCCAAGTGGCGCACGTGCTACTGTACAACTATTGCCAGAGTCAACAATTGGGCAGTGGTTAGCATCGGCGCAAATTAGGTTTATTAGCTGGTTACACTACATTTATTGATGGAGGGAGTATGACTCAAGCAGTTAGCCAAGCACCTCAATTAGACTCAAATGGGTTACGCCAAGCGCTACGCATAGCCGGCGGTTGCACCTTAGGGTTTACTATTAGTAAGTTAATGAACTGGCCATACGGTATATTTTTTACTGTTTACCCTATGTTGCTACTCGGTTTAGTGCCTGTGTTAAATAAACACATTGTGCGCCAGTTTTTAGCCAGTGCCGCCATTAGTATTCCTATGGTGTTAATTATGCAGGGCTTGTTTTCGCATTTACCTGTTTTAATGACCATTATTGTATTTTTAGCGTTTTGCTTTTTGTTTTATCAAATGAGCTCAGGTGCGGCTTTTTTATTTGGCGCATTAGGTGTGGTGGGGTTATCTATTCAGTTGCATTTTTCAAGCTATGTAACCGGTACAAGTAGTGTTTACCCACTTATTTTAAGTAATGGTTTGGCAACCCTACTCTCTACGGCTATCGCTTTTGCTATGCACGGTATTTTTCCTGATGTAACCGCGCGTGCCGTGAGAGCGGTACCTGCAAAGGCAAAAGAGAGTATTCGCCATGAGGTACTACTGTGCGCTACGGTCGCTACGCTTTCGTTTGTAGTATTTCAGGTGCTTGATTTGCAAGATTCAATATCGGCGCAGGCATCTTCGGTGCTTATATTGTTTTCTTTGTGCTGGAAAGCCGCAGGTATGGCAGGTTGGCAGCGTGCTGTTGGCACTTTGATTGGCTGTAATGCGGCGTTGTTAGCGCAAGTGTTATTATATAACCACACCGATTTTTTATTGTTTCCGGTACTTATACTATGGACGCTTTCGTTTGTGTTTAGCCGCTTTCATATTATAGGTGGCGGCGCTCCGGGCATAGGGTTTGGCGTACTAACTACCTTTGGTATTTTGTTTGGCAACTCTCTTGGCCCAGGGCAAGATTTAGTTTACAGCGCGCTGTATCGCTTTAGCTCTGTAGCAGTGGCTATTGTGGCAAGCTTATGTGCAGTTTACATAATGCATCATATATTAAACCGTTTTAGTGCAACTCGTCATCATACCTACGAATAACCCACTGACGCCTATGGCTAAATAAAAGCTGTAGGCGTAATTTTCAATGTTGTGAGCTATATATTTTTAAACTTAGAATTAAAACTTAATGCTGCCGCGCAGGGCTTTGGTTTGCCCGTGCTTGGTTTTTTTATCCATGCGTTTTCGCTGAGAGCTGCGGCTTGGTTTGGTTGCACGGCGGGCTTTATTTACTTTAGTTGCACTTAAAATTAAATCTTTTAAACGCTTTAGTGCATCTTCCCGGTTTAGCTCTTGGGTGCGAAAGCTTTGAGCTTTAATTACCACTACGCCCTCTTTGGTGATTCGAGAGTCGTTTAGCTTTAATAGTCGTTCTTTGTAAAAATCGGGTAACTTTGAGCGGTTAATATCAAAGCGCAAATGAATGGCACTGGCTACTTTGTTAACGTTTTGGCCACCGGCACCTTGCGAACGAATAGCAGTTAGCTCTAGTTCCCATTCATCTATAGTGACAGTATTTGAAATAGTTAACATTACGTTCAGCTCTTATCGACAAAAATGCAGTATAACATTAGTAGCTATATTTGTGCTGAATCAGCTTAAGTTACAGCACTTTAAAGTATTTATACTACTTTATAACCTAAATACACCTGTTACTTTAGTTATGTATTGGCAAGCGCTTACATTTAGTTTTAAATAGCGTTAAATAAATAATAGGAAAAGCCCCATGAAAAAAATACTTGTATCTCTTAGCTTATTAGCAATGAGTTTTTCAAGCCTTGCAGAAGATATTAGCGAAGGCCAATTACAAAGCTACATGAAAGCACTACCGGCTGTTTCTAGCTGGGCTAGTAGCCAAGATTCGTTAAAAAACCTTGATTTAGCAAGCATGCTAGGTGGCTCTGCCGAGCAAAGTGTTGAAGAGCAAAGCTCGCTTGCTAATAGCGCATTAAGCATGATTAAAGAACAAGGCTTATATAAAAGCTTTGCCGATATTACTAACCGTTACGGTTTTTCGCCTGAAGAATTAGTTTCTGTGGGTTCAGAAGTATCTATGGCTTACATCGAAAACCTTAAATCGGGCCTTTCAGCTGAAAACCAAGAAACAGCAAATAAAGTAATGGGTGGCCTACAAAGCCTTAAAAGTGCCAAAAGCAGTGATGCTAGCTCACTAATGGGTGCGTTTGGTAAAGCTTCAAGCGCGGCCGAAGAATCTACTGACCCACTAGTAAGCGAAAACAACCTTGAGCTTGTGGGCGATTACATGCCACAGCTGCAAAAGATATTTGCACTACTATAATTTTACAAATAACCTAAACTGAGGTTAAGTAAACACTTACACAAAAGGTGGTATTTACCACCTTTTTTAATGCCCAAATTTTAAGTAATTACGACATTTTACGAATTGTACTAAGCGGTGCTATTCGTAAAACCCAATGCAGCAATGCCCACGGCCAAGTTGGCACAAAGCTGTTGGCTTTTTCTTTATTTATGGCTTTTACCAGTGCTTTGCAGCCGGTTTCGGTATCAACAATAAATGGCACTGTTTTTACTTTTTCGTTTATTTCGCTTCTTATAAAACCTGGGTGTACACAGCTTACTTTTATAGGCGTATGCATTACATCTATGCGTATGCCTTCGCTCAATGAAGTAATAGCCGCTTTTGTAGCAGCGTAAACGGTCATGGCGCGCCTAAAACCACGTACAGCACTAATAGACGAAATAGTCACTAAATGCCCATGGTTTTGCGCTCTAAAAATTTCCATTGCTGCCTCAGCTTGGGCAAGGGCGGCTACAAAGTTGGTTTGTGCGGTTTGTTTGTTGGCATTAAAATAACCTGTACCAACAGACGCACCTTTGCCCATACCTGCATTTATAATTACTCTATCAAGGCCGTTTAGCTCTTCTTTAAAGGCGTTAAATACGCTAAACACGTGCTCGTGATCGTTTACATCAAGCACTTTTATGCTAATGGTTATATTGGGGTTTACCTGTTCAAGCTCGCTTTTTAGCTGCTCTAGTAGCTCAAAGCGCCGTGCACATAAGGCAAGGTTATAGCCTTGTTTTGCAAACTCTTTTGCCATGCCTTTGCCTAAGCCTGAACTTGCACCTGTTATTAGTATATTTTTGCGCATAATTAAATCCTTAGGTGTATGTAATTAATTTTTGTTGTGGGTGGCACTCTAAAAAGTGATGCTCGTTTAAACTGCTAATGCCTAATTTACGGTTTGCCCCTTTGCCGCGCGCCACTACTTTGGTTACGCCTGCATTTACTAAGCTCCAATTTATATCAATAAAGTGCTCGAGCTTTAGCCCCATTAAATGGCTGGTAATAATGCTAATAGGCCCGCCAGAGGTATAAATAAGCACTTTTTTACCATGGTTTTCATTGGCTATTTGCTCAAGGGCACCCAATACACGTGCAGTAAATGCATTAAAGCTTTCGTTATATTGAGTGCTGTCGGGATTGAGTACCCATTGCTTTATGGCGCTAATAAATACCGTTTTAAAATACTCCATTGGGTCGGCTTGTTTGCTAAGTGCAGTACGCACTTGGCTTGGGGTGGCAAGTGCTGGGTTATAAACCGCTAAAATATGTTCATGATCGTACTCGTTTAAACGCGCATCGTTTATTACCACAGGCGCATTATTAGCACTTGCTAAACTTAACTCTGCGGTTTGATTATGGCGCAGCATACTCCCTGCAAATACCATATCGGGCTGTAGCTGCTTTTGTATTAAGTACTCACCAAGTAATGTGGCTTGCTGTTGCCCTTTTTTTGAGAGAGTATCGTAATTATCAGCAGAAAAGCTGGCCTGCCCGTGGCGCACTAAATATAAAATACACATTAGGCTTTTCCTTGGTTTTTAATGGCTTTATTACAGCGCCATAAAAGGTAATGTACAAACACCCAAAAGTTTTTAAACGCGGGGTTTTTTGTTTGCCCATGGTGATAGCGGTAATAAATTTGCTGCACTATGCCTGCAAGCCTAAATAGCCCATACACTTCGTAAAAGGTAAAATCATCTACGGTTATATCCATTTTTTTACAGTAGTAGGCCACGACTTCTTTGCGCGTTAGCATGCCCTCTAAATGGGTAGGTTGGCGGCGCGTGGCTTGGGCTAAAAAGTCATCCCCGGGTTCTACCCAGTAAGCCAATGTATTGCCTAAATCCATCAATGGGTCGCCAAGGGTGGCAAGCTCCCAGTCTAAAATACCCAGAACTTTCGTGTAGTCGGTTGCATCAAGCACAACGTTATCAAACCTAAAGTCGTTATGTGTTATACAAATGCGCTCATGGCTTGGCATGTTGTTTTCAAGCCATTTAATTACTTTTTTGCCGCTTGGTACGTTCCATGTTTTAGCTTTAGTGTAGCGTTCACTCCAGCCGCTAATTTGGCGCTGTGTGTAGCCTTCGCCTTTGCCTAAATGGCTTAAATTGGCCTGTTTGAAATCTACTTTGTGTAGCTCTACTAGGCAGTCGAGTACGTTTTCGCACAGCTGTTTTGTGCGCTCGGGAGTGTGCGTTAATCCGCGCGGTAAATTTTTACGCGGAATAATCCCCGTAAGCTTTTCCATAACGTAAAAGTCGGTGCCGAGTATGCTTTCATCGGCGCAAAACGCCTCCATGTTTGGCACATAGCTGTAAACCGGTTTTAGTGCTTGTTGTAATTTGAACTCGCGACCCATATCATGCGCGCCTTTGGCTTTTGTGCCTTTTGGGGCACGGCGCAAAATAAGGGATTGATTAGGATACTCTAGGCAGTATGTCCAGTTAGAGGCACCCCCTGCGTATTGTGTAACGCTTGGCTCGCCAGTTAACTGCGGTATGTGTTGTTTAAGCCATGCATCTACTTTTTGGGTGTCGAGCTCTTCGCCTTGGCGTACGTTTTTGGCTTGATCTAATAATTGTGTGTTCATTGTTAGCCTTTATTATTTTGATTTTAAACGTTGCATAGAGCGTGTTTTTTTCAGCATGTTTTTAATGTACCACTCAATGGGGAGTAGTTTTTTCATTAAAAAGGCCTGTTTACCTAATTTATGGGTCAATATTAAAAATGGGCGTTTAAGTGACTGCTTATAAATAATATCTGCAATTTGCTCGGCATTAATGGGTGAGCGCTCAAAGGCGCGGTTAAGCATAGTTTTCATAGCCGGTTCGCTGGTGCGCATTGATTCATCAAGATTGGTTTTAAAAAAGCTGGGGCACACAACACTTATATCTATATTATCGTGGGCGAGTTCAAGTTTTAGGGTTTCGCTAAAGCCAATAACCGCCGCCTTTACTGCGTTATAACTGCTCATAAACGGAATGGGGGTCAGCCCTGCTTGTGAGGCTATATTAATAAAGTAGCCACTGCCTTGTTGCTTAAATTGCGGGTAAAACGTTTTACACACCCGCACCATAGAGAGCAAATTAACGTCCATAATCCACTGCCATTGCTCAAGCGATTCGCCCTCAAGCGAGCCGCCAGTGGCAACGCCGGCGTTATTAATAACAATATCAACGCCTTTCCATTTGGTTTGTATAATATCGTAAAGCCCCTTTACATCTGTTTGTTTGGTTACATCGCAGGCGTAAAAAAAGGCATCGGCTTTTAGTGTTTGTAGCTCACTAATGGTTATGGCTGCACGTTCAGCGTTTATATCGGCAATACAAATTTGTAAGTTTGCGCCCAAATTACTCGCGTAACTAAGCGCTAATGCTTTGCCCAGGCCTGTGGCCCCACCTGTTATTATTAGTCGTGTTTTCATGGTGTTGCCTTAGCGGTATTTGTTAAGTTCGAGGCGTGAAACCATGCTCATATGTACTTCGTCTGGGCCATCGGCAAGGCGTAAAATACGCCCCATTGCATTAAACGAGGCAATAGGAAAGTCGCTCGACACCCCAGCGCCTCCAAATACTTGTATGGCCATATCAGACACCATTTGCAGCATATTGGGCACTACAACTTTTATACTCGATATTTCGGTCATGGCGTGTTTAACGCCTTGAGTGTCTATTTTCCATGCGGCGTGCAGTGTTAATAAACGGGCTTGATCTATTGCCATACGCGCTTGCGCAACGCGTTCTAAATTGCCGCCTAATTTAAGTAACGGTTTACCAAAAGCGCTGCGCGACAGCCCGCGTTTAATCATGAGCTCTAAACAGCGCTCTGCTGCGCCAATTGCGCGCATACAATGATGAATTCGCCCAGGCCCTAAGCGCCCTTGTGCAATGGCAAAACCTTTGCCTAACCCTAAAATAAGGTTTTGTTTTGGTACGCGTACGTTATTAAATTCCATTTCGCCGTGGCCATATGGCGCATCAAAATCGCCACAGGCACTTAGCATACGTTTAATATTTACACCTGGCGTGTTTAATGGCACAAGTACCATGGAGTGCTGGCTGTGTTTATCGTTTTCGGGGTTAGAAAGCCCCATAAAAATAGCCACTTGTGCATTAGGGTGGCCAAGGCCGGTGGTCCACCATTTTTTGCCATTTAAAATCAGCTCGTCGCCATCAGTATCAATAGTTGCTTGCATGTTTGTAGCGTCTGACGAGGCGACATCGGGCTCGGTCATGGCAAATACAGAGCGTATTTCGCCATTTAATAAAGGCGTTAACCATTGTTGTTTTTGCTCATCATTTGCAAAGTGATAAAGTACTTCCATATTGCCGGTGTCGGGGGCGTTACAGTTAAATATTTCTGAGGCAAATAAACATTTACCCATTTGCTCTGCAATAGGGGCGTATTCTAGGCAGGTTAAACCTTGTGCTAGTTCTGTATCGGGTAAAAATAAATTCCACAGGCCTGCTGCTTTTGCTTTCGCTTTTAATGGTTCTATGTGCTCACTTAGCTGCCAAGTAGTCCAATCGTTTGAATTATTTTTAGTATGGTTATGCGCAACTACCGCTTGCTCAATTGGCAATACATGTTCATCCATAAAGGCGGTAACACGCTTTAGGTAGTCTTGGCTTTTTTGACTTGGTTCAAAATTCATTAGGGTTGCCTGATTATTTTTTAGTTAACCCAGCATAAAACATTCGCCCTAATGAATTAAATGAAATATATTACCAAAGTACTGTGAATCAAATTCATAATATATGGGTAATAAACCGTGATTGAAACTAAAAATATTCAGCAGTTAGACTTAAATTTACTTAAAATTTTTGAGTGCCTTTACCGCGAAAAAAACATGAGCGAAACCGCAAAGGTGCTATACATAACGCCCTCTGCGGTAAGCCATGCTATAAAACGTTTGCGCAGTGTATTAAACGATCCGTTATTTGAGCGCCAAGGGCAACTAATGGTACCAACCCCTGCGTGCCAACGTATGGCACCCGAGCTAATAGATTTACTCGAAAAGTTACGCCAAGTACTGCAAGCCTGTGGCGATTTTGACTTAGCCACCACAGCGCAAACATTTAAAATTGCCCTTCACGATGCCATTGAGCCCATAGTGCTGCCAAAATTACAGTTAATAATTGCAAAACACGCGCCCAACGCGAGTCTTGCAAGCGTTAAACTAAACCGCGACGACATGCACAAACAATTGGCTAATCACCAAATTGACATGGCCATAGATGTAGCACGGCCAATAAAAGCGCCGATTAGTCATGCCGTACTTTCTAGCGATCATTTTTGTGTATTAATGAAAAAAAATCACCCACTAAAAAATGAGTTAAATATTGAAAATTACTTAAGCGCTAAACATGTAGCGGTTTCAAACAGAGCCACCGGCACCGTAATTGAAGACATAGCCTTATTGCAGCTGAGCTTCAACCGCGAGGTAGCCATGCGCTGCCAAACGTATTTTGCAGCGAAAGAGGTTATTAAAAGCTCGCCATTTTTGCTCACCTTGCCCTCATTGGTTGCAAGTCAATTGCTTGATGAGTCGCTTATAGCAAGGTCGGTACCTACTACTATGCCTGCTATTTACCAGCATTTATATTGGCACCAAAACACCGATAAGGACGAGGCACTAATGTGGCTACGAAGCCAAGTAGAAAACATTTTTAAGCGTTAATTAATACAAAAAACGCCGAACTTAGCGGGCTAGGTTTGGCGTTTTGTAAGCATTATTTAAGGGTTATAACGTAATTTGTGTGCGCTTGTTTTTAATTTTTAGCGCAGCAATTAATATCAGCGGGCCTATAAACATGGCAAGGCCATATACGCCGCCTGTTACTGCGTATTCGGGCTTATTTAAAAAGCTTATAGCAATTAAAATCGCCAACGATGCGTTTTGAATCCCTACCTCAATACCCAGTGTTAGTGAGTCGGTAAAATTAAGATTAGAAAGTTTTGCTATGAGCAAACCAATAATCATTGAGCCAATATTTAATGCAAGGCAGGCCCAAAATACAACATCAAGCGAGCTTATGAGTAAGGTGCGCTCTTTTATTACGAGTGCGGCTATCATGGCGAGCATAAAAAATAACGAAAAACGCCTAAAAAACGGCTCGCTTTTAATCGCAAATTCGCTTTTAAAATGGCGCAGGCTTATGCCGATAGCTACCGGTACTAAGGTAATGACAAATAGCCCGAGTGATGTGGTTAATATAGAAAAACTAGCATCAGTTTGCGGGGCAAATTGGTGCATGGCAAAGCCAATAATAAACGGTGTGGTAATAATACTCACAGCGGTTGAGGCCGCGGTTAAACTTACCGACAGCGCTAAATTAGCCTTTGCCAGTTGGCTTACAACGTTCGACATAGTACCGCCCGGGCACGCGGCTAAAATCATTAACCCTATTGCAATTGGCGTGGGTAAATTAAGTAAGTAACATAAGCCTAAAGCTAGCAGCGGCATGGCAATAATTTGGCCCACTAAGCCCATAGCAATTGCTATGGGCTTTTTAAAAAGCCGCGTAAAGTCGTCAAGTGTAAGCCCAAGCCCCATGCCAAACATGATAAGGGCAAGCGCGAGGGGGAGTATGATTTCTGTTAAAAATGATGCGTTCAAATTAGGCGGCCTCTGTTGTTTTTAATGCCAGCACTTCGTAGTTAAATGAGTATGGGGTTAGCAGCGTTTTTATGTGTTGTTGCAGCGCGTTTAACTCATCCTCTTTAACTAAAATTGTGGCTTTTATGCCTAACTTTTTATCAGCAAACACATTTATTTGCACGGTTTTGTTTTTTAAATGCTCGTTAAGTGCATCTGTTATGGTTTGTTTTATTTCAAGGCAAACCAGTTCGGGTTTATAAATTTTACCTACGGCAGTTAGCGGTATTTCATCAATTATATAAATTTCTTTTGGTACTGCTGCTCGCTCAGGTATGTGGGTGCTAACATACTCGGTGAGCTCATTAAGGTTAAGCGTACTATTTGGGCTTAGCGTTACGTAAAGTACCGGCACTTCGCCTGCGTAGCTGTCGGGGCGTGGCACGGCGGCTGCAAGTGTTACATCTGGGTGTTTGGTTGCGGCATCTTCAATCATTTTAGGGTCTATATTGTGCCCGCCGCGTATTATTAGCTCTTTTTGCCTACCGCATAATGATACGTAGCCGCTCTCGTCTATTTTACCTAAATCGCCGGTTCTAAAATACTGTTGGCCGTTTTCATCAACAACCCATGCACCTTGGTTATGTGCATCTTCTACGTACCCAGGAAATACATTATTACCGGTTATTATTATTTCGCCAACATCGTGCGTATCGCACATTTTTACAAGCTTGCCTTGCTCGTTTATTTCGGCAATTTTAAGCGTAATACCGGGTATTGGCAGCCCTACAGACGCCTCTTTATTAATTGGGTTTACAGGCATTAACGTACTTACCGAACTGCCCTCAGTTGAGCCATAACCCTCTACCAGTGGGGTGTTGGTGAGTTTAGTAAACAGGGCTTGCAAATCAGATGAAAGCGGCGCAGCCCCACAAATGGCAAACTTCATTTTAAGCGGTGGTACAGCCATTTTTTGCGAAGTAATTTGCTCAACCATGGCAGCATAAACCGTAGGTACCGCGGTCATAACCGCTACATCGTAATTATTAATTAGGGTAAGCAAGTTTTGAATGATGTTTTTACCTCTAAAGCCTGACGGGCTTGCGAGTAAAATTTTACAGCCTTTCATTACCGAGGCTATGCCCGTTGCTACCGCTGCATTTACATGAAATATGGGCAAGCCAACTAACATGGTATCGCCTGCATTTACTGGCGAAAGTAAATTAACCTGCCCTGCATTGGTAAGCTGGTTTAAGTGTAAGTGCTTAGCAAGTTTTGGTAAGCCGGTGGTACCGCCCGTATGAAAATACGCGCACACATCGCTTTGCTCAGGCACAGTAAAATTAGCTGTTTGGGTATTTTGCGCCGCGAGTAACTTTTTAAACCCATACACCGGTACTTTATTGTTTTGCGAGCACGCTATGTCGTCACCAAATAAGCTAATAACGGCTTTTAGGCCGGGTATATGCTCTTTAATTGCCATTACTTTTTGCCAAATATCGCTACCTGGTACTGGGCCTAGAGCAATAATGACTTTGGTATTGGCAGAGATCATAATTTCTTTCATTATGGACTCATCAAGCAATGGGTTTATTGGGTTTGCAATGCCAGCGGCCTCTGCTGCCCAAAGCGATACATAGGTTTCGGGAAAGTTAGGTAACACCAGCGAGGTTACATCGGTTTTTGTTATGCCTAACGAATGCAATGCATTACAAGCCCTGTTACTTTATTGGCAAGCGCTTTGTAGCTCATTTTACGGTGTGGATTTGCAAAGCTTTTACCTTTAAAGGTCATTAAAATGCGGTGAATAAGCTTTTTTGCAAACGGAATTTGCGCTGGGTTAATACAATCGCCATCTAAAATGTATTCAATAGCGGTTGCATCACCAAAGTTTTTTGCCGACTGTAAAATGGCATGATAAGTAGAGCGAGGCAGTTGCTCTGGTGATATTTCAGCAAGGTTTAAATTGCCAACATCGGCGTGGTTTTTAATTGTTGTTATAGTCATAAAACCCTCAACGTATTTTTATAATGTGTGTGCATGGTGTTTAAACGCGGCTATGCTGTGTGGGCAGCTACCGCGCAAAATTTAGTTTAGCAAAAACTAAGTGCCACTGTTTTAATCTAAAAAGCTATTGTCTTTTGCGGCAACTACCTGATACATGGGCTGAAAATTTCCCCATGTAACCAGCTCTGAGCCATTGGCTTGTTTAGTATGTAGTGCTACCTCGTGCGAGATAAGCTTAGGCTCGCCTGCGGCTTGCGCTAATAACTGGCTTTGGCAACAGCTATCTAGCAATACAAAATTGGCAACAGCGGCATCAACCGACGAACCCGCAGTTAGCAAACCATGGTTTTGTAAAATAACAGCGCAGTTGTTAGCTAGCGATTTAGCTATCATGTCGCCCTCTTCGCTGTCGGCTACTACGCCACTAAATACATCAAATACACTATGGTTTTCGTAAAATACGCAGGCATCTTGCGAAATAGGTTTAAGAAGCTCACCTAATGCCGAAAATGCACGGCCATAACGTGTATGTGCATGGGCAACTGCGTTTACGTCGGGGCGCGCCATATGTATGCGTGAATGAATAGCAAACGCGGCATTATTAATCGGTGTGCTGCCTTCAATAATATTACCTTTGTGGCAAACCCTAATGAGATCTGACGCTTTAATATGCGCAAAGTGCATACCTACGGGGTTTACCCAAAAAGTATCGGGCTCTATGCAGTCGCGAAGCGTTATGTGCCCCGCAAGCCCTTCGTCAAAGCCGTACATAGCAAATACTCTAAAGCCTGCGGCTAGGCGTTGTTTTTCGTAGGTGCGTTGCTCTTCTAGGGTGTTAAATTTAGGCGGCATAATAAGTTTAAATTTGTCGCTGCCTATGGTCATTTTTGCGGCTTGTTGCTCTAGTGTATTGCTCATAATAATCCTAAATTAAACTCTGTTGACTTTAGTTTAGTCTCGCTTATGATAAATAGAAGTGATGTTAATTAATGGTTAAACATAAATACTATGCATGGAAAGATAGATTTAAACCTGTTTGTAATACTTAAAACGGTATACCAAGAGGGCAGTATTACCTGTGCGGCCGATAAACTTCACTTAACGCAACCGGCTGTTAGCCATGCGCTTTCTCGCCTTAGAGAAAAGTTTGACGACCCCTTATTTATTCGCCACGGTAGGCGTATGGTGCCCTCGCCTTTTTGCCAAAAAATAATAGCGCAAGTGATTGAGTCGGTACAGGCATTAGAGGCCACCATGAACAACGAGCGGCTTTTTGATATAGCTGCGTTTAAGCGCGAAATTAAATTTGGCTTTAGAGATATTTTAGAATCGATATTTTTTCCGCCACTAATGAGCGATTTACTTACAAACACCCCTAACATCACGATTAACAGCCGACAGGTGTCCCATGTTGGTATGGAAAAATCACTCGAAAATCAAGAACTCGATATAGTGATTGATGTGCTTACCCCTACCAGCAACCATATAAAAAACACCTTTATTTGTAACGAACACTTTTCGCTGATATGTAGGCACGATCACCCAATATTAAATGATTTAACCGTACAAAATTACGCTAAGGCGTCGCACGCGTTGGTGTCGTTAAAAGGGGCGCAGGTAGATATTATAGATATGGCGTTGGCAAAGCATGCACTTGCGCGCAATGTGGTGCTTAAATGTGAACACTATTTTGCGGCTACTAAAGTGATTAGCCAAAGCGACATGATAATGACCATGCCAAACTCGTACGCGCAGGTATTGAAAGAGCAAATGCCCGTGCATGTAACTAGTTTGCCGTTTGATGTGCCGTTAATGCCCGTGCATATGTACTGGCACGAACAAGCCAATGACGATTTAGTAAATAGTTGGATGCGAGAGAAGCTGCTAGGTTTAGCCCAGCAGCTTATCCCTGCTGAAAAACTTAGAAGCGGTAATTAAATTGTGCGTGATAGCTGCGCCCACGCTCTGATAAAAAGCGGTGAGCATAGCTAATTACTGGCACATCATTGGCCTGCGAAAAGGTTTGTTTATCGGTGAGGTTTTTAGCTAATAACGACACCGACCAATTCCCTTCACTGCTACCCAGTTCTACGCGTAAATTAAGTTTCTCAAAAGCACTTTGCTTGGCTATTGGATCAAGATCTTGCTCTAAAAAGTAATCGTCACTAAAGTTAAGCGCTAAATTGCTGCTTAACGTTAGGTTTGAAAACACCTCGGTATTGTAATCAATTGCTATATTGCCTGAGTAATCGGGCGCAAACGCGCCGGTTTTTCCTGTTAAATCTTGAAATGCTTGCCCAAGTAGCTCGCTTTGCATAACCGTTGGTGAGGCACTAGCGTATTGCTCGTATTCAAAATCAAGTAACGCAAGATTTGCCGATACCTGCCAGCTTTGATTTATTGCCCAGCGCGAGTCTAATTCAACTCCTTTTACCTTGGTTTCGGCAGCGTTTTTAACTACAAATGCATTACCATTAAATTCAGATACTTGTAAGTCATCGTACAAGGTATAAAACAGTGTGGCGTTTACTTCTAATATATTTTTAATTGGCTCGGCTTTTATGCCAAATTCAAAATTTGTGGCTTTTTCATCGTCAAACTCAAAGCCTGAGTTTTCATCAATTATATTACCTTGCGAGCCGTTTAAGCCCGAGCCATCAAAGCCACCGGCTTTGTAACCTATGCCTGCGCTTGCAAATAACATCGTGTTGTTAAGCCCTAAATACTGCACACTAATATTGGGTGATAAGTGCGATTCATCTCGCTTAGCGTTAAGGTTATGTACCCCCGCGCCCGAAAGTTGCCCCGCAATAGTGGGCGCGGCAGCATTGGCAAATTGTTGTACTGCTTGCGGTGTGTTTGGCTCAAATACGCTATACACACTTTGTACGCTGCTCACTTCTTTTTCTTCTTTTTGATAACGCAGGCCAAAATTAGTGCGCCATTGTGCGTTTACATTCCACGTAAGGGCGGTAAATGCTGAGTAGCTTTGTTGGTCTTGATCAAATAGCGCATTTACGCCCAGTGATGTACCCACTAAATCAGGAATAAGTAACGATGCGCCAAATAAAATATCGTTTGGGTGCTTAAGCTCGCTACTCATATAAAAAATACCCGCAACGTATTCAAGCGTGCGCCCTGTTGGCGAGCTTACTCTCAACTCTTGCGTAAACTGGTTATAGTTTTCTAAGTAGTCTTGTTTTATAAGCGGGATTTCAGAAAAGTCGGCGTCAAAGGTTGAGTCCCAATCGTACTCGCTATACGTGGTTACGGAGGTAAATTCGTATTCGCCATGGTTATACGTTAACTTAAGTGATGCGTTATCAAGGGTGGTTTTACTTTGTTCATTAAGCCCTCCGGGGTGGCCATCGCCCGATACTGAACTTGTGTAATCTAGGCCCGAGTTATCGCTTAATAAAAGTGAGCGATACCCTACATTGCCTGGGTTAGTAGGGTCATTAGCTATTTGTAAATCTCGGTTTGGCGTATCAATAATGTATTGGTAGCGCGAACCGTGCGACTCAAACTCACCGTGTTCCCATTTAAATAATGCGTTTATATCATCGTTTATTTGCCAATCTATTGATAAACGCGCGCCTGATGAATCGTTAGTTTGCTCGTCGGTTTGACGAGCTTGGTTATATAAAAAGCCATCAACAGAATGATCAAACGCAGCAATTCGAACGGCTAAATCGTCATGAATAGGAATATTTATAACGCCTGTAAAGTGCTTTTCGTTATCTGAACCAAACTCTGCCGATACGCTGCCTTCAAGTACATCTGTAGGTGAATTTGAAACCATACTAAAGGCACCTGCTGTGGCGTTTTTACCAAACATAACCGACTGTGGACCTTTAATAAGCTCAAGGCGCTGCATATCTAAAAATGGAAATTTAGCTTGATGCCCGCGCCCTAAATAAACGCCATCTTTATACATAGCAACCGATTGTTCAAAGCCTGAGTTAGTGCCTGAGCCAATACCGCGTACAAAAATACGTTTACTGCTTGAGGTTTCGGTTATATGCACATTAGGTAGGTTTTCGCTTAGGGCAAGTAAATCGTCAACACTGTTTTGCTCGAGGTAGTCACCCGAAAGCGCTTGAATAGAGGTAGGAATATCTTGCAGTGATTGCACCCGCTTTTGAGAGGTAACGGTAATGGTTTCAAGCTCGCTCTTATTTACTTTATTCTCGGCAGCTTGTGCCATGCCCACACTGAGTGCGCTTAGGGTAAATAAAGTAAGTGCTTTTTGCTTTAAAAAAGCATGATTTAAACATGTGTGTGACTGTGTGTGTTCAGTTGTCATAGCTGCAACTCCATTATTGAGGTTATTTTTATTGGATATGTTTGCGTCTATTTCATACTGACGGCTCTTAAAATAAATAACAGTGATGTTTATTTATTCAGCACTATTAGTAATATTTATAGTAAAGCGAAAAAGTGTTGTGTTAAAGGGGGTTGTATCGGGTTTAAAGTGGGTTAAAAAATATCTGTGGATTAGCGGTTTTATTTGCGATTGCCGAGTTTGGGGTGTTTGCTGCATTTATAAAAGCAGTAAGCTGTGGTGCATTTTCGCAAAAAATAATATCCAGTGCTAGGCGGTTTTTGCCGTATAAACCTCGGTGAATCATATTGGCTGAAAACAACAGTAAGTCTCCCGCATTAAGTTTAATAACTTTGCCTGTAGTTAAGTTATCGCTTGGCAGTTTATTATTTTTTGCAAGCCGTACATTTAGCTCCTCTGGGGTATCCCAATTTTTATGCGAGTGGGGCACAAGCTCTATACCTGGCTCGTCTTCAAGGGCTAACCGGCAGTGCACTACGTCTGGGCCGTTTAACGTGGCTTGTTGTTCTTGCACATTTAAATGGTATTGCATATCGCGATGCCAATAATTTTTTTGTGTAACATTAACGGGATTAAAAAATAACTGAGTGTTTAAAAACAGTGGCTCACTAATCGCTTGCTTTACACGCTTAATTAATTTGTTATCAGCAATTAAACTAAATAAAAACTCGTTTTGCTCCGCCGTCAAATACTCACTATTTGTTATGCCTGAGCTATTAATGGCACGGGATTTATAAAACTCACGGTTATTAGCTTTCCATTGTGTATGAAATGCATCAATAATTGACTTAATTTTATTTAGCTCATTGGTGCTGTAAAGCCCCTTTACAAGCATATAGCCGTTTGATTTATAACTGTTCATTATGGCTCTTTATTTAATATTGCAGCAACGCGTTCAGCAAGTTCAGGCAGTACATCTTTTGCAAACCATGGGTTCTTTTTAAGCCAAATATTATTGCGTGGGCTTGGGTGCGGTAGCACCAAATGCGCCGGCCAATACTCACGCCATGATTTTACTAACTCGGTTAAAGGTTTGTTTTTGGTGTGGGGTAAATGGTACGCCTGCGCATATTTACCAAGCACTATTGTCAGTTCTAAATTTGGCAGAGCATCCAGTAATTGCGCTCTCCATGCGGGCGCGCATTCTTTGCGTGGAGGTAAGTCGCCCGACTTACCCTTACCAGGGTAACAAAAGCCCATAGGTAAAATAGCTATTTTTTGGGCATCGTAAAACTCTTCAGCACTGAGCCCTAGCCATTCTCGCAGGCGGTTTCCGCTGGCATCATTAAAAGGTTTGCCAGTTTCGTGTACTTTTACACCTGGTGCTTGGCCGGCAATTAAAATACGCGCATTGGCATTAAACTGTATGACGGGGCGAGCACCTAATGGTAAATGAGGTTCACAGATCACGCATTTACTAACTTGCTCTATTAAATTAAGTGAATCCATATAAATTTGGCCTCAAGCGCTTAAATTTTGTTCTAAATGGCTGCTTGTTTTTAATGAGTTGGTAAAAAATCGGTTTATTTTACTCAGATTAGTTATAAGTTGGTAAAATCGTGATCTCATTTAAAAATTACAACTAATCAATTGATATTTTAATTGTTTTTCTGACCATACGGCAAATTCGTTACCGCTTGGCTCGGTAAAATGAAACCGGCAACCACCGGGGAACTCAAAAATAGGTTTTATTATTTTACCGCCATGCAACGTTACTTTTTTATAGGTTGCGTGAATGTCGTTACTGTAAAACACCAGCAGGGCGGCCCCATGTTGTGTAAGTGATTTAAGCGGTGCTTTAAAAAAGCCACCATCCAAGCCTTGGCCGCTAAACGCCGTATATTCTGGGCCATAGTCGGTAAATTGCCAGTTAAACACGTTAGTAAAAAAGCTTTTTGTGGCTGTTAAATCGCACGCGGGAAACTCTACATAATTTAGTTTTTCGTGGTTGCTCATTTTAAATTTACTCTTTGGCTTGTCAGTACTGCTCCACTGTAAACCTTCGTTATTAGCTAAGCAATATAGCTAAACCGCTTGAGATCATTATTTTACTAACATGCTAAGGGTTGTTATTCAATTATCCAAAATATACAAATGAGAATCGCTATCTTTTGTATTTGTAAGCTTTATAATAACGCCTTATTTTTTATCCTCGTATTCGAATAAGGGATTTGTTAACTATGCAAGCACCTTTGCACATTGCACCTTTTACAAAAAATAGACTAGCTGGGCTTTTTAAAGCTGCGCAAAGCTATAGAGTGTTAGTGTTTTTGCGTTTTTTTATTGCCATTTTTGGGGGGTATGCGTTTACTTCAGCATGTATTTCATTATTAAGTGTAGTGCTACCAATTCCTAAGCAAGATGCCGTATTGCTGTGCGTGTCTATCAGTATTTTAATTTATGCTTTGGTGTTTATTTATGCGTTTGCGATTAAGTCATTAAAAACTGTATGGATCAGTATTTTACTAAGTAGTGGCTTTTTTGTTGTTGTATTGGCATTACTTAAGGGTTGGCTATGAAAGACAGTTTTTTTAGGTCGATGACCTGGCTACATACGTGGGTTGGTTTACTTACGTGCTGGATTATTTACACAATATTTTTTGCAGGCACGGTTAGCTTTTTTAGAGACGAAATAAATCTCTGGAATCAACCTGCTATACACAATGTGCAAGCCCAAACCGATAGGGTGGCCGCGCAAAGGCAGCAAATTATTAAGGGCTTTGATTACTTAAATCAGCACGCTGCAAATTCCCCAAGTTGGCGTATTACCTTGCCCGAAGAGCGTATACCGTATTTAGTATATGGTTATGCAAAACCTAAAGAGCCAGGGCAGCGACGCAGCCAATTTGTAAATACCCAATTAAACCCAAACACCATGCAAGAACTAGCACCTTTTGTAGAAACTAAAGGGGGTAACTTTTTTTACCGATTGCATTATCAGCTTTACTATTTAGATGCCATAACCGGGCGCTGGGTCGTGTGTTTTGCCAGCTTTTTTATGTTGCTGGCAATAATTTCGGGCGTGGTTATTCACAAGCGAATATTTAAAGATATGTTTACGTTTAGGCGTAATAAAGGAGTGCGTAGCTGGTTAGATGCGCACAACTTAAGCTCGGTACTGGCTTTGCCGTTTCATTTAATGATTACCTATACAGGCATTATTACCCTTATATTTATGTTGTTTCCTTACCCTGTTTTAACCAATTACGACAATGGTATACGAGGCTTTTTTAACGAGGTAAGCCCTAGTAATAAGGTGACTAATAAAGCGCAAGGTAGCGCAGATATGCTCTCTATAAACACTATTTTGGATCAAGTTTATACTAAGTGGCCAGATGCAGACATTACGCGTGTTCAGGTTAGTAAACCTAATATGGCGGCTTCAACAGTAACAGTACTGGTGAGTCCGAAAAAGGCCCTTCGCGATCAAGCACCGCGGCTTTTATTTAGTGGCGCTACAGGAGAGTTAGTAGCGCAAACGGATGACGAGCTTAGCAATAGTAAAGCACTTTACGAGTCACTTAACTCTATGCATACAGGGCGCTTTGCTACGCCTTTATTGCGCTGGTTATACGTGCTTGGCGGCATTGCAGGCTGCGTGATGATTGCCTCTGGCTGTATAATGTGGGCTAAACGTATACGCGAGCGTAACAAAGGCAAAGCCTCGTTTGGTTTACAACTGGTAGAAGGGTTAAACCTTGCCACCATTATGGGCTTACCACTGGCCACTTGCGTCTTTTTTATTGCCAATAGATTGCTAAGTCCAACCCTCGCCGGGCGCGCTGATAAAGAAGTAGCTGCGTTCTTTTTAGCGTGGTGTGTAGTTGCCGTTATGGCACTTTTAAAGCGAGATAAGCTGCAATGGCGTGTAATGGCAAGTATAAATGCATTAGCGTGTTTAAGTGTACCCGCCATAAATGCGCTTACTACGCAGGGTAATATAGTGAGCTACTTACTAAATAAACAATGGGCCTTATTTATTTTCGATGCGTTATTTTTACTATTTAGCATACTGTTTTTAGTACAAACCGAAAAATTACGTACTGCTTCTAATACATCTAAAAAACAGCAATTAGCTCAACCAATCATAAAAGGAGGCAAAAGGCATGATTGACTTACTTAGCTTTAGCCTCTGCTTACTGGCTTTTAATGGTTTTGCCTTAGCAAAACCGGCGCATTTTAAAACGGTATTTAAAACGCGCCCCTCTGAGCAGCAAAGTAATTTGCTGCTCATCGTTGCTTGGATCAGTATTTTACTAAGTTTAGTATTTTGTGTAGTTGCCCAGCAGGGATACGGCGCTTTACTTTTTTGCAGCTTCATGAGTCTAAGTGTATTAATTATAATGCTTTTTTATAATTTTATAGACTCATTAGTAAAGCCATTTAGCATCTTAAATATATTATTGGTTGGCGTATCAGGGTTGCTAATGGCAGTAAACGCACTTTAGTTAGTAAAAACCTGATCCAAAAAAGGCTGTTAATTTTAGGCAAAAAAATGGCAAGCTATAAAGCTTGCCAACAATAGGGGGATGTTCAGTATGTCCAACACTTGCATGTCTCGTTGCAAGTGCAGCTAATATAGCCCTAACATATTTAACTAACCTTACAGTGAAATGAAGGTTTTATTACAGCTGTAACAATCACATTCACAGTAACTGTAAAGCCCCTTTACAAAGCTATGGTGTTTACTGCTCAACCCAAATAATTTGCTCTGTAGCAAAACCAAGTTGTTTAGCTTTCGCTATAAAATGCTGTTTTAGCTCATTACTCACCGTTGGCGTGCGAGATAAAAACCATAAATAGTCGCGGTTATAACTAGTAATAAACGCGTATTGGTAGTCGTTTTGGTCGAGCTCAAAAATCACATAAGCGCCATAAAATGGGCCAAAAAATGATACTTTAAAATGGCCCGTATCACTGCCTTCTACAAATTTTGCTAAACCCTGCGCTTCATCCCATTTTTGCTCTTTAGTGATAAACCCTTTGTTGAGCACCTTTACTGTTCCATCATCGTTTACTGTGTAAGTTGCGGTTACTTGTTCCATGCCCTTTTCAAATGAGTGATTGAGGCGGGCAATTTCGTACCACTTACCTTTGTATTGCTCTAGGTCAAAGTTTTTAACTGGCGTAATACCCTCTGGTGCACTTGTGCAGGCGGTGAGTAAAAATAACCCTGTAATGAGTAAAATAGTCTTAATGGCCTTCATGAAAGCTCCTTTTTAAAAGTGATAGTGTTTGTACGGCGCTAAGCCAATAAAGTTTGCTAGCCGATTAAAATAAATTGCTATAGGATCAGCTAAATACTAGAGCAATTAAAAGATTACAGCATGAAAATATGGGTAGATGCCGACGCGTGCCCCGTGGTTATAAAAGAAATACTTTTTAGAGCCGCTGAACGTACGCAAACACCAACCATTTTAGTAGCTAACCATGCAATGCGCATTCCGCCTTCAAAGTTTATAAGCCGCGTACAAGTTTCAAGCGGGTTTGATGTAGCCGATAACGAAATAGTAAAACGCGTAGAAAAAGGTGATTTAGTTATTACAGGCGACATCCCTCTTGCCAGCGAAGTGATTGATAACGGCGCCCAAGCACTCAATCCGCGTGGTGAGCTCTACACGCCAGAGAATATTCGCTCGTTATTAAACGTACGCGACTTTATGGATACTATGCGCTCAAGCGGCGTTGAAATGAGTGGCGGACCACCACCGCTTAGCCAAACCGACCGCCAAAACTTTGCCAATAACCTTGACCGTATTTTAGCGCAAAAAAAGGCGAGTTAGTGTGAGTGAGCAACTAATAGGCTTAGGTGAGCAAGCCTTTAGCGTAGCCGTGTATATTGCTAAAGCGCCGCCCATGCCCTACTTTCAAACACTACAAAGTGTTGAGCCCGTAATAAACGAGCAAATAAATACCATAAATCAGCACTGTGGAAATGGTTGGCGCAAGGTGTTTAACGTATACGCCAAAGTATTATTTGCGCTACCGAGCGAGCATTACAGCTTTGCTAAACAAGCCGATAGTTGGCAAGCGTATCGCGATAAATATTTACTGCAAAAAAACAGTAAAACAGCATTGTTATTTAGTGCCCCCATTATTAACGGCACCAATAAAAACCAGCTGCATATTATTGCTGGGCGAACCCATGCTAAAAACTTACTACAGCAAGGTAAGCTTAATGCGCAATTTAATTGGCTTGATGATGAGTTTGCAATTGATACAACGAATAACATTATCGTGTGCCCGTACTTTGATTACCGGCAGTTAAGTAATATTAAAATAGCCCGATTAAGCGAGTTAGTTGCTCAACTAAAAATGGCTAAATAAACATTGTAAGGAACAACCATGGCGGGAATTTTAGAACTAAACACTTTGCTTAAAACAATGAACCCTGAGCTTAAACAAGGTGAATACATATTTTGCTGTTTAGCAGGCAGCCTTGCCGACTACGTTCATTTAAACCCGCTTGCCAGCTACGTTGAAGATGAAGGCCTAACCCTTATTTTAAATGCTAACACCGCCGATAAAGCCGGTATTACTTACGAGGGTAAATATAATTTAATTACCCTAAATGTGCATTCAAGCCTTGAGGCTGTTGGGTTAACTGCTGCGGTATCGGCCAAATTAACCGAGTATAATATTAGCGCTAACGTAGTGGCTGCGTTTTATCACGACCATATTTTTGTACAAACCGATAAAGCGCAGTCGGCCATTAAGGCACTTAGTGAGATTGGTAAGGTTTAGTTGGTAAAAATCTGATTCACTTAGGTAAAAGTCAAAGCCGGTATTGCAGTACCGGCTTTTAGGTGGCGGCTTAAATACGGTTGCAAAAGTGCTGCGCTACAGACTCTAGTTTTACTTTATCGCCTGCAGTTACGGCTACGCATTGCGTATTTTTATCGAGTTTATGCTTTTGAATAACAGTAAACGCCCCTTCGTTAGCAGCGTATAAGTTATATTGATAGGCATCATCGCCCCCTTCAAACAGTGCGGTAAATAATCCTCCCACTAAGCCGCCAATGATGGCTCCGCCGAGCATTTCTTCAGTGTTACCACCTAAGCTGTCTACAAAGCCAACCCCGGCGCCTGCCGCTATGCCTGTGCCTACTTCAGATGACAGCGTTACGGGTTGTATTGATTCTACCGATGCGTAGTAGCGCTTAACTATTTGGTTTTGATTGTTTCTATCTACCCCCTGTGATGCACAGCCAGAGAGTAGTAATACCGCAATAAGATACTTTTTCATGTTGAAGCCCTTTAAATATTTAATAGGGAGATAGTAAGCGTGTGAGCATAAAATATATGTGAGGAGTTTGTTTGTAGCTGTCAGGAAATGTAAGGATGTGTATAAAATAAAACACCGAGTACGCATACTCGGTGTTTTGGGATTACATTAGGTAAATTTTATATTATTAAACAACGTACCCGCTAAAACCAAGTGCTTTAAAATAAAGCTTAGGAATGCCGTATTTACACTCGTTAAGTAACTCGCTAAAGCGCATTCTATCAAGTGGGTAAAATTCACTCTCTAAGTTTTGAGCTGTGTAGGCTTGCCCTGCATCACT
Organism: Pseudoalteromonas sp. P1-7a; assembly: GCF_001401855.1. Taxonomy (NCBI): domain Bacteria; kingdom Pseudomonadati; phylum Pseudomonadota; class Gammaproteobacteria; order Alteromonadales; family Pseudoalteromonadaceae; genus Pseudoalteromonas; species Pseudoalteromonas sp. P1-7a. The sequence goes on along the minus strand of NZ_LKDU01000001.1, from coordinate 27,958 downwards.
TAAGCCTAAATTGGCACACACAGTAATTTGCGCTTCACGTTCAAAGTCGGTTTCGGGTTTCATTAAATCGCTAATAAATAGGTTTGCGCCTTTATTTAAATTAGCTTTAATGTTTTTAAGTAGCTGCTTTTTGCTGCCGTCGTCTTCTAAAAAGTGCAGGACGAGTAGGCATAGCGCCGCATCGGCCTTAGTAGAAAGTTTATCGAGCTCGCCTTCAATAACCTTAACACGTTCTGTTATGCCATGCTGTTCAAATGCTTGTTTAGCAATAGCAAGCATATCACCTGAGGTATCTTGTGCGGTAAATTGCCAAGTTGGGTTAAGCGCTGCGAGGGCGAGTATTTCTTTACCTGTGCCAGCCCCTACCACTAAAATATGTGCGTTATCATTAAGAGTTGCTTTAAGCTGTGCATTGGTAAGTTGGTGTAATAACTCATATCCTGGTACTAAACGGGTAATGCGATTGTCGTAATGCGTTGCTTGTTCGCCTTTAAATGTTGGCATTTTTAACTCCTTTAATCAGCTTATAAAACTTCAACAGTGGAGTATCCACCACTTTTTTTACTTACATGTACTTGCGTAGCTACGCGTTCACTCATTTCGCTCACATGCGATATAACCCCTACTTTACGGCCTTGTGCTTGTAATGAGTCGAGTGCGTCCATAGCAACGCTGAGTGTTTCGCTATCTAACGTACCAAACCCTTCGTCAATAAACAAAGAGTTGATTTGCACTTTGTTTGATGAAAGCGATGCAAGTCCCAATGCCAGTGCCAAAGATACTAAAAATGATTCCCCCCCAGAGAGCGTATTAACCGAGCGCTGTTCGTCGGCCATGTCGCGGTCAATAATGGCTATATCGAGCGATTGCGCAATAGCTGTAAGCTCATAGCGTTTATTAAGGGTTTTTAAATGGCTATTAGCATAATGCAGCAATATTTTAAGGGTTTGTGTTTGCGCTAAATTGCGCATGGTTTTACCGGTTGCATCCCCTAATACTTTATTAAGCACGTGCCACTGCTCTACCTGTTTTTTAAGAGTAGTAAGTTCAGCATGTCTGCTCTTAAGTGCTTTGGCGTTTTGATTGTGTTGCTCAAGCGCGGTATTAGTGCCAAGCAAACTATTTTGTAGTTCAGTTTGCTGGTTAGCTAAAAACGTTTCTTGCTCTGCTAATTGGCTTTCGTTTTTGTCTGGCTTGTTAGTATTTTGGTGATCTGTTTGCGCTTTTTGTTGTTGTTTAAGCGCTGCATTTGCGTCTGTAAGTGCTGTTAAACGCTGCTCAAACTGCATCAACTGCGCTTTTATTTGCTCACTAGTAAGCGTTAGTAAAATAGCGATCTGTTCGTGGTTTACCTCGCTATACTGCGCTTTAAAGTCGCTAAACCAAGCATTGTAGCGCTCTTCAAGTGTGCTTTGTTCTTGAATTTGCTCTGCCAATCGCTGCTCAACGTTTTTAAGTGTTATAGCGTGCTCATCGCGTTTTTTAATGGCGTTGTCGTGAGCTTGTTGGCTTGTATGTAACTCCTTTTGGCATTGCTCAAGCTGCGCATTAAGGTTTGCTTGGTAATCATCGGCGCTTAATGGCTCGTTGTTAAATAAAGCAAGGCGCGCAGTGTGCGTGGTGCTTTGCAGTTGTTGTGCTTTGGCTAAGTCGTCTTTTAACACTTTAAGCGTCTGCTCACTTTTAGCCATTAACGGAGTGAGTTGCTGTAATTGCTGTTCAGCGCTGTCTATTTGCTTTTGACTTTGTTCAAGTTGAATTTGTGTTTGCTGGTACTGCTCAACCTGCTGGCTTAAATCGCCCATATTAAGCGTGTTATTTTGCAATTGTTGCCAAAAGTCACTGTGCTCAAACTGCGCGTTTAGGGTACTAGTAAGCTCGTTAATTTGCGCACTTAACTCTGCATGCTTTGTGTTTATTTGCTCAAGCTTATTGGTTAATTCAACATGCTGATTATGCAATTGCTGTTGTGTGTGTTGCTCAGTTTTTAAGTTGTTTATTAGTTGGTTTACTTTTTCTTGCAGGGCTGTTTGCTGTTTTTGCGACTCAAAATAGTGCGACTTTTGACTGCTTAGCTGGGCATGGGTGTCATCAAGCTGCTGTGCTGTTAACTCGTTAAGCTCTGTACGTGCCCCTTGCATTGTCGTTTTAATCTCTAGCTGCTTAGCCTGTGCGCTTTGTATGGCTTGGCTATGCTGGGCATGCTCAGTGATAAGTACCGCATGTTGAGTTTGGTGCTGATGCAGCTTAGCTTGGGCGCTATCGTGTTGCTCTTTAGCTTGGTTATAACTTGTTTCAAAGTCGGCTATTAGGTTATTTAATTGCGGGTTTTGGCTGTTGGCATACGGGTGCTCTTTTGCACCGCACACAACACAGGGCTCGTTAGGGGTAAGCTGCGTGCGTAAATGCTCTACGTTTTCGCTGGCACGCAGGCGAGCTTGGTTTAATGCATATTCACTGTGTTTAAGTGCTTGCTCGCACGAGGCTAGGCTTTGTTGCAATGATGTTTGCGTTTGCTCACTGTGTAAAAGCTTCGCGGCCACCGCGGCTTGTTGCTGTGTACTGGTTTTTATTTCTTGATTAAGCTGCTGATAGCGCAAGCGCTGATCTTTTAAATATTCAATATTTTTAAGCGTGCTATCGCACTGCTCAATATTAAATTGGTGTTGTTGCTCAGTTAGCTGACTTAAGTTTTTCTGTTCACATGCTAGTTGCTGCTCTTGCAATTCTACTTTTTTAGTTTGATCTGCTAGCAGCGTCGCTTGTTTAGCTTGTTCTGCTAACAGCTGTTTGTTTTGAGAAGCGGCGGCTTTTAGTTGCTCATTGGCACTTAAATACGTATTAAAGCTATGTTGGTAATAATTCCAATCAGTGGCTAATGGTTTTAACTGCGCGTGCTCGTTTAACCATGTTTGATGCCCTGTGTGGAGTTTTTTTGTCTCATCAAGTGCATTTTTGCTTTGCGTATACTGCGTTTGTAATTCGCTAAGTTGATGCTGCTCTTTTTCGCTTTGCTGAGTCAGGCTTGTGATTGTTTGTGTATGTATAGTAAGTTGGCTATCTAGCTCACGAGCTTTAGCAATAATAGGCTCTGCCGTTTGTTTTTGTTGCGTGGCAGTTTGCAGTGCAGTTTGGTGTGTTTTTAATTTTTCGGCTTGTTCACTTATAAGCGCTGCATGGTCAATCGCTTTCAAATCGCTTATTTGAGTATTCAGTGCCTTGTTTTGCGTCGTTAAGTATTCATGTCGTTTGCGATTGTCTTTTATTTCGAGGGCGCTTTGGGCTTGTTTTGCTTGCTCACTTTGCTTTGCTATTGCATCAAGCTGTTGTTGTGCGTGTTGTTGCTGCTCTACTGCGTGTTCAAGTGCCTGCGATAAGCGAGCTGCTTGCTTGTACCAATTTAAGTCTTGCTCTGTGGCTGCATGCGTTTTTTTAGTCTGCTCAATTTTTTCAAGTAACTCATCACGCAGGGTTTGTTTAGCAGTTAATTCGTCATCGCTTAGCAAGGTGTAGCTTGCAAGGCTTGCATTAAGTAATTCATATTGATCTTTTAGCGCTTTATTGCGCTCAAAAATACGTTTACCAATTAAGCTAAATTTATCGGTGCCGGTTAAACACTCTAAAAGTTGTGCGCGTTCATCGCCTGTGGCTTTTAAAAAGGCGGCAAATTCGTGCTGTGCTAATAAAACCGCACGGGAGAACTGATCAAAGCTCAGCCCTATTTTGTTCTCTATTGTTTTTATAGTTTGGCTTTTATCGGCTATCAGGGTTTCATCGGGCAAGGTCACTAACGTATGCTCAGCTACTTTTAGTTTGCCTGTTGCCTTTTTGTGGGTACGTTGTATTGAATAACGTGCACGGTAAAGCGCTTTGTCTTGCCCTACAAAATCTACTTCGGCAAAACCTTCCCACTTGCCTCTGCGCAGTAAGTTACGCGCATCGTTTAATTTTATACTGTCGCCATTAAAATCTATTAAGTTGCCTTTATCACCTTTTAAGCGTGCAGTTTTGGTATAAAGCGCTAAACAAATAGCGTCTAAAAAGGTACTTTTACCTGCACCGGTGTCGCCGGTTATTGCAAATAAACCAGCGTCTTTTAGTGGAGCTTGGGTAAAGTCGATTTCGGCGTCAACTATTGAGGCTAAGTTATGTATGCGTACTGCGGTTATTTTCATAGTTGTGCTTGCTCCGTCAGCTCACTTATTACATCGTTTAAAAGCGTTTTCAGCTCATCCGGTACAGTTTGGCCGGCCATGTCTTTGTCGTTTGCAAAGGCTTGTTCTAATAAGTTTAATGGGTTGAGCATTTCAATTTCGCTTAAATCTTCAAACACGGCGCTGTTATCGCTTGTTGTGGTTTGTTCTCGCACCCGTTCGATGCCACAAAATTTTATGTGTTTACCCTCAAGAGCTTGCTCTATTTGCTCTCTAAAGGTGGTGTCGGTATCACTTGATTTAAGCTTTACGCGTAAATAAGGGGCAATCGTATGTTGTGATGTATCGAGTGCTTTAATTTGCTCGCATAGCTCGCTTAATGGCACACACTCTCCCTCTGGTAGCATAATCACCTCAGCAGAGCGTGGAATGTAAAGGGGGTTTACAGATGTGCTAATAGATTGTTTTTCATCATTTTTAAATTCGACGACATTAACTTGGTGTGTGTACTTACGTTCCGAAAACGACATAGGAATAGGCGTACCGCTGTAACGTATAACGTCTTTTTTAGCAACTTGCTGCGCTTTGTGTAAGTGACCTAGGGCTACGTAGTCTGCTTGACTGCCAAATACATTAGCCGAAATAGACTCCTCCCCACCAATTACTAAATTACGTTCTGAATCACTTGAAATATCACCGCCTTTGGCGTGTAAATGCCCCATTACAATTAACGGCGAATTTTGTGTATTAATGCTATAGGCGTGTTCAAGGGCAAGCTTATAGGCTTTTTCAACGCCTTGTGCGTAACTAGGGCCATTTTTAGTGTGACTAAGTGAACTTATATCGCTGGTACGTAAAAAAGGCATAGCGACGATTACAGCGCGTTTATTTTGCGTATTTATTTCGATTACTGTGTTGGCTGGGTTGTTTATATCAAAGCGCCCAACCACATGGGTGTCAAACTGAGCAAGCAATGGCTGCGCCGCTAATATACGATTTGCTGAGTCGTGATTGCCGGCAATAATAACAACATGCAGTTGTGGGCAACGCTTTTTAGCATCTTTTATAAATTGGTAGAGCTGGTTTTCGGCGCTGGCACTCGGTGTGGCTGTATGGTAAATGTCGCCCGCAACTAAAAGTATATCTATGTGTTGCTCTACGAGGGTGCTAAGTAGCCAAGTAAAAAATGCAGCGTGCTCATCACGGCGGTCATGTTCATAAAATTGTTGGCCTAGGTGCCAATCAGAGGTGTGGAGAACTTTCATATCGCGCTCTTAAAAAACCATAAGAGCGCCAATATACCCAAGGCAAGTAAAGATGCAAGCCTCGGGAGGGCTTTAGTTTAGGTAAAACTATATATTGCAATAATAATGACAGGAAGCGCTAACAAAGCCATGCCTAGCGGCATTTTTAAACTTTTAGTTTGCTTTGCTTGCAATGCTTTTATGGCATTTGTTTCGTTACAGGCGGCTACTTTATCAATATAAAAATAACCTGAGTCTAGATACTGCTTACAACTTTGCTGATTTGCTGGAATGGCTATTAGCTCTTGTTGTTTTTTTAGGATATAAAAATCCATACACCCACCACATTGCTTACCGGTAATAAGTACATATTTGAGAATAATCGTAACGATTTTATTATGCTCAAATAAAAAAAGTGGGCGATTTTAAATATAAAATGCACTAAATATCAACCTTAAATTTCACTATTTTTAATTTATCGTATAAATAGTTAATATTAGTGAAAACACGGCAATATTTGCGCCAATTATTAGCCATGTTTTACTGTGTTTTTGTTCAGTATAAAGGCGCTTGAGCGCATCTTGTTTGTTGCATGCCGACACCACATTCACATACGAATATTGGTTTGACTCGTAGCGTTCTAGTAAGTCTTTATCAGCAGGGATCGCTTCGAGCTGATGATCTTTTTTTACAATGTAAAATTTCATATCGGGCTCCTTAAGTTAAAATGTGCTGATTATTTACATTGAGCCTAAACGCATTAAAACCCTGTAAACAGCGCTCACGCTATAAATTTAAGTTCAACTTAAACAACATATTTTTACACCTTAATTTAATCCTAAGCTAATGGCATGAATTAGGCCTGAACCCTCATAAATACAGTGCTTGTACCTTAATTTATACATGCTCTTTCGGTGCAAGGTGTAAACCCCCTTTACAGTTTTAAAAGCGGCTTAATTTACTGATTGAAAAAGCATGTTAAAACAACGTGAATATTACCGTGTTTAATAGGCGGTTGGTCGCTAATTAATTGAACAAAAATAGTAACTTTGTCAAAGTACGCTCACAAAATCCCACTAGGACTCATAATGAAAAAAACAGTTCTTACGCTTAGCGCTTTTGTGTTGCCTTTGGCAATGTCGAGTGCTGTGCTTGCATCATCTGTTGAGCAAACTAAAGGCTCATTTGTTGATAAGTTTCGTCAGTTAGACGAAGCGCTTCCTACCCCCAATGTTTATCGTAGTGCTGCAGGTGAGCCTGGCGAAAAATATTGGCAGCAACGTGTTAATTACGACATAGACGTAAAGCTTGACGAAAAAAAGCGCCGTTTAACAGCAAGTCAAAGCATTGAGTATAAAAATAACTCGCCGCATACACTTAAATATTTGTGGTTACAGTTAGATCAAAATATTTTTAAAAGCGACTCAATTGCCGAAACCACAAAAACCTTTAAAAGCACGCTAAATAGTTTACCTGCACAAAAGCCTGCTAAATTAAGCTTAGGTGAGCTGCGCCGTCAGCAATTTATGAGCGACAACGAACTTGGCTACACAATTAGCAATGTAAAAGACGACAATGGCGATGAGCTGCGCGTTACTGTGGTTGATACGCTAATGCGCATTGATTTAAACGAGCCGCTAAAACCAGGCAAAGAAGTTGAGTTTAGTATGAACTTTGCTTTTAACATTGTTGAAGAAGATGCTGTAGGTGCACGTTCTGGTTACGAGCATTTTGAAGAAGATGGCAACGATATATTTTTACTTGCGCAGTGGTTTCCGCGTTTAGCTGCTTACACTGATTACGAAGCATGGACTAACAAGCCGTTTTTAGGTCGTGGAGAGTTTACCCTTGAGTTTGGTGACTACGATGTAGAAATTACTGTGCCTGCTGATCATATTGTATCAGCAACGGGTAAGTTAGATAACGCAAGTAAAGTACTTACGCGTACACAGCGTAACCGCTTAGAAAAAGCCGAAACGGCTAAGCGCCCAGTGTTTATCGTGACAGAAGAAGAAGCACTCGAAAACGAAAAACAAGGCACCGATAAAACAAAAACGTGGCACTTTAAAGCAGAAAATGTACGTGATTTTGCTTGGGCGTCGTCACGTAAATTTATGTGGGATGCAAAGGGCTATCAGCAAGGTGGTGATGAACAACCTTTAGTGATGGCTATGTCGTTTTACCCTAAAGAAGGTGGCGATTTATGGAAAAAGTATTCAACTGAATCTGTAGTGCACACCATGGAGGTGTATTCTCGCTATTCATTTGACTACCCTTACCCGGTAGCGCAATCGGTTAATGGCCCAGTCGGCGGCATGGAATACCCAATGATCACCTTTAATGGCCCTCGTACTGAGCTGCAAGATGATGGTACGCGTACTTATTCTCAAGCTGAAAAACGCTTTTTAATAGGCGTGGTTATACACGAAGTGGGTCATATTTATTTCCCTATGATTGTAAACTCTGATGAGCGCCAATGGACTTGGATGGATGAAGGCTTAAATAGCTTTTTAGATGGCGTTGCTGGGCGTGAATGGGACCCAACTATACCGTGGGGTGTTGAGCCGCGCGATATTGTAAGCTACATGAAATCGCAAAACCAAGTACCAATTATGACACAGTCAGACAGCGTATTACGTTTAGGCCCTAATGCTTATACTAAACCGGCTGCAGCACTTAATATTTTACGTGAAGTTATTTTAGGTCGTGACTTATTCGACTTTGCTTTTAAAGAGTACGCACAGCGCTGGAAGTACAAACGCCCTACCCCAGCTGATTTTTTCCGTACCATGGAAGAAGCATCAGGGGTTGATTTAGATTGGTTTTGGCGTGGTTGGTTTTACAGCACCGACCATGTAGATATCTCGTTAGATAAAGTGTATCAATTACGTTTAGATACCAAAAACCCAGATATTGATTTTAAACGCTTACGCGATATAGAAGCCGACAAACCAACATCACTATTTGTTAAGCGCAACCGTCAAGAAGGTAAAAAAACGTGGGTTGAAAATAATCCAGATATTACCGACTTTTACGACGAGAACGACCGCTTTACTGTTACCAATAAAGAGCGTAATGCGTACAATAAGTTTTTAAAAGGCTTAGAGCCGTGGGAGCGTAAAACGCTAGACCGTGCGCTTGAAGAAGACAAAAATTACTATGTAATGGAGTTTTCGAACCTCGGTGGTTTAGTAATGCCTATTTTATTAGAGCTAACGTATGAAGATGGCACTAAAGAGGATCGTTACATTCCAGCCGAAATTTGGCGCCGTAACCACAAAAATGTACAAAAGCTTATTGTGACAGATAAAAATAAGCCGTTAGTATCGGTAACCGTTGACCCACGCTGGGAAACAGCTGATGTAGATGTTGAAAACAACAACTACCCTCGTCGTATTATTCCTTCACGCATCGAAGTGTATAAAAAGGAAAAGAGTAAAGCGAAAGTGAGTCGAGATATTATGCAAGACATTAAAACTGAGCTTAAAAAAGACGACAAAAAAGGTGAGGAGCAACAATAATGCGCTTTTTGCTTATTATTGTTTGCCTTTTAGTTGCTGCGCCAAGTTTGGCGCATCAGCTAAAGTCATCGGTTACTACAGTGCTTTTTAATAAGCGTACCCATAATATTGAGCTCATGCATCGCTTTTATCTACATGATACTGAGCATGCGGTAGCGCATTTATTTGATGGAAAAGCCGATATCATTAGTAATAAAGCAGACCAACAACGTTTTGTAGACTACGTTGAGTCGCATGTTGCACTGCAAACCTTAAAAGGCGAGCCATTAACGCTTAGCCAAGTAGGTGCGCAAATTGATGGAAAGTTTTTTTGGGTGTATCAAGAAGCGCCTATTCCTAAAGGGATCAAAGGTATAAAAATGAGTAACGGAGCACTACGTGATCTATGGCCTTCACAAGTAAACATGGTAAACGTAGAAGGTAGAGGCAAGATTAAAACCCTTCATTTTACCCAAAATGATACTTGGCTTGAGGCTAAGTTCGAACAATAAATGCTTCCCCAACCTACGCGCACTGCAGTAAATGTGCGCGTATTCTTCTTTTATTTATGCTGTGTTCATTTTTGATCTGTTACTAATAGATGTTCGTAGAATTTTAGTAATAAACTGCTGTTTACAAAGCTAAGTATTAGATAAGCGATTACTTTTCTAATAATTTGTTTGATAAACATTTGCTAAATTATTCTCATGAAGTAGAGTCATTATGTTTACGCATGTTGTATTGATTTTTACCCCATTCAAGGAATGATATGAAAGCACAAGTAGAGGCTATTCAGGGAGTTATATTTGATTTAGATGGTACATTAGTATCGTCGGAGTTAGATTTTTCTCTTATAAAAGCACAAATAGGTTGCCCTTGCGAGAAAGACCTACTTGATTATATTGCCCAATTGCCATCGCCCTACATGCGCGAAGAGGCGATGAATATAGTGCATCAACATGAGCTACAAGATGCTCAATTTGCGACTATATTGCCAGGGGTTACCGAAGCCGTTAATGCTTTAAAGGCGAAAAATATTCCTATGGCAATTGTGACTCGCAATTTTGATAAAGCGGCGGCAATAAAGCTGCAAAATAATCCGCTCCCCATTGAAACAGTATTGACCCGTAGCGATGCTCCTGCCAAACCCGATCCCAGTGCCTTAAACGCAATTGCAACACTTTGGAATATCAGTGCCAGCAATTTGTTATATGTTGGGGACTTTTTATACGACATTCAGGCTGCACATAATGCCAATATGCGCGCTTGTTTGTATGCGCCTAATATGGTGCCTGTTTATGCCGATCAGGCTGACTACGTTTTACGCGACTTTATTGAATTGGTAACTTTAGTTGAAAGTTACTCTCAAAAAGTTGAGTTATGTTAAATAGGCTTTCAGTGGTTTTTTTGTGTAATAAACCTCACTTTATTTAAATATCATAACTAGCCCAATAGGATTTGAATTGGTAAAATATTGGTAAAATTAACGTATTGATTAGAGGCACAAGATGGGCAGAGCATTTGAAGTCCGTAAGAGCTCGATGGCTAAAACAGCCAACGCAAAAACTAAAGTTAACTCAAAGTACGGTAAAGAAATTTATGTTGCCGCTAAAAATGGCGAACCAGATCCCGATGTCAATCAATCACTGCGTCGCCTTATAGAAAAAGCAAAAAAAGACCAGGTACCCGCTCACGTAATAGAAAAAGCAATCGAAAAAGCAGCCGGCGGGGCAGGGGAAGATTATTCTCCTGCACGTTACGAAGGCTATGGTCCAGGCAACTGCATGGTTATTGTTGACTGTTTAACAGATAACCCAAACCGCACAATTAAAGATGTTCGTTTGCCGTTTACCAAAACAGATTCAAAAATTGGTACTCCGGGCTGTGTTGCACACATGTTTGATCACCTTGCTGTACTTGGTTTTGCCGGTGATGACGACGAAGTCGTACTTGAAGCACTCATGATGGCTGACGTTGATGTAACCGATGTTGAAGTTGAAAATGGCAAAGTGTCGGTATTTGCACCACATACTGAATACTACAAAGCAAAAAAAGCACTTGAGGAAAACTTTGAAGGGATCAACTTTGAAGTAGACGAAATTACATTTGTGCCGCAAGTACATGTTGAAATTGAAGACGAAGAAGTAATTGCTAACTTTGATAAGTTCATCAATATGCTTGAAGACTGTGATGACGTACAAAACGTATATCACAATGCAATTGTTAAAAATTAATTTAAAGCAAAACTACAGTTAGCTTTAAATAAACAAAAAGCGCGTTTTGTGTAGGCAAAACGCGCTTTTTTAGCATTAAATAAATGTTAGCTATTCAGCTAGGTTATGGTGTTGTGCTTTATATTTTAAGCGGTAGCTGTGTAATAGGGGCTCGGTGTAGCCACTTGGCTGCTTAGCACCTTCTAATACAAGCGCCAAAGCGGCTTGATAAGCAATACTATTTTTAAGTGACTCTTGGGTTTGCGCCATTGGCTTATACGCACTATCGTGCTCGTTTTGGCCATCGACTACCTTGGCCATTTTAGCCATAATCGACTCTATTTGTTGCTGTGTACACACACCATGCTGTAGCCAATTTGCCATGTGTTGGCTTGAAATTCGTAAGGTTGCTCTGTCTTCCATTAAACCTATGTGATTAATATCAGGCACTTTTGAGCAGCCAATGCCTTGGTCTATCCAACGTACTACATAGCCTAAAATGCCTTGTGCATTGTTCTCAAGCTCACTTTGAATATCTTCTTTACTGAGCGTTTGTGGCTGGGCCATTAAAGGCGGTGTAAGTAAATCTGTAAGGCTTGCCAAGCCGCGTTTGGCAATTTCTTTTTGCTCGGTAAATACATCTACATCGTGATAATGCATAGCGTGCAAAGTGGCAGCGGTAGGCGAGGGCACCCACGCGGTATTAGCGCCAGACTGCACATGAGCCAGCTTTTGCTCCATCATAAGGGCCATTTTATCTGGCATTGGCCACATACCTTTGCCTATTTGCGCTTTACCACTTAGGCCGCAAGCAAGGCCTGTATCAACATTACGATCTTCGTATGCTTTGATCCACGGCTGAGTTTTAATAGCAGCTTTTGGCAAAGCGACCCCTGCGTGCATAGAGGTATGAATTTCATCGCCGGTGCGGTCTAAAAAGCCAGTATTTATAAACACTGCGCGCGCTCTAGCTGCATGTATACAGGCTTTTAAATTGACTGAAGTACGGCGCTCTTCATCCATAATTCCCATTTTAAGGGTGTTTCTTGGCAAGCTAAGCGCATCTTCTACCATGGTAAAAAGTGTATTTGTAAAAGCAACTTCTTCGGGGCCATGCATTTTAGGTTTTACAATATTGATACTTTGCGCACTGGTATTTTTAATGCCTGAGTGTTTATTTAAATCGTGCAGGGCGGCGGTCGCCGTAAACATTGCATCCATAATGCCTTCAAATACGCTTTGGCCGTAAATGTCGGTAATGGCGGGGTTTGTCATTAAGTGGCCCACATTACGTACAAACATCATACTGCGGCCTTTAAGCGTAAGGCTACTGCCATCAAGGGCGGTATATTGCCTATCGCTTTGTAAGGTACGCTCTATGGTTTTATCACCTTTTTTAAATGATTCAACTAAGTTACCTTGCATCAAGCCAAGCCAATTTTTGTAAACTTGTACTTTATCCTCGGCATCTACTGCGGCAACCGAGTCTTCGCAATCCATAATGGTTGTCAGAGCAGCTTCAAGCAGTACGTCTTTTAGGCCTGCTTTATCGGCTTGACCGATAGGGTGATGGTGATCTATTTGTAGCTCTACATGCAGGCCATTGTTTTTTAATAAAATTGCGCTTGGGTTTTGCGCCTCCCCTTGGTAACCAATAAGTTGCTCGGGGTTTTTTAGTTGGGTATGCGAGCTGTCTCTTAGGGTGATAGACAAGGCGCCTTCAACAATGGAATAGTTGGTACTTTCTATGTGTGAGCCATTTTTAAGGGGGAGGGCTTTATCTAAAAATTGGCGCGCATACGCCATTACTTTAAAACCACGAACTGGGTTATACGTAGTGCCTTTTTCGGCCCCGTCGTCTTCACTGAGTACATCTGTGCCGTAAAGGGCGTCGTATAACGAGCCCCAGCGTGCGTTAGCCGCATTAAGCGCAAAGCGTGCGTTACTAACTGGCACAACAAGCTGAGGGCCTGCACTAAGCGCTATTTCGGGCTCTACATCTTGCGTTTCTATGGCAAAGTCTGCAGGCTCGGGTACTAGGTAACCAATCTCTTTTAAAAATGCTTGGTAGTGCGCGCTATCCCACGTTTTATGTTCTTTATGGTAGTCATCTATTTGTTGCTGCAGCTGCTCGCGCTTAGCGAGTAGGGCGTTATTTTGTGGGGTAAGCGTTTGTACTATATTTGCAAAGCTTTGCCAAAACTGCTGTTCTGATAGGTGCGTGCCTGGGAGTAGCTGTGTTTTTACAAAGTTGGCCAGCTGTGTATCTACGCTTAGCCCTGAGTGTGTGAGAGTGTGTGCCATATTTACCTTCCTTAAACGGTCGCGGTGTTGTTGTGTGCGTTAAAGCAACCATAACGCAAAAAAGGCTCAGTGCGTGCTTTTTAGCCATTCATAAAAAATATAGCGGTAATAACAACTATAAATTTACTAAATCTAAAAAATAAGCCTAATGTTGAATTAAGCGATACGGAGCACACACTCCTAGCCACCCTCACAACAATTTAAATAATTTATAGACCCGTTCGAAGGATTTTATTATGACAACATACACACGTGAAACCGATACTCTAGCAACACTTTGCCAATCTCAAGGTAGCGCATGGAAAGCCATTAACCCAGAGTATGCAAGCCGCATGCGTTTACAAAACCGTTTTCGTACTGGGATTGAAATTGCACAATACACCGCAGATGTAATGCGTGAAGATATGGCCGCTTACGATAAAGACACCAGCCAATACACGCAGTCTTTAGGTTGCTGGCATGGTTTTACTGCGCAACAAATGATGATGGCAATAAAGCGTCATCAAAAAACAACTAAGCGCAGTTATGTTTACTTAAGTGGTTGGATGGTTGCTGCGCTTCGCTCTGCATTTGGCCCGTTACCGGATCAAAGTATGCACGAAAAAACCTCTGTGCCGGCACTCATTGAAGAGATTTATACGTTTTTAAAGCAAGCCGATGCACGAGAGTTAGACCACTTATTTAACGAGCTTGATGAAGCCAAAGCCAATGGCGGCGATGTGCAAGCGGTACTTAATAAAATCGATAACTTTGAGACACATGTAGTGCCCATTATTGCTGATATTGATGCAGGTTTTGGTAACGAAGAAGCAACCTACCTACTTGCTAAAAAGATGATTGAAGCGGGTGCCTGCGCCATTCAAATAGAAAACCAAGTGTCTGACGCTAAACAATGCGGCCATCAAGCAGGTAAAGTAACTGTTCCGCACGAAGATTTTTTAGCAAAAATTAATGCTGTACGTTACGCATTTTTAGAGCTAGGAATTGATAACGGGATTATTGTTGCGCGTACCGACTCATTAGGTGCAAGCCTTACGCAAAAAGTGCCTGTGTCGCAAACACCAGGCGACTTAGCTAGCCAATACAATGCGTTTTTAGAAACCACGCCTATTAACGGTGTAGATGATTTAAACGAAGGTGATACGGCAATGAAAATTAATGGCCAATTATGTAAGCCAACGCGTTTAGAAAACGGCTTGTACCAGTTCCGCGAAGGCACTGAAAAAGACCGCGTAGTACTCGATTGTGTTACAAGCTTACAATCAGGCGCTGATTTATTGTGGATAGAAACCGAAAAACCACATGTTAAGCAAATTGCAGAGCTAGTAAACCGCGTTAAAGAACAAGTACCGGACGCTAAACTTGTTTATAACAATTCACCATCATTCAACTGGACACTTAAATTCCGTGAGCAAGTGTATCAACAGTGGGTAGAAGAAGGTAAAGATGTAAGCGCGTACCCAACTCTTGGCGATAACAAAGGATTTATGGCACCAGAAATGGACGCTACAGAGCTTGCAGCCGAAGCGGATGTACTAGTACAAAACTTCCAGCGTGATGGCGCACGTGAAGCAGGTATTTTCCATCACTTAATCACGCTACCTACTTATCATACGGCTGCACTAAGCACCGATATTTTATCAGAAGGCTACTTTGGTGACATGGGGATGCTTGCCTATGTACGCGATGTACAACGTCAAGAAATACGCCGTGAGCAAGCTTCAGTTAAGCACCAAGATTTAGCTGGCTCAAATATTGGCGATACACACAAAGAGTACTTCTCTGGTGAGAACGCACTTAAAGCCGGTGGTGAAGATAACACCATGAATCAGTTTTAACGTTTCTAGATAGTGTTACTCAAGGGCCTTACGGCCCTTTTTTTGTGGCTGATTATTAATACTATTCAGTAATAAGGCTTAATCACTTCGAGAGTTAAACGTGTCGTTATTGGTGTTAAAAAACTCTCATTTACGACTTCATGGAGGCAAAGCAAGGCAGAGGCAATTTCCAAGAGCAACTAAATAGCTCATTTTTGCTTAGCTATTAACACGTTTTCCATCTTCAAAATTGTTCACTTAAATAGGCGGATTGGTATCACTGTTTGAGGTTTAGATCAGCTTTTAACTAGCTCAGTTATTTTGAGATCAGAATTTAACTAGCTTTTAAGTTGGCCTGATTTAATAGCTTATTTTTACTTTAAATACGATGAAATAGAGGAAAAAACAAAAGAAAACAGCCGTTTTTAAGTTTATAACAGGTAACAAGTAAAATAATAAACCGAATTTTTACTAACTAAGCTCTGTTATAAAACATTTTTTTACTAACTGAGCGCTTATAAACAGTGACTCAAACCGATTTTTTACTAACTCAAACCATTAAAAACACAATAAACCGAAATTTTACTAACTGAAAACCAGCTAAGTCCGATATGGTTAAAGATTAAAACTGTAAAGGGGGTTTACAGTTTTAGCAAAATATTAGCCACGCAGAGGTGGCTAATATTAAATTTAGTCACAGTACTTACTTTTTGTTTGTATGTTTATCAAACCACCATTGGATATAAGCGACTTTGGTCATTAAATTAGAAGGGCGAGCTGTAATTCCATGCGAGGCATTAGGTATACGTACCATCGCAGTATCAACACCTTGGAGCTTAAGAGCTTGGTAAAATTGCTCGGTTTCTGAAATTGGAGTACGGTAATCAGACTCACCTGTTAAAAGCATAGTGGGAGTTGTTACGTTCCCTACATAACTAATAGGAGAGCGTTTCATGTAATGCTCCATATGATCCCAAGGCTTACCCGGAAACCAGTAATCAGCGAAGAATGGATAGAAATCGGCAGTTAGTACAAAACTGATCCAATTAATAACAGGTTTTGCAACTACGGCAGCGGCAAACCTATCAGTGTGACCTACAATCCATGCGGTTAATACACCACCGCCCGAGCCACCGGTAACAAATAGTTTAGACTCGTCAATAAAGCCTTTTGCTATTAGCGCATCAACACCGGTCATTAAATCGTCAAAATCGTTACTTGGATAATTATGATGAATTGTCTGCGCAAAGGCTTTACCGTATGAATCGCTGCCACGAGGATTCATGTATAAAACCACGTTACCTTTGGCTGCAAATAATTGCACCTCGGTACTAAAATGAGGGCCGTAGTTAGCCACAGGGCCGCCGTGAATTTCTAGTACCAGTGGGTATTTTTTTGATTTATCAAAGCCTGGTGGGTAAGCTACCCAGCCTTGAATCGGTAATTGGTCGTGGCTTGATTTAAGCCAAATTTCTTCTACTTTTGCCAGTTGTTTATCGCCTAGTGCATCGGCATTGAGTGTGGTGAGGCGCTGAACTTTACCGCGTTTTATAGTGGCTATATCTGCAGGGCGCTGAGTATCGGCAAGTGTAAAAGCAATGTCGCCATCTTCGCTTATATCAAAGTCACCACCTGAGTAGGGGCGGCCAAAAGCAACACTACCAATTTGCTCAGTGATCACTTTACGGTTGCCACTGCGAGGCTGATAAGCAAGGGTGGTTTGACCTTCATCTGCGTAGCTAAAGTAAACCCCTTTAGAATTAGCACTCCATTTAATTTGTCCCACGCTTCTATCAAAGTTAGGGGTTAGGCTTGTTGTTTTACCAGACTTTAAATCGCGAATATAAAGTTGCGTGTTTTCGTAATTAGTACGTTTATCGTCATACCCTGTATACGCTAAGTAACGCCCATCGGGAGATACTTTAGGTTGTTGATCTGGCCCATTGCGGTTGGTAATGGCCTTGATGTCTAGGGTGGTTAAATTAAGTTGGTATATTTCACTGTTGATTGGTTTTAATTGATTTTGTTCATGGCGATTGGCAGAAAAATAAAGGGCTTTACCGTTTTTACTGAAACTTACTTCACCCGCATTATCAAACTTATCGTGTGTAAGCTGCTTTGCATTACCGCCGTTGGCATCTATAGCAAATAATTGATTATAGCCTTTTTGTGTGTAGCCTCCACCGTCGGCTCGGTAGTAAACATCGTCTATAAATTTTGCTGGTTCGGCCCACATCGCGCCTTTAGGCTTACCAGGCAAGCTTACAGGGGCGGCACTGCTACTTGGCACAAACATACTAAAAATAAGTTGATTAGAATTAGGGCTCCAAGTAATTGCACGTGGGTTGCTGGTTAGGTTACTTATTTTTGCTAAAGCACCTGTTTTAAGCCACTTTATATAAATTTGGCTGCTACCATCGCGGTTAGATATAAATGCAAGGCGCTGGCCATCAGGTGAAAGAACAGGGGAGTGATCCATATGAACGCCAGAGGTAAGCGGCTGTAGTTGTTTGGTTTTATAATCAACTGACCAAATATTACTGACTTTACGGTCGGTTTTTATATCCATCCGATTACGTACAAAGTACACCGTTTTACCATCGTCGGTTATATCAATTTGATTGGCATATTCAAGATTAAACACATCTTGTAGCTGTAATGTGTTGTCCTTTGCAAAAGCTAACTGACTACTAGCTAGTAATAAACTGCTACTTAAACTAAGTGCTATAAGCGTCTTCATTTGTATTCCCTGTTGTGTTTTTTGTATACATAGTTATATGTCAGCAGGGAAAGGATGAAAAGCGCAATGCGGTGAAACAATAATTTGTAACTACGAGTTGAAGCTGTAAAGGGGCTTTACAGCTCAAAAGTATGAGTTATTAAGTTAATTCACACAGGGATTTAATTTCTTTAATAAGTGCAATACCGGCTGCGTTGTCGCCATGTACACATAAGCTGTTAGCGTTTAAATTAAGTGTACTACCTGAGCGGGTAGTGACTGTGCCGTCGTTTAAAAGCTGTTTTACTTGCGCTAAAAGCGCTGGTTTATCGTGAACACTGCCCTCAAGGTGGCGAGATACTAAGTGTCCTTCGTCTGTGTATTGCCTGTCGGCAAAGGCTTCTAAAATTAGCTCAACGCCTAAGCTGTTTGCGGCTAAAGAGTGTTTAGCAGAGTCTTTAGTGGCTAATAGCATGAGCTTTAATGGCGACGGGTAGTGCGCAACGGCTGTAATAACCGTTTGTAAAATATGATCGTTTTTCATCATATCGTTATACAAAGCACCATGTGGCTTAACATAGCTAAGTGTTAAGCCTTGCACTTTGGCCATGCCATCAAGGGCAGCAATTTGGTAATGTAAGCAATTAGTCAGTTCTTGCGCACTCAGCGCCATAGAGCGCCTACCAAAACCTTGTTGGTCGGGATAACTTGGATGCGCACCTATTTGAACGTTATGCTGCTTTGCTAAATATAATGTATCAGCGATGACATCTGAGTCACCAGCATGAAACCCACAAGCAATATTCGCCATATCAATATGAGGCATTACCTCATCATCTAACCCCATTTTCCATGCGCCAAAGCTCTCGCCTAAATCGCAATTAAGTTTCATTTTATATCCCTTGTTTTTATTATTTTATGGTAACAGGCAGCACGCCGTGAGCCGGTACATTACCCAACAATACCTTTGCTAGCGCTGTAAATGCAGGCCCTGCAACCGCATTGTTTTTATCTGTATCTATATTGTACGCATAAGAAGCAAGCACTGCATCAGCTTTGCTGCCAAACTGCGCTATGTCGTAGGGGGCACGTAAGCTTATAAAAATTGTTTTTTTATTCACAGATGCTGCAATATCCAGTAAAGATGCCAGCGCTTTAGGTTGCTCTGCCGTATTGAGCGCAAAGCGAGGATTGTCTTTTAAATCATCCATTCCGCCAATCTCTACTGCACTTTGGTTTGGTGTGGCGTTGCCCGCGATAACAATATCTGCGTTTTTAATTAAGTTATGTGCTTTTACTGGGTCAAAGCCTTGCAAACTGCTGCAACTATATTTAAGCGTAATTGAACTTGTGGCGCTAAGTGCTTGCTGCATAGCCATGCATTTTCGTGTGTCGGGCATAATAATATGTACATGCTGCCCTTTAGTTAAATTAAGGGGTAATGCGTTATTGTTATTTTTAACCTCGGTAATGGCGTTTACGGCAAGCTCAGCTTCTATTTTTCGATGAGCTTTAGAGCCAATAATATTTTTTGCTTTAGCTAACGAGCTTAATGGGTCTAACTTGGTCGTTAATTTAAACTTATTTTTTAACGTTGTTATACGCGCAGCCGATTGAGCCACTTCGTTTTTATTTAGCTGGTTGCTGTTAACCGCTGCGATTAGTTCATCCATGAGTTCGTCTAGTGCGTTTAAATCATCCGGTGTTCTTATTTCTATGGGCATGAGGGCTAAATCTACGCCTGCTGCAAAAGTATTAATTACCGCTTGGGTAGGAGTGAAAAAATCGCTAATGCCAGCCATATCGAGTGCGTCGGTAACAACTACGCCTTGATAATTTAACTCGCCTCGTAAAATATCAGTAATGATAGTACGCGACATAGTGGCAGGCTTAATCATACTTTTGCCTTTAGTACTAACAAATGTACTGCTATCGAGCTGTGGGTATTGAATATGCGCCGTCATAATCATCCCCGGGTTTTGCGTAGCAATAATATCCTTAAATGGAGCGAGATCTTGCTGGTAAATTTCTTCTTTAGAATGGTTAACTTGTGGCAAACCTGTATGGCTATCTACGTTGGTATCGCCGTGCCCTGGGAAGTGCTTTAACGACGTTATTACCCCATTATTTTCGTACCCTGCAACTTGGGCTGCGCCAAGCTTACTGACTAAAGCTGGATTTTCACCAAATGAGCGTACATTAATTACAGGGTTATCTGGGTTCATGTTTACATCTACGGTGGGAGCATAGTTAACATTAATACCTAAAGATTTAAGTTCTTTTGCTATAACCGTCGCTATTTGCGTCGCGTATTTTGTACCGTGCTTTTCATATGTAGCCCCAATAGACATGTTACCAGTAAATGAGGTGGCCACGTCGCGAGGCAGTCTAGCAACGCGCCCGCCTTCTTGATCTATTGAAATAAATAACGGCAGTTTAGAGCTCGACTTGCTAGCAGCATTTTGTAATTGGCTATTAAGGTTAATGGTTTGCTCAATAGATTGGGTGTTTTCAGAAAATAAAATTACCCCACCAATATTATGCTTTGTAATGGCCGCTGCTAGTTCATCAGGGAGAGACGTAACCGGTGTTCTACATTGTTTGCTTGACCCTTGTTGGCAAAAATAGCGTAAATCGAGTATTAGTTTTTGCCCCAGTTGTTGCTCAAGAGACAGAGTAGGCTTAGCAAAAGAAGATTGTAATGGCATTAAACACCCAGATAAAAAAACAACAGACGAAATAAAGCATTTATTTAGCAAAACACACTCCAGCGCTAAATAGATAAGTACCAGTAGCTTATCTACTTTTTTATACAACTGCAAAGTGCAGCTGCTTGTATGAGCAGGGTAATTTATTGGGCGTGTATCATTGCTGAATACAGATTTTTAGTTTGTACCAACATGTACAGCTAAAGTGTTTTTGGAGTAAGTAGTAATGCACTTTGCTTAAGCCACAGTATATATTTACACCGTTTGGTAACAATACACTTTTAACGCATGCAGTGGATGTTACAAAGGCGCTAACGTACATAGGTTTTGGCGCAATTAAACGTGGCAGGTGAGGGTGATGTTATTTCCAATGGTGGGTATGCTTATAAATAGGGGCTCTGCAAAGGGGATGATAAAAAGCTGAGAATTTAATAGTGTGCAGTTTAAATAAGCACGTTAACTACAAAAGCCTTGCTGTGGTTAGGTTTCAGGTTAGTTGCGAGGCTATTTATAGCAAAGCCCAAGCACTATTTATTAATTGTATTACCATAAAGGCTTGACATAAATAGTTAACTCTATATAGTGGGCCGCAGCTAGAAAGAAAGCATGATAGTTTATAAATCTTTATTTCGTTGTTGTATAAGTAATACTTGTAGTACCGTCCTGAAGTTTTTAAGTACCATCTCATTTTTTGCTACACCCGCTCTTACGAGCATATTTTTTATTTTTATATCAGGATATTACAATGTCTAACATCGTATCAGGTACAGTTAAGTGGTTTAACGAGTCTAAAGGTTTTGGTTTCATCGAGCAAGAAAACGGCCCAGACGTTTTTGCACACTTCTCAGCAATCAAAAGCGAAGGTTTCAAAACTTTAGCTGAAGGCCAACGTGTAGAGTTCACTCTTTCACAAGGTCAAAAAGGTCCTCAAGCGGATAACATCACTCCGTTATAATTTTTACTGTTAAAGTAAAAATAAAAAAAAGCGCGTAAGGCGCTTTTTTTGTGCCTAAAATTTGACTGTCCTACCTAAACACCTATTCTTTTATAAAAATTTATTATATTTATTGTGGTGTTGTTATTTTAAAAGCCTTACTTTCACTTCTTTTTATATTTTGCATACAACCTGTTTTGGCAAATAGCTTTAAGCTAACTATATATACTGATCATTTTGCACCCTATAACTTTTTAAACGATGAAGGTGTTTTGACTGGTGTAAATTTTGATATCGTAAATACATTATGCATTGACGCAAACATAGAATGCACATTTAGAGTGCAGCCCTTTGCGCGTGCTATGAAGTCTGTATCGTTAGACCCCCACTCAGCAATATTTTCTGTAGCTAAACATGAAAACCGGGTAAGTGTATTCAATTGGTTAGGGCCATTAGTTTCAGGTAAAACCTACTTTTATAAATTGGCTGGTAACAATCAAGTACAGAGCGCTAGTTTGAGCGAGCTTAAAAGTTATACTTTAGGTATTGTTAGAGGAGATATATATAGCACCCTAGTCGAAAAGGCGGGTTTTGAACGCGGCAAAAACCTCTTGGTGGTGGCACAAGAGCAAGAGTACATTGAGCTATTTATAAAAAAGAGGTTAGATTTAATTATAGGATCGGAGCAAGTCGTTAATAACCAACTTAAGGCATATGGTTTATCGCTAAGTAATGTTGAACAACTGTATGAGCTGCCTGTTCCGCCTTCTCTAAAAGATAACTATTTGGCGTTTAATAAACAAGTGCCTTTAGAGGTTACTAAGCGCTTTGAAATTGCGTATAACAAGCTTGTGCAACAGCGAGGACTGGCATATTTTATGGCCCCCTATGAAAAATAATTAAGCTAGTTAAGGCTAAATATCATAGGGTAGGGGCGTTGTTTTTACTACCTCAAAATAGGCTTCATTAAGGGCCTTTATATATTTTAGATCAGTATTTATGTTGGCGGCTAAGTATGCATTAATGGTTAATTCATCCACTTTATAAAGAAAGCTTAAATGGTTTTTTTCATAGCCTAAGTACTCTACCATTTTAACCATAAAGTTTTTATCATCTACAATTAAGTCGACTTTGTTTGCTAACAACAGCGCATATGATTTTTTTATGTCAGAGGTTAGTACCACCTCAAAGCCTATTTTCGATAACGTATCTGTTGCAAAATCGTTGCGCTGCATCGCAATTTTATATTTTTTAGCATCCTCAGTTGTTGAAATACTTATGTCTGAGCGACTACTTAAGCTAATAAATCCTAGTTCAAAATGACCTACTGGGCCGCCTATCCAGTGAAACTTAGCCTCTCGTTCTGGGGTTCTGGCGAGGCTATATATAAATGTATTATCGACTGTTGTTGCTAATTTATAAGCACGCGCCCAAGGGTACATATGAATGTCGGGAGATAAGCCAGCAGCTTTAAAAATGTCGCGTATGAACGCAGTGCCAGAGCCTGACACCTCTCCATTAACGAGGGTTTGATGCGGTGGTGAAAGCTCCGTAACGACTAAAATTTGCTTAGATGAAGCAAAGCTAAAAAAAGAAAAAAACAGCAATAAAGATACAATTACACGCATTAATTAAGTTCATCTCATAGTGTTCAATAACGAATACAACGCTTAGCTGGCCATCACATAGCAAAAAGTAAATAGGTTTTATTTTTTTGATAGTTTTGTGACTAATAGCTCATAAGCAAAAACACACGCCACTTATGTGCAAAAGATGCGGCAACGTTACAGCAAAAAATTACTACTAAGTGTGGTCTAAGATTGCAAATTTACCAATAATTAAAAGGATTTATGAAAAAAAGCTTATTTATTACGGGTGTTTGAGTAAACAGCTCGTTGAGGGAGGGACAAAGGCTAGTGCTTATTTAACTAAAAGGAGTAAGTTTTTAATAGCCCTAAAACGATAAAAGGGCCTTGCGGCCCTTGGTGAAGTATCGTTCAAGTCAGATAGTGCTTTAACCCCTTAAAGTACTATCTTCTTGTTTTGCAACACCGGTGTTCATCTCATTAAGTTTCTAAGCTAGCGAGAGGAAAAACCCAGCAATTGCTGCGCTCATAAGGTTAGCCATAGATCCTGCTAACACTGCTCTGAGCCCTAAGCGTGCGATATCCTTTCGCCGACTAGGCGCCATACCGCCTAATCCACCTAGTAAAATAGCTATCGACGATAGATTAGCAAACCCACACAAGGCAAATGTTACAATTGCTTGAGTGTGCGCACTTAACGTATCGCGATAATTTATAAAGTCTAAGTAAGCAACAAACTCATTTACTACTAACTTTTGACCAATAAAACTACCTGCTATGATTGCCTCATCCCATGGTACGCCAAGTAACCATGCAACAGGGGCAAATACATAACCTAAAATCTCTTGTAGCGTTAGAGTAGGATAGTCAAACCACCCTCCAATTCCGCCTAATAAGCCGTTTAATAACGCTATTAATGCTACGAAAGCTAATAGCATTGCGCCCACATTTAGCGCTAAATGCATGCCGTTAGCTGCGCCTGATGCTGCTGCATCAATAACATTAACAGGCTTGTCTTCATCGCTATCTAACTCTGCGAGCGTATCTTTAGGTGTTTCGGTTTCTGGCACAATCATTTTGGCCATTAAAAACCCACCTGGTGCAGCCATAAAGCTAGCGGCAATTAAATACTTAAGCTCTACACCAATTATTACGTAACCTGCCATTACAGAGCCTGCTACCGTGGCTAAGCCACCTACCATTACTGCAAACAACTCAGACTTAGTCATGGTTGCTATAAACGGCTTAACGATTAAAGGTGCTTCAGTTTGGCCTACAAATATATTAGCCGTTGCTGAGAGCGATTCTGTGCGCGAGGTTTTCAATAATTTTTGTAAACCGCCGCCCAAAATTTTAATTATCCAATCCATAATGCCAATGTGATAAAGCACAGCAACAAGTGCTGAGAAAAACACAATGACCGGTAAAACTTGAATAGCAAAAATAAAACCTAGCGTGTCTTGCGAAGCAAGTGGGCCAAATAAAAATCCAATCCCATCGTTTGCAAAACTAATAACCGAAGAAACGGCACTAGACATACTTGCTAACACATTTTTGCCTGCTTCAAAAAACAGTACAAACCCACCAATAACTACTTGCATAGCAAAGGCTATCGCTACGGTGCGTAAGTTTATTGCTTTGCGATTAGTCGACGCCGCAAAAGCAATACTTAGTAGTACAAACATGCCTACTAAGCTCATAAATGTTGTCATACAGATGTTTCCCGTTATTATTCTTGTAGTAAATACTTAATTTTACTTTTAATAATATCAATCGCAACGCGGTTCATACCGCCTCGAGTCACAACCAAATCAGCGTTATGCTTTGAAGGCTCAATAAATTGATAAAACATCGGTCTAACAGTTGCTTGATATTGCTCAACAACAGATTGTAATGTTCTACCTCTTTTTTCCATGTCTCGTTGCATACGACGCATTAAGCAAATATCAAGGGGGGTATCTATAAACACCTTAATATCAAATTCTTTATTAAGTGCTTTATCACTTAATAATAAAATACCTTCTACTATTAAAATTTTAGCTGCAGCAACGCGGCGAGTTTCATCGCTTCGTGTGTGTTGTGCATAATCATAAGTAGGTACTTCGACAGAGTTACCACTACGAAGTTGAGTTAAATGTTCTAGCATTAACTCATGTTCAAATGCATCAGGATGGTCGTAGTTAGTTTGCGTACGGTGTTCCATAGGCAAATGCGACTGATCCTTGTAATAAGCATCTTCTTCAATAATGGCGATAGCGCCTGGTTCAAGCTCATTAACCAACTCATTGTAAATAGTTTGGCTAAAAAGAGATTTGCCCGACGCCGATGCGCCAGCAATAGCTATAATAGTTCGTGTCACTAAAGTTCTCACCCACACAGAAAAGGAAAAGTTGTTTGGTTGATCACAATAGCAAAAAAGACACGAATAATCTCTTTTGCTTTGCTTAAGAACGCAAATTTATAATGTTTAGCTTTTATGAAACAGGACTTATGTCCTGTACGGAAAATTCGTTCAGCGGATAAAGTAACCACCTAGAAGCAAAGTGAGGTCAACATGGCAAGAGCAATCATCTTAATGGCAGACAGCCTAGGTATAGGCGCAGCACCCGATGCAGACAAATTTGGTGATGTTGGAGCAAATACACTTGCCCACTTGTTAAAAGCATACCACGACGAAACAGGAAAAGCGTTATCGTTACCTAATTTATCTAAATTAGGTTTAATTGATGCCTGTGAGGCAGCAGGTGGCGAAACGTGTTTAGTTTCTGACCGTCAAGCATCACAAGGTGCATGGGGTTATGCAAAAGAGCTTTCAAGCGGTAAAGATACGCCTTCAGGGCATTGGGAAATGGCCGGCGTACCCGTGTTATTTGATTGGGGTTACTTCCCTAAAACACAGCCGAGTTTCCCACAAGAATTTGTAGATGAGTTTATAGCCCGCACGGGTATTCCTGGTATTTTAGGCAACTGCCATGCATCAGGCACCACCATTTTAGAGCAACTTGGTGAAGAGCACGTAAAATCAGGTAAGCCAATTTGTTATACCTCTGCAGATAGCGTATTTCAAATAGCTGCTCACGAAGAGTCATTTGGTCTAGAGCGACTTTACGAAATTTGTGAAATTGCCCGCGAATTACTCGACAAGCTAAATATAGGTCGTGTTATAGCTAGGCCATTTTTAGGCACAAGCAATGCAGACTTTGCTCGCACAGGTAATCGTCGTGATTATTCTGTATTGCCGCCGTCGCCAACATTGTTAGATGTGTTATCTAAACACGGTGGTGAAGTAATAAGCATTGGTAAAATTGCTGATATATATGCACACCAAGGTATTACGCAAAAACATAAAGCCCCAGGGCTA
This sequence comes from Pseudoalteromonas sp. P1-7a, assembly GCF_001401855.1. Classification (NCBI taxonomy): domain Bacteria; kingdom Pseudomonadati; phylum Pseudomonadota; class Gammaproteobacteria; order Alteromonadales; family Pseudoalteromonadaceae; genus Pseudoalteromonas; species Pseudoalteromonas sp. P1-7a. The sequence goes on along the minus strand of NZ_LKDU01000001.1, from coordinate 1,418 downwards.
ATGAATTTGCTTGAAAAAAGCAGCGAAGTATTAGCAAACGCGCCAGACAACAGCTTAATTTTTACCAATTTAGTTGATTTTGACGAAAAGTTTGGCCACCGTCGTAACCCAGTTGGTTATGCAAAAGCATTAAAAGAATTTGACGATTACTTACCAACTATACTAAACCAATTAAATGCAGATGATGTATTAATGATCACTGCAGATCACGGCTGTGACCCAACCTTTCCAGGTTCTGAGCACACCCGCGAATATGTACCAGTTATAGCTTATCAACCGGGCATGCAAAATACCCCGCTTGGCGAGCGCAATAGCTTTGCAGATATAGGTCAAACCCTTGCACAGTGGTTTAACTTACCTGCACTTGAATACGGCGACGGCTTTTTAAATAAGCTTAACGCGCCTAAATAAAAAGGAAAAACAATTAATGAGTACTCCGCATATTAGTGCAAACGTTGGTGACTTTGCTGAAACAGTATTAATGCCGGGCGATCCGCTTCGTGCACAGTACATTGCTGAAAACTTTTTAGATGATGCAGTACAAGTAACTGGTGTACGTAACATGTACGGCTTTACAGGCACATACAAAGGTAAACCGGTAAGTATAATGGGTTCGGGCATGGGCATACCATCTATGTCTATTTATGCGCGTGAGTTAATTGTAAGCTTTGGCGTAAAAAATATTATCCGTATTGGCACCTGTGGTGGTATTGGTACAGATATTAAAATTCGCGACGTAATTTTTGCACAAGGTGCAAGCACCGACTCAAACGTAAACCGTGCACGTGTTCGTGGTTACGATTTTTCAGCAATTGCTAACTTTGACCTACTTTTAAACGGTGTTAACGCCGCTAAAGAGCTAGGTATAAAAGCAAAGGTAGGTAACGTATTTACTACCGATACTTTCTACCAAGCTGACGACACATTTTACAAAGACCTAGATAAACTAGGAGTACTTGCTGTTGATATGGAAACAGCCGGTTTATACGGTGTAGCAGCAGAGTACGGTGCAAATGCAATGGCATTATTCACGGTAAGTGACCACGTGATCACTGGTGAAGCAACACCAGCCGATGAGCGCCAAAGCACGTTTAACGAAATGGTTAAAATTGCATTAGAGTCTATTTAATAAACGTAATTTTATTAAATTAGCAAACAGTTCCTTGGTAACGTATTCACTAAGTTTTGGAGACACGCCCAAAGTGAAGTGAGACTAAACCCCCAAAGCCGCATTTTATGCGGCTTTTTTTATGCCTATAAAAGCGTTGCTTTTAAAACGCCAGCAAGCTGCGCGTCTACAGGGCTGGGTTTTGCTCCGGCGTTAATTTTACTTGTAGACGTTGAGCTTGCTCACGTTAGAAGCGCAGCTTCTCATGGCTTTGGCAAAGGGGTTTACACTTAGGTAAAAGCGTTGCTTT